>NZ_VCKX01000339.1 GCF_005889725.1 Nonomuraea zeae
GGGGGCGGTTCGCGGGCCGGGTCCGGTGAGGGCGCGGCAGTCGACGATCGCATCCCCGGGCCCGAGTATGCCGAGCTCGGTGGCGATGGCGCGGGCCGTGCCGGGGTGGTCGCCGGTGATGAGCACCGGGCGGATCCCGGCGCGGCGGCAGGCGGCGACGGTGCCGGACGCCGCCTGGCGGGGCGGGTCGAGGATGGCGATCAGACCGAGGAGGCTCAGACCCTGCTCCGGCGCTGTCTCCGGGACGGAGGCCAGACCGGCGTGGGCGACGGCGAGCACCCGGTATCCCTGGCGGGCGAGATCTTCAGCCTGCTCGGCGGCGCGGGCGAGCAGGGCCGGGTCGTCGGCGAGGACGGGCGCGTGCAGCAGCACCTCCGGCGCGCCCTTGCAGATCACCCTGGCCCCGCCGCCCGGCATCCGGTGCAGGGTGCTCATGCGCTTGCGCGCGCTGTCGAAGGGGCGTTCGGCCAGGCGGGGACTGCGCTGGTGCAGGTCGCGGCGGTCCAGGCCGAGCTTGGCCGCGGCGGCGAGCAGGGCGGCTTCGGTCGGGTCACCGAGGGCCCGCCACTCCTCGCCCTCGTCGCCGGGCAGGAGACGGGCGTCGTTGCAGAGCACGGCGGCGGTGAGCAGGTCGGTGAACGCCTCGGGCGGGGCGTCGCCGTCGAGCCGCCCGTCCGGGCCGTAGCCGGTGCCGGTGAGCGTGGCCTGCGCGGTGGGCGTCCACAGCCGGCGCACGACCATCCGGCCCTCGGTGAGGGTACCGGTCTTGTCGGTGGCCAGGATCGTGACCGAACCGAGCGTCTCCACCGCGTGCAGCCGGCGTACGAGGGCGTGCCGCGCGGCCATCCGGCGGGCGCCCAGCGCCAGGCTCAGCGTGACCACGGCGGGCAGCGACTCCGGCACGGCCGCCACCACCAGGCTGATCGCGGTCACCACCATCAGCTCCACCGGCTGCCCCCGGACCAGCCCCAGCGCCCCGACCACGACGCACAGGAACACGGTCACCCCGGCCAGCAGCCGTCCCACCCCGGCCAGCCGCCGCTGCAACGGCGTCAGCCCGGAGCCCGTGACCATGAGCGCGGCGATGCGCCCCGCCGCGCTGGCCAGGCCGGTCGCGCTCACCTCGGCCCGGCCCCGCCCGCGCACCACCACAGTGCCGGAGGCGACCTCGTCGCCCGGGCTCTTGTCCACCGGCACCGACTCGCCGGTGAGCGCGGACTCGTCCACCAGCAGCGCCGCCGCCTCCCCCAGGCGGGCGTCGGCCGGGATGATGTCCCCCTCGGCCAGCACCAGCAGGTCGCCGGGCACCACCTCGGCCGCGGGAACCTCCCGCTGCGCGCCGTCCCGCACGACCCGCGCAACCGGAGCGGTGAGCTCGGACAACGCGGTGATGGCCCGGTCGGCGCGCACCTCCTGGGCCACGCCGACGCTCGTGTTGACCACGATCACCAGCAGGATCACGGCCATGTCCGTCCAGTCGCCGGTGATCGCGGTCAGCGCCGCCGCCGCCAGCAGTACGACGATCAGCGGGTCACGAAGCTGCCCGGCCACGCGCCGCCACAGCGGAGTGGGCGGCTTGGCGGGCAGCAGGTTCGGGCCGTCCCGTTCCAGCCGCGCGGCCGCCTCCGCCGACGACAGCCCCGATCGGGACAAGACCACCGGTTCCTTCATCTCGGCTCCCCCGCATGCAAGACGTCTCGCTTCTCATCGTCGCCGGCCACGGCCGCGCGCCCAGGGTCCAAAGTCCCGCAGAACGGCCCTGCTGACCTCCTCACCCCGGCTGGGGAGTCTTACGCCTGTCCACCCCGGGCTTTACGGAGGGGAACGAGTGCGGGCTCGCCTCCGACGGTGGGCGTTGATCGGCAGAGCCGGTGATCTTCCGAAGATTTATGTCCCATCGTGTCCTTATGTCTTTTTCGGGAAGGTTGAGGTTAGGGGAGTCCCACGTGAGGGAGACAGATGATGCGTGGACGGATCGTGGTCGGAACTGACGGCTCCGCATCATCGACGGCGGCGGTGGAATGGGCTGTCGCCGACGCTCAGCGGAGAGGACTGCCGCTGCGGATCGTGCATGTGTGCGAGCAGTGGTCGCGCGGGATGGACAGCTCGGAATACTGTGCCGGCGCGCTGGAGGCCGCCGCCGACCGGGCCCGCGACTTGAGCAGGGATGTCGAGGTCAGCACCGAGATGCTGGCGGGCAACGTGATCGAGGCGTTGATCGGCGAGTCGGTCTCCGCCGAGAGCCTGGTGCTGGGCAGCAGGGGCCTGGGCGGGTTCGCCGGTATGGTGCTCGGGTCGGTTGGCCTGTCGGTGGCCGGGCATGCCGTCGGCCCCGTCGTGATCGTCCGAGGTCCCGTCGTCGTCCCGCACGACCAGATCGTGGTCGGCGACGACGGCTCCGAAGGATCGCGGCAGGCGGTGGCGTACGCCGTCGAACAGGCTCGGGCCCGCCACGCTCGCCTGCACGTGGTCTATGCCTGGCAGGAGGCGGTGGTCTCGACGTACTGGGCGGCGTACAGCCTGCTGCTGGCGGACACCTTCCAGGAGGAGGCGGACGCCGCGCGGGCGCGGGTGGCCCCTTGGCGAGAGGCCAACCCCGACGTCGTGATCACGGACGAGCAGGTGCGCGACCATCCGGTGGCGGCGCTCATCAAGGCCGCGGCGACGGCCGACCTCGCCGTGGTCGGCTCGCGCGGCTTGGGAGGTTTCCGCTCGGCGGTGCTCGGCTCGGTCAGCCATGGGGTGCTGCACCATGTGGCCTGTCCGGTGGCGGTCGTACGGCCACGGGGCGAGCCGGAGTGACCAGGACGGTGAGCTCTGTGGAGTCGTTGAGATGAGGAGCCGGATGAGGGGGACATCGTGGCCGGACTGATCATTGCGGGCGTGGACGGTTCGGCTCCCAGCACCGCGGCGATCGAGTGGGCCGCCGACGACGCGTTGCGGACGGGGGCCGAGCTGCGGATTGTGCACGTACTGGATCGGCACCCGTACGACCTGACCAGATTTCCGGTTCCGGAGCAGGAGGATCTCCTGCGCGAGGCGGCGGGCAAGGTGCTGGGGGCGGCCGAGGCGACCGCGCGCAACCGGCAGCCGACCGTGCAGGTGAGCACCCGGTTGATCGAGGGCGCGCCCGCGGCGGTTCTGCGGGAGCAGGAGGCGAGCGAGCTGGTCATCGGCAACCGCGGGCTGGGCGGGTTCGCCGGTGCGCTGCTCGGGTCGGTCACCATGGAGGTGGCCGGGCGGGCCGGCTGCCCCGTCGTCGTGGTACGCGCCGAGCGTCAGGAGACGATCGGCGAGATCGGGGTCGGCGTCGATGACACCGGCACCTGCGAGCCGGCTCTCGGCTACGCCTTCGAGCAGGCCAGGCTGCGTGGTGCCACGCTGCGCCTGATCCACGCCTGGCAGGTGCCCGTGCACGCCTTCGCCCCCGAGATCCTCTACGACCTGGCCGAGGTCCGCGCCGCCCAGCGTGAGATCGTCAGGACACGCACCGCAGCGTTGCGGGCGAAGTTTCCCGAGGTGAACCTCGTGGAGGACGTCCAGAACGCGCACCCCGTCGAGGCCCTCACCAGCACCGCGTGCGACCTGATCATCGTCGGCTCCCACGGGCGCGGCGCGCTCGGCTCGCTGCTCCTGGGCTCGGTCAGCAGAGGGGTGCTCCACCACGCGGGCTGCCCCGTCGCGGTGGTCCGCTCTCAGTAGCCTTCGGGGCGGCCGCAGCAGAGAACGGACGGACGCGCCCCACCGCAGCAGGGCGCCTGCGTGCACGTGGCGATCGGCCGGCGTGCCCTCACGGGATGCGGTGGTGCACGCCCACGACGCCGTCCACGCTCTCGGCCAGGCGGATGGCCATGCCGGGCTGGCTGCGCTCGGGGAAGGCCCCGCGGAGGGTGACGACCCCGCCGGACACCGAGACGCCGATGCCCAGCTCGTCGGCGTGCACGGCCGCCCTGACCAGGGGCAGGAGGTCCCGATCGGTGCGGAGGAAGACCTTGATGAGGTCGCGCCGGCTGACGATGCCGACGAGCCGGCCGCGGGCGTCGACGACGGGCAGGCGCTTGACGCCGTGGCGGTCCATGTGCCGGGCGGCGGTCACGATGGACGCCTCCGCGGTGATGACGTGAGCGGGTGAGGTCATCAGGTCGCCGGCGGTCTCTCCGGCGGATTTACGGTGGCGGCTGCCTTCGGCGCCGGCGGCGTGACGGATACGGGCGCGGAGCGGCGGCCGGTATTCGTCGCCGTAGTAGCACTGCTTGAACTCCTCTTTCGCCAGCAGGTCGGTCTCGGAGACGACGCCCACGACGCGGCCGTCGTCGTCCAGGACCGGCATGCCGCTCACGCCCTTCTCGATGAGCAGCTCGGCCACGGTGTGGAAGGACGCCTTCTGACGGACGGCGGCCACGTGGGTGGTCATCACGTCCTGGACGGTGCTCTTCATGGGGATCCCCTCAGAGATCGGGCGCTGTCGCGCACTCGCCCCATCACACCGGCCGCCGGGCGGCGGGCGTAGGGCCGGAGGTCCCGGATCGTCCCGGCCGTAGGTCAGCAGAGCGCCGCAGGGACTGGACGCCGGCACTTGCCCGGAGGCGGGATCGCCGCCCCTCGTCACACCCGCTCAGGCGTCTGTCATCTGGCCGGTGACGGCCGGCGTGCCGGCGAGGACTTTCGTCCGGTGCGCGCCGCCGCCACCGGGTGGTTCGCTGAAGAGGCCCTGGCACGAGGGAGGCGGTCGTCGTGAACGAGCCGGCATGGCAGAGGTGGGGCATGGGCAGCGGGCTGGTCGCCGTGGCGGCCGGAGCCGCGGCGGTGCTGTTCGAGCGGGGCGCGGTCAGCCCGGAACAGCCCGCTCCCGACATCGCCGCGTTCTTCGCGGCCAACGGCTCGGCGCTGGTGGCGCAGAGCCTGCTGTTCGTGGCCGGCGCGGTGGCCCTGCTGTGGTTCCTGGGGTGCCTGCGGGTCTTCCTGGCCGAGTCCGAAGGCGGCCCCGCACGACTGTCCACGCTGGCGTTCGGCGCGGGCGTGGCCCAGGTCGTGCTCAACCTGATCGCGCAGGCCTGGCAGATCGGGCTGGCCACCGCACCGCCCGCGCAGGTGACGGGACGCGACCTGGCGCTCATGAACGCGATGTTCGCGCTGGCCAACGTGCCCGTGGCCGTGATGTTCGCGGCCGTGGCGCTGGTGTCGCTCCGCCACCGTGCCTTCCCGCGCTGGCTGGGGTGGCTGGCGGCGCCGGCCGCCGCGGCGTACGCGGTCCTGTCCGCCGGCATCGCGGTGACCAGCGGCCCGCTGGCGCCAGGGGGATGGCTGCAGTTCCTCCTCTATCCCGCTCTGGTGATCTGGCTGGTGCCGGCCACCATTGTCATGATCGCTCGTAGCGGCCGGTCCGCGGCGCCGGAGCACCCGGGGACGCCGCGCGAGTGAGCGGCCGTTCACGCGTCGGCCGGCACCGTGGCGGGACGGTAGGCGGTGACGAGCGCCTGCAGCTCCGCGCCGATGGCGTCGGCGAGCTGGGAGACTTCCGGGGCGCTGTCGTAGTCGCCCGTCACGCCGAAGGCGACCTGGTCGCAGTAGGTGAAGATGGACACGCCGGTACGCAGCCTGGCCGCGATGGGCACGTACGGGAGGATCTCCAGCGTGCGGCGGCCGAGCAGGTAGAGCGGCTGCCGGGGGCCCGGCACGTTCGTGGTGACGGTGACGACGCTGCGCTGCGGCAGCCGCGCGGCCAGCCGTAGCGCCCAGTTGACCGGCGGGAACGGCTCATGGGCCGCCAGCGTGGTCATCGCCTCCCCGGCCTGGGCCTCCATGGCGGCCTTGAGCTCGGCCAGGTGCTCGTGCACGGCGCGCAGCCGCTCGACCGGGTCGGCCAGGTGGACCGGAAGGAAGGGCAGCATGCAGGAGACGCGGTTCTCGTAGATGCCCTCCTCGCCGCGAGCGCGGACGTTGACGGGCACGAGCGAGCGCACGGCCTGCGGATCCGGGTCCTCGCCACGCTGAACGAGCAACCTCCTGAAGGCGCCGCTGATCGCCGACAGCACGACGTCGTTGAGGCTGACGCCCGCGCGCCGCTTGACGTCCAGGACGTCGCCGATCGGGGCGCGGGCCAGGGCGTACCTGCGCCGCTCGCCGATGGGGCCGGTGAGGGTCGAGCCGAACGCGGGGCGCAGCGCGCCGGCCAGGCTGGCCAGCCCGCGGGCGGTCCCGGCCAGGCGGCGGGCGGTCTCCTCGGGCGTCCGCAGGGCCTGGCGGATCATCCTGACCTGCTCGACGGGGCTGAGCGCGAGCTCCCGCAGCGCGTCGGCGACCAGGCTCCAGGTGGACGGCTCCGGACCCGGGCTCCACGTGTCCTCGGGCATCGGCCCGCTGCCCTCGGGCGACAGGTCGAAGATGACGTAGTAGAGGTGGGTGCCGGACACGCCGTCCACCATGCAGTGGTGCACCTTGGACACCAGCGCCCAGCGGCCGCCGGACAACCCCTCGACCACCCAGTACTCCCAGAGAGGGCGGGCCCGGTCGAGCCGCTGCGACATGATGTCGCCGACCAGCTCGCACAGCTCCGCGTCGCCGCCGGGAGGCGGCAGGGCGACCCGCCGGACGTGGTAGTCCAGGTCGAAGCCGGGGTCGTCGACCCAGACGGGCGAGCCGAGATCGAAGGGCAGCTGCCTGAGCTTCTGCCGGTAGCGCGGCACCAGCGGCAGCCTGGAGGCGAGGGCGGCGAGGAGCTCGTCGTGGGAGGGCGCGGGGCCCTCCATGACGGCGACCGACGAGATCGCCAGGGAGACCTGCGGTTCCTCGTCCTCGAGGTCGAGGAAGGCCGTGTCGAGGGGGCTCAGATGGTCGGTCATGCCGATCGCCGCCACTTCGTCGTCGAAAACCGGTGTTCTCCCCAGCGTCGGGGAGCGGTCGAGAGGCCGGCAGTGCCGTTCGGCCTCTCGACCGTGCCGTTCGGCCCGATGTCCGGGGTCGCGGCCGCTACGAGGCTTCGAGCGGATGGGACGCGGCCCGTACGGCCTCGACCGCGGCGTCGGACGACAGCCAGGCCAGGATCTCGGCGGCGGTCTCGCGCGGGGCCTCCAGTTGCGGGACGTGCCCCACGCGCGGCAGCACCACCAGCTTCCACCGGGGATGGAGGCGGGCCAGGGCTCGGGAGGCGGAGAGGGGGACCAGGCGATCCTGCTCGCCGTGCAGGATCAGGGCGGGAGCGCGCACGGCCCGGATCGTCCGCCGGTAGGACGAGCCCGGCAGGCCCCCCGCGGTCCGCACCACGGAGCGGGCGGCGTGCAGGAAGTCCCGCTCGACGTGTTCGAGGCTTGAGCGGTGGCGTACCAGCTCGACGTGCGCGGCGACGACCTCGGGCGCCACCCGCGACGGGTCGGCGCAGCACATCCTCAGCACCATGCCGACCGTCGTCTCCGCGGGCAGCGCCCGGCGGCGGGCCATGACGAACCGGCCCACCCAGGGTGCCGCGTACGTGGCGAACACGGTCGCGACCAGCGGGTCGGGCAGCGCGGGCACGAACGCCGCCGCGGGGTCGAGCAGGATCAGCCCGGCCGCGGTCTCCGGGTGGGTGCCCGCCTCGATGAGGGAGATCATTCCGCCCATCGAGTTGCCCAGCAGGATCACCGGGCTGCCCGTGACTTCCTTGATGAAGCGGTGCAGCAGCCGCCGGTTGGCCTGGACCGTGGTCGGCCTGCCGGCGGCCCGGGTCAGGCCGTGCCCCGCCAGGTCCGGGGCGATGAGCCGGCAGCGGTCCGTCAGCAGCGGTGCCACGGCCAGCCAGTTGAGCGCCGACCCGCCGAGCCCGTGAATCGCGACGAGCACGGGCGAGTCCGGCGGGCCGCCGTAATCGAGGTAGTGGACGGGACCGTCCAGGTCGACCCATCTGCTCGACCCAGAGGTCCAGGCCGGATGCCTGACATTCGCCCCCATGGCTTCCCCCTCGCGCCGGTGTCTCATCTGTCGTCTCGCGGAGCGCCGGGACGGTTGCGGCCGAGACGTTCGTGGGCGTCGACCCACGCGTCGCCGACCACGGCGCAGGCCAGCGACACCTCGCCGGCCAGCACCGTCGCCGCGCACACCTCCGCCAGCCCGGCGGCCTTGCCCGGCCCGGCGCAGCCCAGCAGCTCCAGGCACTCACGCTGGGTAGGCAGCCCGGTGCCGCCGCCGCAGGTGGCCACGATGAGCGCGGGCAGAGTGACCGACCAGTAGTAGTCGCCGGAGTCGAGCAGCCGCGTGTAGGTGAGCGAGGCGTGCGACTCGGCCACGGAGGCGGCGTCCTGGCCGGTGGCGATGAACAGCGCGGCCAGCCCGTTGGCCGCATGCGCGCCGTTGCTCGCGGCGCCCGCGAGCGCGGCGCCGGTCATCGTCACCTGCCGCCACCGGAACAGCTCTGCGGCGTCCACTCCCATGAGCTCCCGCAGGATCCGGCGGTCCAGCACGGCCTCGGCGACCACGCGGCGGCCGCGGGTGAGCAGCATGTTGACGTGGGAGTGCTTCTTGTCGGTGTCGATGTTGCCGGACAGCAGGTACGAGAGCTCGCCGGGAAAGGCGCGCTTGATCCATTCGCAGGCCGCCCTCGTGGCCTTGCCGGTCATGTTCTGGCCGGCCGCGTCCCCGGTCGTGTAGTTGAAGCGCAGGTAGCGGAGCGGGCCCACCTGGTACTGGCCGATGTCCGTCAGCCGCCCGTGCCGGGTGGTGGCCTCGGCGGCCTTCCTGATCTCGGTGAAATGTTCCGCGACCCAGACGCCGAAGTCGCGGGCGCGCAGCGCGCTGTCGAAGGAGAAGACGGGGCCGCGCTGCATCGACTCCTCCACGACGGCCGTCGTGACGCCGCCGCTCTCGGTCAGCAGCCGCATGCCCCGGTTGTAGCCGGCGACAAGGGCTCCCTCGGTGGTGGCCAGCGGCACCAGGAAGTCGCCGCGGGCGTGCTCCCCGTTGATCCGTAAGGGCCCGGCGACGCCGATGGGGATCTGGGCCATGCCGATGAAGTTCTCGATGTTGCCCTTCAACGCGGCCGGGTCGTACGTTCCCGCCTCGCCGACGTGCCGGAGCGCGGCCCCCGTCCGCTCGGTGAGCAGGCGGCGGCGCGCGCCCGCCATGCGGTGGTTGTGGTCGTCACTTGGGTCGCGCGGGATGCGCTCCCGCTTCTCTGCGCGTCCCCGCGTGGGGACGACCGGATCGGTGGTGCCCATGGCTCACGCTCCTGGCACTCGACGGCTGCCCTCATCCTCGGCGCTCCCGCCGGGAGCGAGGAAGAGTCCTTGGCCCTGCCACGCCGGGACTTTCGCGCTGAGCAGGCGCTGAACAGGCGCTGAACGGGCGCTGCACGGGCGCTGTACGGGCGCTGTACGGGCGCTGTACGGGCGGTGTCAGGTGATCTCGGGAACCATCTCGATCGCGCCCGCCGGGCACTCCGACACGCACAGTCCGCACCCCTTGCAGAAGTCGAGGTCGATCTCGTATCGCAGCCCCGGCCCCAGCTTCAGCACCGCGTTGTCCGGGCAGACGCCGTAGCAGTTGTCGCATTCGAAGCAGTTGCCGCACGACAGGCAGCGCCTCGCCTCGAACAGCGCGGTCGCCTCGTCCAGGCCGCGCTCCACCTCGTCGAAGGTGGTCATGCGGCGCGCCAGGTCCAGCTTCGGCCGGACGGTGGCGGGCGCGTCGCTGTAGTACCAGGTGTTGAGCAGGTCGAAATCGGCGATCGGGTGCCGCGCGGCAGGCGAGTACGAGCCGTCGCGCAGCCAGGCGTCGATGTGCCTGGCCGCCTTCTTGCCGTGCCCGACGGCCACCGTGACGGTGCGCTCCGCGGGCACCATGTCGCCACCGGCGAACACGCCGGGGCAGCCGGTCATCATGTTCTGGCCGACCTTGACCACGCCCTGCTCCGCCTCGACGCCGGGCAGCCCGGCCAGCAGGGAAAGATCGGCCTCCTGACCCAGCGCCAGCACGACGGAGTCGGCGGCCAGCTCCTCGTACTCGCCCGTCGGCTGGGGGAAACCGGTCTCGTCGAGCCGCATCCGCTCGATGGTGATGCTCTGGCCGTCGGCGTGGGCGATCGTGGACAGCCACTTCATGCGCACGCCCTCCTCGGCCGCCTCGGTGACCTCGCTGTCGTGGGCGGGCATCCGGTCGCGGGTGCGACGGTAGACGACGACCGCGTCGGACGCGCCCAGGCGCCGGGCGGTCCTGGCGGCGTCCATGGCGGTGTTGCCGCCGCCGTAGACCACGACGCGGCGGCCCAGCAGCGGAGGGGTCGCGCCGGCCAGGCCGCCGCCTTCGGGAGCTCTGCCTTCTGGCCCGCCGCCTTCTGAGCTGCCGTCCTCCAGGCCGCGGTCCTCCAGGCCGCCGTCCTCCAGGCCGCGCAGGACGGAGACCGCGTCGAGGATGCGGGCCGAGTCGCCGGCCGGGATGTAGGCGCGCTTGCCGATGTGCGCGCCCACGGCCAGGAACGCCGCGTCGAAGCCGCGCATCGCCTCGGCCAGGTCGGTGACCGTGGTGTCGAGCTCCAGCCGCACGCCCATGCTCAGGATCCGGCCGATCTCGGCGTCCAGGACGTGCCGCGGCAGCCGGTAGCGGGGGATGCCGAAGCGCATCATGCCGCCGGGCGCGGAGCCGGAGTCCTTGACCGTGACCTCGTGACCGAGCCTGGTCAGCTGGTAGGCGGCCGAGAGCCCGGCCGGGCCCGCCCCGATCACCAGCACCCGGCGGCCGGACGGCCGGGCGGTGACGGGCATCGTCCAGCCGTGCTTGATGGCCTCGTCGCCGAGGAAGCGCTCCACGGAGTTGACGCCCACCGCCTCGTCCAGCCTGCCGCGGTTGCAGGCGGTCTCGCAGGGCCGGTAGCACACCCTCCCCATGATCGCGGGGAACGGGTTGTCCTCCATGATCTGCCGCCAGGCCGCCTCGTACGAGGGCTCTTCGGCCAGGCTCAGCCAGCGCTGGATGTTCTCGCCGGCGGGGCAGGCGTTGTTGCACGGCGGCAGGCGGTCCACGTACACGGGCCGTTCCGTACGCCAGGCGCCCGTCTTGTTGGCCTGGCTGCTGCCGACCCCCAGAGTGATGGCGAAGGGCTTGTCATCCATGATCAGTCCACCAATCCGAAGCGGCGGACATTGCGGTCCGCCGAGTCCTGGATGCGGGCGATGACGTCGGTCTTCGGCGGGTCCCCGAACAGGTGGGCGTAGCGGCCCTGCAATCTGAGGTAGTCGTCCACGGGGACGCGGCGCCTGATCCTGGTCACTCCGGTGATCTCGCCGCGCTCGGCCTCGAAGACGGGGAACAGACCGGACTCGGTGGCGAGCCGGGCCACGCGGATCGTGTCGCAGGCGGCGGTGACCCAGCCGAGCGGGCAGGGGACCAGGACGTGCAGGTAACGCGCGCCGCGGAACTCCATCGCGCGCCGCACCTTGTACTCCAGGTCGCGCAGGTCGGCCACGGTCGCGGTGGCGACGTACGGGATCTCGTGGGCCATCGCGATGAGCGGCGCGTTCTTGCCCTGCCCGAAGGCCTGTCCGGGCAGCGGGGTGGTGGCGGTGCGCGCCGCCGGCGGCGTCGCGCCGGAGCGCTGCACGCCGGTGTTCATGTAGGCCTGGTTGTCGTAGCAGATGTAGAGCACGTCGTCGTCGCGCTCGAACATGCCCGACAGGCAGGCGAAGCCGATGTCGACGGTGCCGCCGTCGCCGCCCTGGCCCACCATCCGCACGTCGGTGCGGCCCTTGGCCTTCAGCGCCGCGGCGACCCCGGTGGCCACCGCGGGCGCGTTGCCGAACAGCGAGTGGATCCAGGACACCTGCCAGGCCGTCTCCGGATAGGGCGTGGAGAACACCTCCAGGCAGCCCGTCGCGTTCACCGCGATGAGCCGGCCGGCGGTGGCCGAGATCGCCGCGTCGATGGCGTACCGCGCGCCGAGCGCCTCCCCGCAGCCGCGGCAGGCGCGATGGCCCGAGGTCAGCGCGTTGCCGCGGTCGGGCGCGGCCTGCACCGCGCGCTGTTCGGGCGGCAGCAGCCGGTTGCCCACCGCGAAGCTGCCGACCTGGTAGAACTTGGTGCGTTGCGCGGGCATGTCAGCCACCTCCGTCGAGATCGCGCAGCATGTTCTCGGCGCTCGGCCCGGACCTGCGCCGCCGCGCGGCACGTGCCAGCTCCCTGGAGACCAGCGCCTGGTCCAGGTCGAGGAAGGTCAGGGGATCGAGGTCCTCCTTGGCGAGCAGGTCGTGCAGCGACGCCTTGGTCACCGCCCGCCCGC
>NZ_VCKX01000033.1 GCF_005889725.1 Nonomuraea zeae
GCATTGTGCCGGGCGGGGCCGTGGGGCCGAGGGACGCGGCGGAGCGGCAGGTGGTCCGCGTGCTCGCCGGGCTGCTCGGCCGCGAGCCGTCCGTCACCGAGATCGTCGCCGGACCTGTCGCAGGACCCGGCACCGAGCCCGCCGCAGGACCCGGCACCGAGTCCGCCATCGGACCCGGCACCGAGTCCGCCATCGGACCCGGCACCGAGTCCGCCGCCGGGCCTGGCGTCGAACGCTTCGCCGGGGAGGCAAGCACCGATGTGGTGCCTGTCGCGTTGGACCTGCTCGGGCGGGAGCTGGGCGTGCCGGTGCCGCCGCAGGCGCTCACCGCCGCACCCGCATCCGGATACGAGCCCGAGCCCAGGCACCAGCACCAGAACCAGCACCAGCACCAGCACCAGCACCAGATCAGCGTGGCGCGGATCGCGGATGCCGTCAGGTCGGTGGACGAGACGGCGGCCCGGCGCGGCATCGTCCGCCCGCTGAACGCCGTCACCGAAGGCACCCCGCTCTTCCTGGCGCATCCCGCGGGCGGCACCACCGGCGTCTACAGCCTGCTGGCCGCCCGCCTCCCCATCCCCGTCTTCGGCCTCGAACGCCTGGACGGCACCGCCGGAATCCCCGAGCGGGCCGAACGCTACGCCGAGGCCGTCAAGGACGTCTGGGAAGGCCCGTACCGGCTGGGCGGCTGGTCGTTCGGCGGCATCCTGGCCTTCGAGCTCGCGCACCGGCTGGACGGCGTGGAGCTGTTGGCGATGATCGACTCCGGGCTGCCCGACCGCGTGCCCGAGCCGGTGCGGCGGGAGGTCCACGCCCGCCGGTACGCGGACTTCGCGGCCTACCTTCGCGAGACCTACGGCGCCGCGGTCCGGCTGGAGGAGGCCGAGCTGGCCGGGCTGGGTGAGGAGGCCCAGCTCGACCTCGTACGCGCCCGGATCACGGAGTCGGGCGTCCTGAGCGAGCTGAGCCCGGCGATCGTCCGCCACCAGCTCGCCTCCCACGAGGACACCAGGGCCATCGAACGCTACGACCCGGCCCCGTACCACGGCAGGGTCGTGCTCTACCGGTCCACCGAGGCCACCCCCTGGGCGGTGGCGGATGCCCGCTACGCGCACGAGAACGACCCGGCCAGAGGCTTCGGGCCGTACAGCAGCCGTCTGGAGATCGTCGAGATCCCCGGATCGCATCACCTCAACCTGCTCGATCCCCCATACATCGAGGTCATCGCCGAGCACCTGAAGGGACTGCTATGACGCTGGCACAGGCCGTGGTGGCAGGCGCGGAACGCGCCGAGCTGGAGCACCTGGACGTGCCCTCGACCTACCGGGCCGCGCACCTCCGCAAGGAGGAGGTGGGGACGTTCGACCAGCACGACGCCGACAAGGACGTGCGCAGGACCATACACGTCGGCGAGGTGCCGATGCCGGAGCTGGCCGTGGACGAGGTGCTCGTCGCGGTGATGGCCAGCGCGATCAACTTCAACACGGTCTGGTCGGCGATGTTCGAGCCGATCCCGACGTTCGCGTTCCTGGAGCGGTTCGGGCGGGTGGATCCCCGGCACGACCTCCCGGCGCACGTGCTCGGCTCGGACGCCGCGGGCGTGATCGTCCGGACCGGAGCCGCGGTACGCAGGTGGCGGGTCGGCGACCGGGTGGTCACCAGCCCCGCCTACATCGACGGCGAGGATCCCGTGACCCAGCATGACGGCATGCTGGCGGCCGATCTGCGGGCCTGGGGCTTCGAGACGAACTTCGGCGGCCTGGCCGACTTCGCCGTGGTCAAGGCCACCCAGCTGCTCCCCAAGCCCAGGCACCTGAGCTGGGAGGAGGCGGCCTGCAACATGCTGTGCGCCTCGACGGCGTACCGGATGCTGGTCGGGGAGCGCGGCGCGCGGATGAAGCAGGGCGACGTGGTGCTGCTGTGGGGCGCGACGGGCGGCCTCGGCGGGTACGGCGTCCAGCTCGTCAAGAACGGCGGCGGCATCCCCGTCGGCGTCGTCAGCTCCCAGGACAAGGCCGAGCTGCTGCGCGAGATGGGCTGCGCGCACGTCGTGGACCGCTCGCAGTTCGACGACCTGACCGACGAGAAGTCCTGGCGCAGGCTGGGCGCCGAGGTGCGGCGGCAGGTGGGCGAGGACCCGGCCATCGTGTTCGAGCACACGGGCAGGGAGACGTTCGGCGCGTCGGTATATGTCGCCAAAAGGGGTGGCTCGGTGGTCACCTGCGGCTCATCCTCCGGGTACGCCCACGAGTACGACAACAGGCACCTGTGGATGAAGCTCAAGCGGATCATCGGCTCCCACGGTGCGAACTATCAGGAATGCCACGAGGTGAACCGCCTCATTTCGCTCGGCCTGGTCCACCCCACGCTCTCGACCGTTTACCCGCTGGCGCAGACGGGCGATGCGGCCCGGGCCGTGCAGCTCAACCAGCACGTCGGCAAGGTCGGAGTGCTGGCCCTGGCACCCGGGGAGCACCTCGGCATCGAGGACCACGAGCTGCGCGCGCGCATCGGGGAAGAGCGCCTCGGTCTCTTCCGCCCGCGATGAGGCACGCAGCGAAAGCGCGGTCCCGACCGGGGTGAGGGTCGGGTCGAGGTGAGGGCCCGGTCAGGGGTGAGGGTCGGGTCGAGATGAGGGTTGCGGGTTCGGATCAGGACAGGAGCCGCATTTCGATAGTTTGAGGGCGACCGACACCTGCGACAGAAGGGAACGGCACGTGTCCGACGATGCCGGCCTTCAGGCCCTCCGCGAAGCGGCGCGCCTATCCCCGGACAACCTCCCGCTCCGGCAGCACCTGGCCGGGCAGCTCCTGGCCAAGGGCTACCTGGCCGAAGCGGAGGCCGAATACCGGGCCGCGCTCATGCTCGCGCCCAAGGACCCCGGCATCACGGCGGGGCTGGCGGAGGCGTTCGTCCGGCAGAGCGCCTACGGTGCGGCGCTGGCGGCGCTCGAACCGCTTCTGGCCGAGCCCGGCTACCCGCCCGCGCTCGGCGTGCTGGCGGCTCGGGCGCTGCTCGGCGAGGGCGACATGGCGCGGGCGGGCTACCGCTACCACGAGGCGATCTCCCGCGACCCGTCCGTGGCCGACGCCGGCCTCGCCGCCCGCCTGTCGGCCCCGGCCGCACCCTCCTACGCCGCTCCTTCGTACGCGACTCCCGCCTACAACGCGCCCGCCGCGCCCGTGACGCAGTACGGCGCGCCGGGTCCCGTGGCCGCTGCGCCCGGGCACGGGAGCAGCGCCGAGGTGGAGCGCTCGAAGCTGTCCTTCGCGGACGTGGCCGGCATGGAGGCGGTCAAGGAGGCCCTGCGCATCAAGCTCCTGCTGCCGATCCAGCAGCCCGAGCTGTACGCCGCGTTCGGCAAGCGCGCGGGCGGCGGCGTCCTGCTGTACGGCCCCCCGGGAGCGGGCAAGACCCACCTGGCCAGGGCGGCGGCCGGCGAGCTCGGCGCGTCGTTCGTCAACGTGGGCCTGGCCGACATCCTCGACATGTACATCGGATCGAGCGAGCGCAACCTGCGCGCCACGTTCGACCTGGCCCGCCGCCACCGGCCGTGCGTGCTGTTCTTCGACGAGGTGGACGCGCTGGCCGCGCGCCGCTCCGACATGCGCCAGGCGCACACGCGGCAGCTGGTCAACCAGTTCCTGGCCGAGCTCGACGGCGTGGACCAGCACGCCAATGAGGGCGTGCTGGTGCTGGCCGCCACGAACGCCCCCTGGTACGTGGACGTCGCCTTCCGCCGCCCGGGACGGTTCGACCAGCCGGTGTTCGTACCGCCGCCCGACCCCGCGGCGCGGGCCGCCATCCTGCGCATCCTGTGCAGGGACAAGCCCCTGTCCGAGATGGACTTCGACGCGGTGGCCCGGATCACCGACCACTTCGTCGGCGCGGACCTCAAGGGCGTCGTGGACCGGGCGGTGGAGGCCAAGCTGCAGCAGTCGATCAGCGCGGGCCGCGCGATCCCGCTGTCCACCCCGGACCTGCTGGCCGCGGCCCAGAGCGTGCGGCCCACCGCCGTGCGCGAGTGGATGGCCACCGCGCGCAACTACGTCATGCACGCCAACGACTCCGGGGCGTGGGACGAGCTGCTGCCCTGGGTCAAGGGCAAATGGTGACCGTAGCCGACCCCGTGCAGCGGGCGCGGACGCTGCTGCAGCTGCGCCGGCCCGCCGAGGCCGAGCGGGAGTTGCGCGGCGTGCTCGTGCAGGAGCCCGAGCACACCACCGCGCACTCCTTCCTGGCCCTCGCCCTCGTCCAGCAGGGCAACGTGGCCGAGGCCGTCGCGGAGGCGCACGAGGCGGTACGGCTGGCGCCCGACCAGTGGTTCCCCCACTACGCGGCCGGCCAGGTGTACTACCGCGCCCGCCGCCCCGACGAGGCGATGGCCGCCATCGGCGCCTCGCTCCACCTCCAGCCCGAGTACGCGCCCACCTGGGAGCTGCTGGCCCGCGCGCACATGCTGAAGGGCGAATGGCACCGGATGGCCGACGCGGCGCGGCGCGGGCTGAGCATCGATCCGCAGGACTCCGACCTGGTGAGCCTGCTGGCCATGGCGCTGACCGAGCTCGGGGACGCCGGGCAGGCCCAGGCCGCCGCCGCGCACGCCGTACAGCTCGATCCGGAGAGCGCCACCGCGCACGTCGTCTACGGGCGGGCGGCGCTGGCCTTCGGCGACCCCCGGCGGGCCGCGGACGCCTTCCGCGAGGCGCTGCGCCTCGACCCCGGCTTCGGCCAGGCCAGGGATCTCCTCGTGGCGGCGCTGAAGCAGCGCAACCCGGTCCACCGCAGGCTCCTGCGGCTGCGGCGCGGCTATCGCGGGGGCTGGCGGCTGGTGTTCCTGCTGCCCGCGGTGCCGCCGCTCATCGTGGTCTTCGTCCTCATCGCGGTGCTGCACTGGGCGGCCTGGGTCGCCGAGGCGTGGACCACGCTCAGGCTGGCCAGGACCAAGGCCACCAGCCTGCTGTTCGAGGGCGTGGAGGCCCGCGTGGCCATGCTGTCCTGCGGGCTGGCGCTCGCGGGGGCGGCGGTGCTCGCGCTGGGCGTGGCGCTCGGGCAGGAGGCGCTCGGGACCGCGGGCGTGGCCGTCATGGCCCTGGTCACCGCCGTGCAGGAGGCCGCGCACACCGGCTCGGCCCGCGGGCGCGCGATCCTGTACGGCTGGGCGGTCCTGCTCGGCCTGGCCGCCGTCACGTCGGTGATCGTCGCGGTGCCGCCCGTGGCGCTGCTCAGCGTGTACGCCGGGCTGGCCACGATCTGGGTCGCGGCCGGCGTACGACGGCTCACCGGCACCCCGGCGTAGCGGCAGAGCGGCAGCGGCCGGTCGGACGCGCCAGGCGCGCTCAGACGTGCCGGCGTGAGCGGCCGGTCGGACGCGCCAGGCGCGCTCAGACGTGCCGGCGTGAGCGGCCGGTCAGAGCAGGGTGCCGCCCGTCACCTCGAACTTGGCCAGGGCCTCGTCGATCCTGGCCAGCGTGTCGGGGTGCAGGGTGAGGTCGGCGGCGGCCAGGTTCTCCTCGATGTGGGCGGGGGTGCGGCTGCCGGGGATGGCCACCACGTGCTCGTCCTGATGCAGGAGCCAGGCCAGGGCGAGCTGCGCGGGGGAGATGCCCAGCCGGGTGGCCAGGTCCCTGATCGGGGCATAGCGGTCGTTGTTGCTGGACAGGTTCTCCGCCGAGAAGCGCGGGGCGTTGTGGCGGAAGTCGCCGTCGGGCAGGCTCCGCACCGTGCCGGTCAGGAAGCCGTTGCCCAGCGGGCTCCACGCCACGAGGCCGACGCCAAGCTCGCGCGCGGCCGCCAGCAGCTCGGCGTCCACCGGCCGCCACATCGACCACTCGTTCTGCACGGCCGCCACGGGGTGGACGGCGTGTGCCGCCCGCAGCTGGGCGGCCGTCACGTTGGACAGGCCGATGTGCCTGACCAGGCCGTCGCGCACCAGCTCCGCCATGGCGCCGGCGGTGTCCTCGATCGGCACGCCGGGGTCGGGATAGTGGACGTAGTAGAGGTCGATCACGTCGGTGCCCAGGTTGCGCAGGCTGCGTTCCGCGTAGCGGCGGACCAGGCGGGGCTCGGCGTTCACGCGGAGCTCGTTGAAGGCGTAGCCGACCGGGTGCGACCTGCTCGGCTCTTCCTCGGGGATCGCCAGGCCGAACTTGGTCGCGACCACTACCTCGTCCCTGCGGCCCTTGATCGCACGGCCCACGAGGCGCTCGTTGTGCCCGTCCACCCCGTAGGCGTCACTGGTGTCGATGTGGGTCGCGCCCGCGTCCAGCGCCGTCTTGAGCGCCGCCTCCGCGCGGGTGTCGTCAATGTCGCCGTACACACCGGGTGAGAGCACCATGGCGCCGAAACCGATGGCCGGGACCTGCAAGCTGCCGAGATCGCGTGTCGTCATGGCGACGATCCTGCCGCCGGGGTGGTCCGGGCGTCCAAGACCCTTTGCTATAACCAGTGGCTATGGACGTTCATCTGCGGGAGCTGCGCTACTTCGTCGCGGTGGCCGACGAGCTCAACGTGACGCGCGCCGCCGAGCGGCTGTTCGTCTCCCAGCCCGCGCTGTCCAAGCAGCTCAGGGTGCTGGAGCGGCAGGTCGGGTTCCGGCTGTTCGAGCGGGTGCACAGCGGGGTGGCGCTCACCAGGCAGGGCGCGAAGCTGCTCCCGATCGCCCGCGACCTGCTCGAACGGTGGGGCGCCGGCGTGGAGGTGGCGCGCGCCGCGGTGCCGAAGGGGACGCTGGTGATCGGGATGCAGACCGCCGTGGGGCGCGGGCTGCAGCAGGCCGCCCTGCGCCGATTCCGGGCGAAGATGCCGGGGTGGGAGGTGTCGTTGCGGCTGGTCGGCTGGGACGATCCCAGCGGCGGGCTGAGCGACGGGACCTCCGACGTGGCGTTCATCTGGCTGCCGGTGCCGCCGGGGCTGCACACGTACGTGCTGGCCACCGAGAGCAGGGGAGTGGCCATGCCGGACGGCCATCCGCTGGCGGAGCTGGCGGAGGTGCCGTTCGAGGCGCTGCGCGACGAGCCGTTCATCGCCCTGCCGGCCTCGGCCGGGCCGTTGCGTGACTACTGGCTCGGGCGTGACGCCCGTGACGACGACCCGATCGTGGGAGTCACCGCCAACACGCCGGAGGAGGTGTTCGAGGCCGTGACCAGCGGGCTCGGCGTGGTGCTCGTCGCCGAGGGGAACGCCACGCTGTACAACAGGCCGGGAATGATCTATCGGCCCGTTACGGGGCTCCCTCCCGGGGAACTGGCCATTGCCTGGCGCGAAGGTGATGTAAGCCCACAAGTCGTGGCATTCATCGACGCGTTGCGACGAGTGACCACTAAGGTCTGACGCGATATCGGACCCAGCAGAAGGGCGACACATGAGCGACTACGCCATCACCTTCGACCTGATCGACGCCGACAAGGACGGCCGGATCTCCGCCGTCGAGCTCGTCCGGCTCATGGAGGTGCTCGGCCAGCCGGTGACGCTGGAGACCGCGCAGGAAGGGGTGCACAAGCTCGACAAGGACGGCGACGGTCTCATCGACATCGAGGAGTTGGCCGCCTTCCTCCAGAAGTGACAATAAACAAGCACTTGCTACACAATCTCTTGTTGCCTGGGTCACAATGGCGGCAGGAGGGACGATGGCCAACAAGAGTGAAAACAGCGAAAGCCGTACACCCGCGGACATCGTACGAACGCTCAGATCGGGCATCGGCCGGGTCTCGAAAGAGGTGATCGAGGAGATCCAGACCCGGATCCCCGAATACGCCCGTCCGTCGGACGAGCTCTACATCAAGGTCGTCAGGACCGCGGTCGAGCAGGCCATCGAGGGCTTCCTCGACCGCATCGAGCACCCGGGCGCCCCCTGGGACCCGGAGCCGTTCCGGATGATCGGCAAGGGCGAGGCGGCGGAGGGCCGCAACCTGGAGCCGCTCCAGACGGCGATGCGGCTCGGCGCCCGGGTCGGCTGGCGGCGGCTGACGGAGATCGCCGGCCCGCTCGGTCTGTGCCCGCAGTCCTTGTACGACCTGGGTGAGGCGATCTTCGTCTACCTCGACCAGCTCGCCGACGCGGCGGCCGAGGGCTTCGAGGAGGCCAGGGCGCACGCCGCGGGCGAGATGGAGCGCCGCCGCAACCGCCTGCTCGACCTGCTGCTCAGCCGACCGCCCGCCGGCGCCGAGGCCATCGCCGACCTGGCCAAGGCGGCCGGCTGGCGGCTGCCGAGGACCGTGGCGTGCGTGGCGCTGGACGACCAGCACGGCACCCGCCGCGCCCCCGCGCTGCCGCCCGACGTGCTCATGGGCATGGGGCGGCCCGCGCCCTGCCTGCTGGTGCCCGACCCGAACGGGCCCGGCCAGGGCCCGATGCTCGACCACGCCCTGCGCGGCTACCGCGCCGCCATCGGGCCCCCCGTGCCCCTGGCCGCGGCCGCGACCTCGCTGCGGTGGGCGTGCGAGGCGCTGGACCTGTCCGGGCGCGGCGTCCTGCCCCGGGGGCTGCTGCGGTGCGCGGACCATCTGGCGACGCTGGTGGTGTTCAAGGACGAGGAACTGGTCAGCGCGCTCGCCGAGGTCCGGCTCGCGCCGCTGTCCCACCTGCGGCCCACCCAGCAGGACCGGCTGGCGGAGACGCTGCTGGCCTGGTTGCGGCACGGGCGGGGGGCGGGCGAGGTGGCCGCCAGGCTGCACGTCCATCCGCAGACCGTGCGCTACCGGCTGCGGCAGCTCGAAGAGCTGTACGGCGACCAGCTCGCCGACCCGGACATCCGCTTCGAGCTGGAGATCGCCCTCAGAGCCAGGCAGGCGGCCGGCGCCGCCCTCCGAGCCTGAGCGGGTGTAGGAGCCGGGCCCGGCACCACGCCCGGCCGGCGGCCAGGATCGACCGGTGATCCGTAGCATGTGTGGACGAATCTTGACAGGAGGTCCCCCGTGCCGACCCCGATCATCCTGGACTGCGATCCGGGACACGACGACGTCTTCGCGATCTGGCTGGCCGCCGGGCACCCGGAGATCGACCTGCGGGCCATCACCACCGTCGGCGGCAACGGGCAGCTCGGCCAGACCACCTACAACGCCAGGGTGGTGACCGAGCTGGCCGGGATCACCGGGGTGCCAATCTCTCCCGGCGCCGACGGCCCGCTGCTGCGCGGGCTGACGCCGGCCGGCGGGGTCCACGGTGAGAACGCGCTCGGCGGCCCCGAGCTGCCCGTGCCGTCCCTGGCGGCCGACCCGCGGACCGCGATCGAGCTGATCAGGGACACGCTCGATCGGGCGGAGCAGGAGGTGACGATCGTCGCCACCGGGCCGCTGACGAACATCGCGATGTTCGTCCGGGCCCATCCCGACCGGCTGTCCCGGGTCAGGGAGGTCGTCTGGATGGGCGGGTCCACGGAGCGGGGCAACATCACGCCGTACGCCGAGTTCAATTCCTGGTCCGATCCCGAGGCGGCGGCCATCGTGCTCGCGTCCGGGCTGCCGTTCACGATGATCGGGCTGAACGTGACCCACCAGGCCCTCGCCACGCCCGACGTCCTGGCCCGGATCGGCGCGATCGGCAACCGGACGGCCGCCTTCGGGGTGGAGCTGCTGAGCTTCCTCAACGCGGCGTACGACAAGGACCAGGGCATGCCGGCGGGGCCGCTGCACGACCCGGTGGCGGTGGCCCTGGTCGCCGTGCCCGGCGTGGTGACGACCGTGCGGACCAGGCTCGACATCGAGCTGCACGGCACGGAGACCGCGGGCGCGACCAGCGTCGACCTGCTCGGCAACCTGAAGCGCCCGCCGAACGCGGACGTGGGCACCGGGATCGACGTCCCGGAGTTCTGGCGGATGATCGAGGCCGCCATCCGCACGCTGGCCTGACGGGCCCGCGCCTGAGGGGACGAATCCCGGGTAGCGGGGGCGGATGCGACTGACGTACACCTCCGACGTCTGGTACAAGAACGCCGTCGTCTATTGCCTCGACGTGGAAACCTTCAAGGACGGCAACGGTGACGGCGTAGGCGACTTCCGCGGGCTGACCCAGGAGATCGACTACCTTGCGGGGCTCGGGGTGACCTGCCTCTGGCTCATGCCGTTCTTCCCGACTCCCAACAAGGACGACGGATACGACATCACTGACTTCTACTCCATCGATCCGCGATTGGGGACGCTGGGCGACTTCGTGGAGTTCATGCGGACCGCCAGCGACCGGGGGCTCCGGGTGATCGCCGACCTGGTCGTCAACCACACCTCCGACCAGCACCCCTGGTTCAAGGAGTCGCGGTCGGGCCGCGACTCGCCGCGCCGCGACTGGTACGTCTGGTCCGACACCCCCGAGCCCGACGATCCCAAGCAGGTCGTCTTCCCCGACAAGGAGGACAGCGTCTGGGAGTACGACGAGGGCTCCGGCCAGTACTACCTGCACAGCTTCTACCGGCACCAGCCGGACCTGAACGTCGGCAACCCCGAGGTCAGGGACGAGATCGCGCGCATACTCGGCTTCTGGATGGAGCTGGGCCTGTCGGGGTTCCGGGTGGACGCGGTGCCGTTCCTCATCGAGAACGTCAACCCGCAACTGGCGAACCCGCACGAGTTCCTGGCCGACCTGCGGGCGTTCATGACGCGGCGCAAGGGCGGGTCGATCCTGCTCGGCGAGGTGAACCTCCCGTACAAGGACCTGGTGCGGTACTTCGGCGACGGCCTGGGCGACCAGATCACCATGTGCTTCGACTTCATCGGCATGCAGCGCGCGTGGCTGTCGATGGCCCGCAGCGACGCGGGCCCGCTCGCCTCCGCGCTGCGCGAGCGGCCCGAGCCGCCGAAGGACTGCCAGTGGGCCATGTTCCTGCGCAACCACGACGAGCTCACCCTCGACAAGCTCACGAAGGCCGAGCAGAAGGAGATCTTCGCGGCGTTCGGCCCGAGCAAGGACATGCAGATCTACGACCGGGGCCTGCGCCGCCGCCTGCCGAGCATGCTCGGCGGCGACCTGCGGCGGATCAAGATGGCCTACAGCCTGCTGTTCTCGCTGCCGGGCACGCCCGTGATCTTCTACGGCGAGGAGATCGGCATGGGCGAGAACCTCGACGAGGAGGGCCGCATGGCGGTCCGCATCCCGATGCAGTGGTCGAAGGACGGCGGGTTCAGCCAGGCCGAGCCGGTGCGCGAGGTCCCCGAGGGCTCCTTCGCCCCCGACCGGGTGAACGTCGCGGACCAGAAGCGGGACACGAGCTCGCTGCTGCGCTGGTTCCAGCTGCTGATCGAGCGGTACCGGGAGTGCCCTGAGCTGGCGTGGGGCGAGTACACGGTGCTGGACACCGGCCACCCGGCGGTCATCGCCCACCGCTCCGACGCCGACGGCGCCACGGTCGTGGTCGCGCACAACCTCTGCGACACGGCCCAGGACGTGGAGCTGAAGCTGGCGGGGCTGGAGCGCTACCGGCTCACGGACCTGCTGGTGGACGGCACGGTCGACGTGTCGGCTGACGGCGTGGTGCAGCTGCCGATGGGCCCGCACGGCTGCCGGTGGCTGCGCGCCGCGCCCCCGGAGATCGCCCCGGAGGACGCCTCGGTCAAGGCGCGGTAGCCGCACCGGCGGCGGACCCGGCCGCGGCCCCGGTTCCAAGCTCCGCGGCGGCGGGCGGCCAGGCGTGCATGGCCAGGGTGGCGATCTGGAGCAGCTCGCCGTAGCCGGCGCCGTCGCGAGACTGCGTCGACATGCCCTGGATCACCGAGGCGAAGAAGGCGGCCAGCCCCTCAGTGTCGGTGCCGGCCGCCAGCCGCCCGGCCGCGACGTCGTCGTCGATCCGCCGCTTGATCGCCGCCTTCGCCGCCAGCCTGAACCCGCGCAGCAGCTCTTCCACCTCGGCGGACTCGGGTCCGCAGTTCACCGCGGCCGTGATGATCAGGCAGCCGGGCGGGTGGTCGCCGTTGGCGTACTCGGCCGCCGACTCGCGCAGCACCCGTTCGACCGCCTGCCGGCCGGTGGGCTCCTCCGCGAGCGCCCGCGTGGTGAAGGCGCCGTAGGTCTCCTGGTAGAGGTGCACGGCCTCCTCGAACAGCCGCCGCTTGTCCCCGAACGCGGCGTACAGGCTGGGGGGCTTGATCCCCATCGCGGCGGTGAGCTCGGCGATCGAGGTCGTCTCGTAGCCGTGCCGCCAGAACGCCCGCAGCGCGCTCTCCAGCGCCGTGTCCCGGTCGAACGATCGCTGTCTGGCCATGCGCCCATTCTATAGCGATCGCTATGCTACTGTTTTCTGTATCGATCGCTAAAGAAAGGGCATCGAGATGAAGACAGCTCTTGTCACGGGTGCGAGCAGGGGGATCGGCCGCTCCATCGCGCTGCGCCTGGCCGGCGACGGCTTCCGGGTGGCCGTCAGCTACGCCAGGGACGAGGTCGCGGCCAAGGAGGTCGTGCGGCTCATCGAGGAGGGCGGCGGCAGCGCGTTCGCGATCCGGGCCGATCTGGGCGCGCAGGAGGACGTGCGCCGGCTGGCCGAGCGGATCGGCGATGAGACGGCCACGCTGGACGTGCTGGTGAACAACGCGGGCATCGGCATGTCGAAGCCCCTCGCGGAGGAGACGCAGGAGGGGTTCGACCGGATCTTCGCGGTCAACGTCAGAGGGCTGTTCTTCCTCACCCAGCAGGTGCTGCCGCTGATCCCGGACGGCGGCAGGATCGTCAACATCACCTCCGGCGTGGCCCGCATCGCCTTCCCCGAAGGCATCGCGTACGCGATGACCAAGGGCGCCGTGCAGGTGTTCACCCTGGCGCTGGCCAAGGAGCTGGGCCCGCGCGGCATCACGGTCAACAACGTCGCCCCGGGGATCATCGACACCGACGTCAACGCGGCCTGGCTGCGCGACCCCGGCGCGGCGGCGTACGCGGCCAGCAGGCACGCGCTCAACCGCATCGGCCACGTGGACGAGATCGCCGCCGCGGTCGCGTTCACCGCCTCGCCCGGCGCGAGCTTCATCACCGGCACCACCATCGACGCCACCGGCGGCGGCAACCTCTAGGAGCACTGAGACATGCCCACGGTCACCCACGGCACGGGCGCCGTCCACTACCACCGGGCGGGCAGCGGCCCCGGCCTGGTCATGGTGCACGGCACCGGCGGCGACGCCGTCACCAACTACGCCCACATCGTGCCCGGTCTCGCCGACCTCCGCACCGTCATCACCCCCGACTACGCTGGCAGCGGCCTGAGCGCCGACCCCGGCGGTGACCTCACGCTCGACCTGCTCGCCGGCCAGGTCGCGGCCACCTTCGACGGCCCGTCCGACCTCGTCGGCTTCTCCCTGGGCGCGGCCGTGGCCGTGGCGATCGCCGCCGAGCGCCCCGAGCTGGTCAGGCGCCTGGTCCTGATCGGCGGCTGGACGCACGCCGAGGACAGCCGGCTGCTGCTCGGCCTGCGGACCTGGGCCAGGCTGGCGGCCACCGACCCGGAGAGCTTCGCCGCGTACGGGCCGCTGGTGGCGTTCAGTCCGGGATTCGTGAGCGCGGCGGGGACCGAGGCCCTGATGGCCGGCGACCCGCCGCCCGGCACGCTGCGCCAGATCGAGCTGGACCTGCGGGTCGATCTCCGGGACCTGCTGCCCAAGGTCACCGCGCCCACGCTGGTCGTCGGCAGCACCCAGGACTACCTGATCCCCGTCGAGCACTCCCGGGCCCTGCACGCGGCGCTGCCGGGCAGCGAGTACGCCGAGATCGACAGCGGCCACGTGGTCCTGCACGAACGCCCGGCCGAGATCACGGCGCTGATCCGGGACTTCATCAGCAGGGGAGATTCGTAATCAACGAGTAATTTGTCCCGATTACCCTCCTGGCTCATGCAGACCAAGAAGCTCGCACTCACCGGGGCAGCCGCGCTGTGCGCGCTGGCCCTGGTGGCGCCCCCCGCGCAGGCCGGTGCCGGATCGGTCGCCGCACCGGCCCCCAAGCCGGTCACCGTCACGGTCATGGGCACGTCCGACCTGCACAGCAACGCCCTGAACTGGGACTACTTCAAGGACACCGCCTACGCCGACAGCGCGGGCAACAGCGTCGGCCTGGCCAAGGTGTCCTCGCTGGTCAGCCAGATCAGGGCGGAGCGCGGGGCGGATCACACGCTGCTGTTCGACTCGGGTGACACCATCCAGGGCACCCCGCTGGCCTACTACTACGCCAAGGTGGAGCCGATCACCCAGACCGGGCAGATCCACCCGATGGCCAAGGCCATGAACGCCATCGGATACGACGCCGTGACCCTGGGCAACCACGAGTTCAACTACGGTCTGCCGCTGCTGGCCACCTGGATCAAGCAGATGAAGGCGCCGGTGCTCGGCGCGAACGCGGTCCACGCCAGGACCGGGCTGCCCGCGTACAAGCCGTTCGTGATCAAGACCATGAAGGTCAAGGGCGACAAGCCGATCAGGGTCGGCGTGCTCGGGCTGACCAACCCGGGCGTGGCCATCTGGGACAAGGCGAACGTCGAGGGCAAGCTGCGCTTCACCGACCTGGTCGAGTCGGCCAGGCGGTGGGTGCCGGTCATCCGCGCGCTCGGCGCCGACGTGGTCGTGGTGACCGCGCACGCGGGCGACAACGGCATGTCCTCCTACGGCGGCGACCTGCCGGTAGAGAACGCCTCCGCGATGGTGGCCGAGCAGGTGCCGGGCATCGACGCGGTGCTGTTCGGGCACGCGCACAACGACGTGCCGCAGCGCTTCGTCACGAACAAGACCACCGGGCAGCAGGTGCTGCTGAGCGAGCCGGGCAAGTGGGGCCAGCGCCTGTCGAAGCTGGACTTCCAGCTCACCAAGCAGCGCGGCAGGTGGACGGTCACCGCCAAGTCCGCCACCACGATCAACACGAACACGGTCGCGGAGGACCCGAAGATCGTCGAGCTGCTCAAGCCGCAGCACGACACCACGGTCGGCTACGTGAACAAGGTCGTGGCCAAGTCGGCGCAGGAGCTCTCGGCGGCCGAGTCGCCGTACAAGGACACGCCGATCCTCGACTACATCCAGAAGGTGCAGGTGGAGACGGTCAAGCAGGCGCTGCCGGACAACACGCTGCCGGTGCTGTCGATCGCGGCGCCGTTCAGCCGCACCGCCGTCTTCCCCGCCGGTGACGTGCGGGTCAGGGACGTGGCGGGCCTGTACGTCTACGACAACACGCTGCTGGCGATCAAGCTGACGGGCGCGCAGATCAAGGACTATCTGGAGTATTCGGCCAAGTACTTCAACCAGCTCGCGCCCGGGGACCCGGTGGACGTCACCAAGCTGACCAACGCCGGCAACACCCCCGACTACAACTACGACCAGCTCTCCGGGGTCTCGTACGACATCGACGTGGCCAAGCCGGTCGGGCAGCGGATCGCGAACCTGACCTTCGACGGCGCGCCGGTCCCGGCGGACAAGGAGTTCCTGGTCGCGATCAACAACTACCGGCAGTCGGGCGGCGGCGGGTTCCCGCACGCCACCGGGGCCGAGGTGCTCTACAACGCGCAGGTGGAGATCCGGCAGGCGCTGATCGAGTACGCCACCGCCAAGGGCACGATCGACCCGTCCGACTTCGCCGCCGCCAACTGGAAGCTGACCAGGGACGGTGTGCCGCTCTTCTGACCAAACGAGTCACCCGCCGCTCTTCTGGCCAGGTGACCCGCCCGCCGTGCGCACGTGACGGCCACCGTCACGCGCGCACGGGCCGGGTCCACCTGGCTCACAGGTAGGACGGGCCGCTGACCCGGTGCCTGAACGTCCACCACACCCACGCCTGCGCCGACACCAGCAGCGGGATCAGCACCAGGATGACCGGCACCAGCACGGCCCCCGACGTACCGGGATGCAGCGGCAGCCGGAGCCCGGCCAGCACCCCCACGATCGCCAGGGCCACGGCGGTCAGCGCGTACGTGCGGAGCTCCCCGGCCCCGCCCGACAGCACCCCGGCCCGCTCCCGCAGCACCCCGCGCAGCCGCAGCGCCGCGAAGGTCAGCCCGTGCGTGGCGAACAGCGCGGCCAGCACCAGCGCGGGCAGGAGCGCGGCCGGCCCCTGGATGCCGAGCAGCACGTGGCTGAGCAGCAGCCCCCAGCTCAGCGCCAGCCCCCAGCTGCCGGCCACGACCGCGCCGTCCCAGAACGCCTGCCAGCGCGCCCCCGGCACCCGCCCCCGCAGCCAGAGGCCCATGTCGCGGACCACCCACGCCAGCAGCAGCGTCACGACGAGCGTGTAGTTCCCGGCCAGCAGCTCGCCCTCCAGCTCGGGGAAGAGCCCGGCCAGCACGCCGGCCGTGGCCACCAGCCACACCTCGTTGCCCAGGAAGAACGGCGCGATCGCGGCGATCACCTCGCGCCGCTCGGCCGCCGACCGGCCCAGGTACGGCAGCGCCATGCCGACCCCGATGTCGGCGCCGGCCAGCACGAGATAGCCGAGCGCGAAGAAGGCCAGGATGAAGATCTCCATGACGGCTCCTCAGAACGAAGGGACGGGGACGGGGGCCTCGATCGGCCGGTCGCCCAGCGCCACGGCGCCGGGCCCGCGCCGGGCGCTCCTGGCCAGCAGCCAGTAGTTGACCGCGATCAGCACCGCGAACACCGTGACGAACGCCGCCAGGGAGAAGCGCATCTGCGCCCCGCTCACAGGTGACATCGCGTCGGCCGTGGTCAGCAGCCCGTACACGGCCCAGGGCTGGCGGCCCATCTCGCGGAAGATCCAGCCGGCGATCATGGTCAGGAAGGGGACGGGAATCATGATCGTCAGCAGCCAGTGCCACAGCCTGAACCCGCGTACGACCGGCCGGAAGGACATCAGCAGGCAGCTCAGCCCGGCCACGATCATCAGCACCGCGAACAGCGTGAGCATCGTGAGGGCGCCCGCCTGCACCCAGCCCACGGACGGCAGCCAGTCGCCGGGACCGTGCCGCTCGACCATCGCCGCCTGGGCCTCGGCCAGCCGGTCCGCGGATCCGACCCAGGCCGCGACCTTGGTCGGCTGCAGGGTCTGGAACCCGATCCCGCCGAACGTCGCGGTGAAGAACACCGCCGGCAGCGCCACGCCGATCCCGATGCGCAGCGACTTGCGGAAGAATTCCTGCTCGGCGGTGCGCCTGCGCAGGTGGTACGCGCTCACCCCGGCCATGAAGAACCCGCCGACGACCAGCGCGCCGCCCATGATGTGCCAGAACGCCACCTGCGCGGCCGGATTGGCCACCATCGCGCCGAGATCCGCCAGCCGCAGCACGCCGCCGTCGACCACGTGACCCACGGGGTTCTGCAGGAAGCCGTTCGCCACCATGATCCAGAACGCCGACGCGTAGGCCGTCAGCGTCACGATCCAGATCAGCGCCAGGTGGGCCCACCGGTTCAGCTTGTTCCAGCCGAAGATCCACAGGCCCAGGAACGTGGACTCCACGAAGAACGCCACCAGCGTCTCGATCGCCAGCGCCGAGCCGAAGACGTTGCCCGCGTACTCGGTCAGGCCGCTCCACGAGAGCCCGAGCTGGAACTCCATCACGAGCCCGGTGACGATGCCCATGGCGTAGTTGATGATGTAGAGCTGGCCCCAGAACCGGGTCATCCGCTGGTGCACCGGGCTCCGGCCGAACGTCGCCCTGGTCTGGATGACGGCCACCAGGGTCGCCAGGCCCAGGGTCAGCGCGACGAAGAGGAAGTGCGCGCCCGCGGTGAGGGCGAACTGCAGGCGGGCGAGCTCCACGGTTTCCATGCTTGAGAGCATCCGGGTACGGCTTCGCCCGCCGCGTCATGCCCGGGCGGGCACCTGGCGTACATCCCGGGTCGCAAGGGGCGGCCCGCCGTACATCTCAGGGTGTAAGCCAGCCTGGCGTGATCATGCCGGCCTCGTACGCGATCACCACCAGCTGCGCCCTGTCGCGCACGGACAGCTTCGTCATGATCCGGCTCACGTGCGTCTTCGCCGTGGCCGGGCTGAGCACGAGCCGGGCCGCGATCTCGTCGTTCGACAGGCCGCTCGCGACCAGCGCCATGACCTCGCGCTCGCGTTCGGTGAGCGCGTTCAGCTCGGGGCCGGGCTCGGGGCGCTTGACCCGGCCGGCGAACTCCGCGATGAGCCGCCGGGTGATCGCCGGCGCTATCAGCGCGTCGCCCCTGGCCACGACCCTGACCGCGTGGATCAGCTCGGCGGGCTCGGTGTCCTTGACCAGGAAGCCGCCCGCGCCGGCGCGCAGGGCGCCGTAGACGTAGTCGTCCAGGTCGAACGTGGTCAGGATGATCACCCTGACCTCGGCGAGGCGCGGGTCGCCGGCGATCTGGCGGGTGGCCTCCAAGCCGTCGAGCTCCGGCATGCGGATGTCCATGAGCACCACGTCGGGCCGCAGCTCGCGGGCCTTGGCTACGGCCACCGCGCCGTTGGGCGCCTCGCCGACGACCTCGATGTCGTCCTCGTCGCTCAGGATGGACCGGAACCCGGCCCGTACCAGGGTCTGGTCGTCGGCGAGCAGTACGCGGATCATCGAGCTCCGTTCAGCGGCAGTCGGGCGGTGACGCGGAAGCCGCCTTCGGGGCGCGGGCCGGCCTCCAGGGTGCCGCCGAGCGCGGTGGCGCGCTCGCGCATGCCCTGCAGGCCGAAGCCGGTGCCGCCGTCGTACGTGGCACCGGGTCCCTCATCTTCCACGGAGATCAGGATATTTCCCGACGTGTTGGTGATGGTGAGCGTGGCCTGGGTCGTGCCCGAATGGCGGGAGACGTTCTTGAGCGACTCCATGACGATGCGGGTGGCGGCCAGGTCCACCTCGGTCGGCACGGCGTCCAGGGGCCCGGACAGCTCCGTACGCACCTCCAGCCCCGACGCCGCGACCAGCTCGGTCACCCGCGCCAGGCTGGCGGCGGGAGCGGTCGGCGCGTCCTCGTCCACCTGGCGCAGCACGCCCAGCGTGGTCCGCAGCTCGCGCAGCGTCTCCTTGCTGGTGTCCTTGATCGTCCTCAGCGCCGCCTCGGCGTCCTCGGGCCGCTTCTTCAGCCCGTGCAGCGCCGCGGCGGCCTGCACGTTGATCATGGAGATGTTGTGGCCGAGCACGTCGTGCAGCTCTCTGGCGATCCGCAGGCGCTCCTCGCTCTCCCTGCGCCTGGCCTCCTCCTCCTTGCTGTGCTCGGCGTCGTGCGCGCGCCGCTGGGCCTCCAGCAGGTAGGCGCGGCGGTTGCGGGTGACACCGCCGAACGCGATGGCCGCGACCACCCAGCCGGCGATCATCATGAACATGCTGTCGTCCACGTGCCTGACCCCGCCGGCCTCGCCGAACCCCATGGCCAGCAGCAGGGCCGCTCCCGTGGCGATGGCCGCGGTGAGGTGCCCCTTGTCGGCGGCGGTGTAGAGGGCGACGAACGGCAGCACGATGAGCGGCCCGTCGAGACCGGCCCACGGGTAGTAGGCGGTGACCGACGCGGCCACGACGACCAGCGCGGCGATGGGATGGCGCTGCCGCAACAGCAGCCCGCAGGAGGCCACGACCGGGAGGATCAGGTCCAGCGCGTTCGGGTTCCTGCCCGTCCTGAACATGAAGGTGAGCAGCGTGGCGATGAGCACGGCGGCGATCACCACGAGTGACGCGATCGTGCTCTTCGAGGGCCTCCGCATGCCCCCATTCTGTACGTCTGCGCATATGGCCGGGTAATCGGCGGTCCGCATGTGGGTAGAGCCCGTGAATGAGCACTAAGGACGAACTACAGCAGGTCGAAGCAGACCTGAAGCGGTTGAGAGCGGAAAACAGGGAGATTCGCGACCAGGTCGGGGAGATCGGCGCGACCGACCAGGTGGAGATCTCAGCCATGATCAGCCAGGCGGACGAGCAGGAGGAGCTGATCGCCGACCTCGAACGCCGCCGGGACGCCCTGCGTCAGCGATTGGAAGGCGAGGGGTGAGGGGGCGCACGGGCGCCCCCCGGTCATGTGGGGGGATTCAGCGTGGTCCGGGTGCTCAGCGGAGGTCGGCGCCGACCTCGTGCAGATGCCGCAGCGCTTGGCCGTACGACTCGATCAGCCCGGTCTGCAGGTAGCTGACGCCGATCTCCGCGCAGTACTTCTCGACCATGGGCTGGGCCTTGCGCAGGTTCGGGGCCGGCATGTTGGGGAACAGGTGGTGCTCGATCTGGTAGTTGAGCTGGCCGAGCGCCACGTCGGTGAGCCAGCCGCCCCTGACGTTGCGAGAGGTCAGCACCTGCTTGCGCAAGAAGTCGAGCTTGTCCTCCTTGGTCAGCACGGGCATGCCCTTGTGGTTGGGCGCGAACGAGCATCCGAGATAGATCCCGAACAGCCCCTGGTGGATGACCAGGAACAGCAGCGCCTTGCCGACCGGCAGGATGGTGAAGACCAGGCCGAGGTAGAGCGCGAAATGCACGAGCAGCAGCGTCAGCTCCAGGCCGCGCCGCTTGGCCGAGGGCTGGAACAGGGATTTGACGCTGGCCACGTGGAGATGCCAGGCCTCCAGCGTGAGCAGCGGAAAAAACCAGAACGCCTGATACTTGGCGAAAAATCGCGGGATGCCGGTGCTGCGGGCCACCTGGTCCTCCGACCAGACGATCACCGCCGGCGAGACGTCGGGGTCGTGATCCTCATGGTTCGGGTTGGCGTGGTGGCGGTTGTGCTTGGCGGTCCACCATCCCCACCCGAGCCCGACGCCGAGATTGCCGATCAGCAGGCCCGCGATGTCGCTCGGCCGCCGGGTCCGGAAGACCTGGCGGTGGCCGAGATCGTGGGCCACGAACCCCAATTGCGTGAAGACCACGGCCATGGCGACCGCGACCAGCATCTGCAGCCACGAGTCGCCCAGCCAGACGAACAGGGTCCAGCCGGCCGCGTACAGGGCCACGACGATGGTCAGTCTCACTGCGTAATAAAAGGGACGCCGGTCTAGGAGTCCGGCGTCCGTGATCTTTCGGGCTAGTTGGGCGAAATCGCTGCCCCTGGTGTCGAGCGAGCCAGGACTGGCCACAGGTCTCCTCACTTCACGATGAAGGTAGCCCTAACCTTGGCGCATCCGAGGCAAAACGAAAAGATTCCACGGCGCACAAGTCGCCGATCGTATGGTGGCCGGTGTGATTTACACGCAGACGCCCCTGACCTCGGCAATCCGTGAGGCGGTGGCTTCGACCTGGGGCGTCACCGGAGACGGCGAGCGGCTGCACGGCGGCGAGGAATCGGCGGCCTACCGCCTCGGCGGCCACGTCGTCCGCGTCGGCCCGGTGGGGCGCCCCGCGGCCGAGTCGGAGTGGTGCCACGCGATCGCCCACCACGCCGCCGCAGGGCTGCCGGAGGCCGTCGCGCCGCTGCGGGCGCCCGGCGGCACCACGGTCGTGACGGTGGAGGGCCGCCCGATCTCCTGCTGGCCGTACGTCGAAGGGTCCTGGCCGGACTCCGACGTGCCCGAGCAGCGCGCGGCGGGCGCACGCCTGCTGGCCGGCCTGCACGAGGCCCTGGTCAGGTGCCGGCCGGGCCCGCGCCCGGCGATCGCCTTCCAGGAGCACGGCCTGTACGGCGACCCGCCCGGCGACGCCGCCGAGCTCGCCGACCCCGAGCTGGACCGCTGGCTGGCCGCCTTCCACGCCACGCACCCGGTGCGCCACCCGCTGCACGGCGACTTCTACACCGGCAACACCCTGGCCAGAGACGGCAGGATCGTGGCGGTGCTCGACTGGGACGAGACCTTCGTCGGCGCCCCGGAGATCGAGCTGGCCGCGGCGGCGCTGGAGTGGGGCGACGACGAGCTCGGGCCCAGCAACGAGTTCGTCACCGCCTACCACGAGGCGGGCGGCACGGCGGGCCACCTCGACGAGGAGTCGCTGGTCCAGCTCGTCCGGCACAAGCTGCGCAGGGAGTACGCCTACTTCCGCAAGGCCGTCAGGGCCGGGGTCCGGCACGACGCCGAAGACCTCGAATACCACCGGGCCAGGACCGAGCTCTTCCACCGCCTGCGCCCCTGACCGTCAGGCGGCCGTGACCGGGCCCAGCGCGTACGTCTCGGGGTCCGGCATCGCCGCGCCCCGCGCGAGCGCGGCGCGGTAGGCGTCCGGGCCCAGGGCGGCCAGGCACCGCCGCTCCAGCTCGCCGACGAAGGGGTCGGCGGACCCGGCGATCCCGCGCAACGCCCGTGCCGCGCCGACCAGCTCGGCCGCGACCACCGGCGCCAGATGCCCGGCCACGCCTTCGAGCACGGTCGCCCGCGCGGTCCGGTCGGAGCAGCCGGCCATCAGCTCCAGGGCCGCGCGCAGCGGCCCGCCCGGCTCGTCGCTCACCCGGGCCAGCTCGACGTTCATGAACGCCCTGAACTGGGCGGGCACGTCGATGTCGAACGCCAGCGCCGCCCCGAGCAGCCGCGCCGCCTCGACGGGGTCGCCGCTCCGCCGGGCCAGCTCGGCCTGCGCGTGCATGACCCGCGCGACCATCGTCTGGTCGTCGGAGCGCACGGCCGCCGCCCAGGCCTGCTCCAGCGCCTCGGCGGCCCCGGCGTGGTCGCCCGCCCGGCTCTTGAGCTGCCCCACCCGCAGCAGGAACGTCATGGGCCCCAGCGGGGTGTCGAGCCCGGACAGCTCGGCCGCGAGCCGCTCCGGCTCCTCGGCCAGCGCGACGGCGGCGCGGAAGTCCCCGCGGTTCTCCGCCACGAGGGAGAGCCAGTAGAGCCCCGCCCACTGCCCCCACCGGTCACCGGTGGCCCTGAACCCGGCCAGCGCCGGCTCCAGCAGGTCCTCGGCCCCCGCCACCGCGCCGTACTCGAACCTGACGATGCCCCCGACCAGCAACGCCGCCGACCTGGTCCAGAGATCGGGATGATCGCGCAGCCGCGCCACGCACCGCTCCGTCATCCGCACCACGTCGTCGGGCGGCCCGATCGAGCCGCCCAGGGCCCAGGCGTTGAGCGCGGCCGGATGGTCGGACTCGCGCAGCGCCTCGTTCGGCCCGGCGCCCAGGAGCACCTGGCAGAGCCCGTAGGCCAGCTCTCGCCCCGGCGGGGCCGTGTCGCCCACCCTGCGCAGCACCGAGGCGGCCTGCTCGCTCATCTCACGCTGACGGCCGCGCATGATCCAGGGCCAGATCCTGGGCAGGAGGGTCCTGAGCGGGTCGTCGGAGTGCCGCAGCGCCGCGTCCAGGTTGCCCTGCTCGGCGTCCAGCATCGCCAGCCAGGCGAGCTGCGCGCCGGTCCGCAGGTGCGGCTCGGCGGCCTCGGCCAGCTCGGTGTAGTAGCGGGCGTGCGCCTGGCGCAGGCCGGGGAGGTCGGCGGCGGCGTACTGCCTGATGGTCTCCAGCATCGCGTAGCGGTCGCCGGTGACCGAGATGAGGGACTTGTCCACCAGCGAGGAGAGCAGGTCGAGGTCGCCGCCGCACACCTGGGAGATGGCCGCGTACGTGGCCCCGCCCGAGAACACCGTCAGCCCGCGCAGCAGCTCGCGCTCGCGCTCGGACAGCAGGTTCCAGCTCCAGTCGATGACCGCGCGCAGCGTGCGGTGCCGTGGCTCCGACGTGCGCCCGCCGCGGAAGGCCAGCCGGTCGCCGAGCTGCTCGACCAGCACGGACACCGGCATCGTGCGCAACCGCGCGGCGGTCAGCTCGATGGCCAGCGGGATGCCGTCGAGCTCGCGGCAGATCCGCACCACCCGCTCCCGCTCCACCACCAGGTCGGGCGCGAGGTCCGGCCGGGCGGCGGTGGCCCGATCCGTGAAGAGCTCGGCCGCCGGGCCTTCGGGCAGCGGACGCACCGGGTGCAGGCTCTCGCCCGGTATGTCGAGCGGCTCCCTGCTGGTGGCGAGGATCCGCAGCCCGGGGATCTCGGACAGCAGCCACCGCGCCACCCGGGCGGCCTCCTCGATCACGTGCTCGCAGTTGTCCAGCACGATCAGCGGGGACGTGCCGCGCAGGGCGGTCACCAGGTCGGTCGCCCTGAGCGTGCTCTCCACCGCGGCCCGCACCTCGCCGTGGGTGGCGGAGGCCAGCTCGACCAGCCACACGCCGTCGGGCACGTCGAGCCCCGCGGCCACCTCGACCGCCAGCCGCGTCTTGCCCGCCCCGCCGAACCCGACCAGCGTCACCAGCCTGACCCCGCCGGGCCCGGTGGCGAGCAGGCCGCGGAGCCGCGAGATGTCCTCCGACCGGCCGACGAAGGTGGTCAGCCGGGCGGGCAGGTTCGTGCGCGGCGCCGGCTCCGTGTCCCGTAGTGCCGCCAGATGCGCTTCCCGCAGCTCGGGCCCGGGATCGACGCCCAGCTCCGCCACCAGCCCCGCCTTGACCCGCTCGAAGACCTCCAGCGCCTCGCCGCGCCGGCCCTGCGCGACCAGCGCCCGCATCAGCAGCGCGTGGAACTGCTCCCGCGACGGATGCGCCGCGGTCAGCTCCTCCAACTCGGCCACCAGCCCGGCCGGCGTGGCCGGTCCGGGCGCTCCGGGCGGCCCGGTGCGCCCGGTGTGCGGGCTCGCCTCGTGGGCGGCGAGGTCGGCCGCGATCCTGGTGGCCAGCGCGGTGAGCCTCAGCTCCGCCAGCCGCGCGGCGGGGGCGGCGGCGAAGGGCAGGTCGGCGGCGTCCGCCAGCGCCGGGCCGCGCCACAGCGCCAGGGCCCGGCGCACGTCACCGTCCCGCACCAGCCGCTCGAACGCCCACCCGTCCACGTCGCCCGGCGGCACGTCGAGCAGGTATCCGGCCGGATGCGACCCGATCACCCCGGGCGCCTCCCTGCGGGCCCTGGACACCAGCGACTGCAACGCGGCCATCGGATGGGCGGGCGGCTCGTCCGGCCAGAGGTCGTCGATCAGCCGATCTGCGGTCACCACGCGCCCGGGATCGAGGGCCAGGCGCACCAGCAGCGCCCGCACCCGGGCCCCGCCGATCGCGGCCCCGCTCACCTGCAGCGGCCCCAGAATCCCGACCCGCATCCACCCTCCACGATCGCGCGCCGCCTCCACAGTACGCACCTCGCGACCCCGGACCGCCATCGGAGCAGCCGCTCGCCGGGCACCCGGCCGCCCCGCTCACGGGCCGAGACGCTCCCGCAGCAGATCCACGGCCCCGCTCACGGTCCGAGACGCTCCCGCAGCAGATCCACGGGCAGGTGCGGCACCGCCGCCTCGCTGAACTCCGGCAGCCCGACCACCAGGCTCTCGTCCTCCGCGACCCGCAACCCCGCCCCCGCGCAGTAGCCCCTGACGAAGCGCGGCTCGAAGTTGTACAAGCTCCCCGTCCCGTAGTCGATCCGCACGCTCTCCAGCGCCGGCCGCGCGCTGGCCAGGCACGCGCCCATCGGCAGCCCCAGGTCGGTCGGGGAGGTCCTGGCATGGGCGTTGCCCGCGACGACGAGCATCGGCTCGGCGTGCACCTCCAGCAGCCGCCGTGCCATGTTCGCGTCCCGCTGCGACCAGTCCCCGGTGAACATCCCCCCGTCGAACAACGTGACCCGCACCCCCGCCATCGCCTTGAGCACCGCGAGGTGCCCGGCGGTCACCCGCCCGTCGCCGAGCCACCACAGCGCATGATCGAGCTCGCCGCCCCGGGTGAGGTAGAGGTCGAGCTGCGGCGCGAGGTCCTCCGGCCACTCCAGGGCCAGGCTCCCGAGCTCCAGCACGCGCATGAGGCCGAGGACGACCAGCGGATTCTCCCTGATCCCGTGCACCTCGCCGAGCAGCAGCAGCCCGGACTCGTCGATCGAGCGCCTGGCCCGTTCGAGCGCCGCCGCCGTCACGGTCAGCTCGAACCCGTCGGTATCGAACTCGGCCACGGCCCGCATCAGGCCGTCCATCGTGTCGATGCCTGGCATGCCTCCACACTGTGCGCGCGGATCCGCCCGCGCAACAGGCGCGGCTATGCGAACACCTTGGCCTTCAGTGCGGGAAAGCGCTGGACCAGGCGCAGGAAGGTCTTGAACCCCATCCGGGCCACCCTGCTGTCACCGACGAACTGCTCGGCCGCGCGCAGCGACCCGCGGACGGCGGCGAAGCCGTACTCGCGCATCTGCGCCTCGTAGCCGGCGATGGCCGCGACCGGGTCGCCGCCACTGGTGAGCGCGGCGCGGAGCAGGCGGGCGTCGCGCAGGGCGGTGTTCGCGCCGATGCCGCGCATCGGGGTCATGCTGTGGATGGCGTCGCCGAGCAGGGTGATGTTCGTGGCCGGCCAGGGCTCGATCGGGATCGAGGTACGGATCGGCAGCAGCGAGACGGTGTCGGGGTGCGACAGGTCGATCAGCGTGCGCAGGTCCGGATGCCAGGTTCTGATCATCTTCGCGACGGTGGCCTTGAGCTGGTCGCCGGACATTTCGGAAATGTCGGTTGGGAACCGTCCGCTCGCCGCGCCGAACGCCCAGAGCAGGTAGCTGCCGGTGTTGTCCATCAGCGCGCCCTCCTGCTCCGTCACCCCGATCCCGCGAGCCGCCGCCCCGCCGCTCGCGGCGGTCCCGAGCCCGGCACCGGCGCGGCTCCGGGCGGGGTCGCCGAGGTCGTGCGGCGCGGTGAACAGGCCCATGCCCCTGGGCGGGATGACGTTGTTCGGCCCGTCGACCAGCCGGGGTGCCAGCAGCCTCCTGGTCTCGTCCGTCAGCGGGAACTTGCCGGCCACCGTGACGACGCCCGTGTCCACCCGCTCGGCGTGCGGCAGGTACTGCTCGCGCACCCGCGAGTTCCCGCCGTCCGCGGCGACCACGATGTCGGCGCTCTCGCGCGTGCCGTCCGCGAACGACAGCTCCACCCGGCCGTCCGGCAGCAGCCGGTAGCTCTCGTACGTCTTGCCGAACCGTACGACGTCGTCGAGCCCCGACAGCAGCACTTGCCTGAGCGTGATGCGGCTGACCGAATGGTGGTCGCCGGCGGGGTCGGCCGCCTTGGGGGTCTCCAGCACCGCCAGCGTCCTGAGCCGCTCGGTGACGAAGCCGAAGTCCTGGCCGCCGTGCCCGGTCGTGTCGAGGAAGGACTGCCACAGGTGCGGCGGCAGGCAGTCGTGCAGCGCCCGGGCGCCGTCCGGGTCGATGTGCACCCGGTAGCCCTGCAGGCGGTCGGCGGGCGTGCGATCCCGCTGAGACGAGCACCGGAGGAGAGGCAGCGCGATCCCGAGCGTTCGAAGGCCCGCATCCTGCAGGCGGCGCTGGAGGAGTTCGCGGCGAAGGGGTTCGCCGGGGCGCGGGTCAGCGAGATCGCCGCCAGAGCCGGAGTCAACAAGCAGCTCATCTCTTACTATTTCGGCGGCAAGGAGGGCCTCTACCAGGCGCTGAACACGCGCTGGCAGGCCGAGGAGAGCGCCTTCGCCGACCGCTTGGCCACGCTCGGCGCGCTGGCCGCCGGCTACGTCCGGGCCAACTCCTCCCGGCGCGAATACGGCAGGCTGATGCTCTGGCAGGGCCTGACCGACGACGGCCCGCCCGACCCGGCCTTCGCCGAGGACGTCCGCCGCGACGTGGAGCTCCTGCGCCGGCGCCAGGAGGAGGGCGAGCTGCCCGCGGACCTCGACCCCGGCGCGGTGCTGGTGGCGCTGTTCGCCATGGCCGCGGCCGGCACCTCCTTCCCCCAGCTCGTCCGGGCCGTATGGGGCCAGGATCCGTCGTCGCCGGAGTTCGCCGAGCACTACGCGAGCCAGATCGAGAAGCTGCTGGGCTACCTGCGCCCGGAGGGAGGCGTTTCCGCTTCGTAAGGTCCGCGGGGCGCGGGCCGGTGTTGGATCGGCGGCATGCGCGTACTGCTCACCGGCTCGGCCGGCTTCGTCGGCGGCCACGTCGCGGAAGCGCTCGGCCAGGAGGCGCCCGGTCACGAGGTGATCGCCGCCGACCTGCGCACGGGCGTGGACGTGCGCGACCCTGCCGCACTCGACCGTATCCTGCCCGGCGTTGACGCCGTGATCCACCAGGCCGCCAAGGTCGGCCTCGGCGTCGACGTGGCCGACCTGCCGGGCTACGCCTCGGCCAACGTGTACGGCACGGCGACCCTGCTGGCCGCCATGGCCAGGCACGGCGTGCGCCGGCTGGTGCTGGCCTCCTCCATGGTCGTCTACGGCGAGGGCGCCTACGACTGCCCGCGCCACGACCGCGTCCGCCCCGGTCCGAGACGGGTGGAGGACCTGGCGCGGGGCGTGTTCGACCCCAGGTGCCCGCACTGCGACAGCGTCCTGTCCCCGTCGGTCATCGGCGAGGACGCCCCGCCCGACCCCCGCAACGCGTACGCCACCACCAAGCTGGCCCAGGAGCACCTGGCCGCCGGCTGGGCGCGCGAGACGTCCGGCACCGCCGTGGCCCTGCGCTACCACAACGTCTACGGTCCCCGGATGCCACGGGACACCCCCTACGCCGGGGTCGCGGCCATCTTCCTGTCGGCGCTGCGGTCCGGCCGGGCGCCGGCGGTCTTCGAGGACGGGGGACAGCGCCGCGACTTCGTCCACGTGCGCGACGTGGCCAGGGCCAACGTCCTGGCGCTGGGCGCGGGGACGGCCGGGGCGCTGAGGGCGTACAACATCGCCTGCGGGGTCCCGCGCACGGTGGGGGAGCTAGCGGCGGCGCTGGCGGCGCGGACGGGCGGGCCCGAGCCGGTGACGACGGGCGACTACCGGCTGGGCGACGTGCGCCACATCGTCGCCTCGCCCGCCAGAGCCGCGGCCGAGCTGGGCTTCACGGCCGCGATCGCCTTCGAGGACGGGCTCGAGGAGCTCGCCGCGCAGTTCGAGAGGAACGGTTGACCATGATCGATGTCGTGCTGCCCTGCCTGGACGAGGCCGGGGCGCTGCCCTGGGTGCTGACCCGGATGCCGGCCGGCTACCGGCCCATCGTGGTCGACAACGGCTCGGCCGACGGCTCGGACCGGGTGGCCGCCGCACACGGGGCGCTGGTCGTGCGCGAGCCGGTGCGCGGGTTCGGCGCGGCCTGCCACGCCGGGCTGCTGGCCGCCTCCAGCGCGGTCGTGTGCTTCATGGACGCCGACGCCTCGCTCGACCCCCGCCAGCTCCCGCTGGTCGCCGATCCCGTGCTCGCGGGGGAGTCGGACCTGGTGCTCGGGCGGCGGGTGCCGGCGGCGGCCGGAGCCTGGCCGGCCCACGCACGCCTGGCGAACGCCGTGCTCGCGCGCCGGCTGCGGCGCGGCGCCGGGCTCCCGCTGCGCGATCTCGGCCCGATGCGGGCGGGCCGCCGCGCCGCGCTGCTCGGCCTGGACCTGGCCGACCGCCGCTTCGGCTATCCGCTGGAGATGGTGCTGCGGGCCGCCGCCGCCGGATGGCGCGTCACCGAGACCGACGTGCGCTACCTGCCCCGCGCCGGGCGCTCCAAGGTCACCGGCACCGTACGCGGGACGCTGCGGGCCATCGCCGACATGCGGGCCGTGCTGGCCGCGCACGGCGGTCAAGGGCAGCGGACGACCATCCCCGCGTAGGACAGGTTGCCCCCGAACCCGAACAGCAGCATCGGCGCGCCCTTCCGCACCTCGCCCCGGTCGAGGAGCTTCGACAGCGCCAGCGGCACGCTCGCGGCCGAGGTGTTCCCCGACTCGACCACGTCACGCGCGATGATCGCGTTGACCGCGCCGAGCTTGGCGGCGATGGGCTCGATGATGCGCAGGTTCGCCTGGTGCAGGACCACCGCGGCCAGATCCTCGGGGCGGACGCCGCCGCGCTCGCACGCCTGACGGGCGATGGCGGGCAGCTGGGTGGTGGCCCACCGGTAGACGCTCTGCCCGTCCTGGGAGAAGCGCGCCGGGGTGCCCTCGATCCGTACGGCGCTGCCCAGTTCCGGCGCCGAACCCCACACGACAGGGCCGATCTCCGCCTCCGGGGCCGCGCTGAGCACGGCCGCCCCGGCCCCGTCGCCGGTCAGCACGCAGGTGGTCCGGTCGGTCCAGTCCGTGACGGCGCTCATCCTGTCGGCGCCCACGACCAGGGCGTTCGTGGCCGCGCCCGCGCGGATCGTGTGGTCGGCCAGGGCCAGGGCGTGCGTGAAACCGGAGCACGAGACGCCCACGTCCATCAGCGCCGCGCCGGGCACGCCGAGCCTGGCCGCGACGCGGGAGGCCACGTTGGGGGCGCGCTCGGTCTGCGTGCAGGTGGCGATCAGCAGCAGGTCGATGTCGGAGGCGTCCAGGCCGCTCGCGGCAAGGGCCTTGGCGGCGGCGTGCCCGGCCAGGTCCGCCACGCTCTCATCGGGCCCGGCCACATGCCTGGTACGGATGCCGACCCGCTTGCTGATCCACTCGTCGCTGGTGTCCACCATCGTCGCCAAGTCATCGTTCGTCAGAACTTTTGCAGGTTGGTAGTGCCCTGTCGCGACAAGTCGTGATCCGCTCATGGCGTCGCACTATAGCAAGCGAACGTTCGGACGCTAAAGGGGCCGGGCGGGCGCTAAAGTGACCGCATGAGCCCGCGCAAGTCCGCCGCCGAAGCCCTCGGCACCCGCTCCGCCATCCTCGACCGCTCGGTCGCGATCGCCTCGGCCGAGGGGCTCGAAGGGCTCACCATCGGCCGCCTCGCCGGCGAGCTGGGCATGAGCAAGTCGGGCGTGCTCGGGCACTTCGGCACCAAGGAGTCGCTGCAGCTCGCGGTGCTCGACCGGGCGGGGGAGATCTTCCGCGCCGAGGTCTGGGCGCACGCCGTGCCCGCCGCGCCCGGCCTGACCAGGCTCAGGGTGCTGTGCGAAGCGTGGGTCTCCTACCTCGAACGCGGGGTCTTCCCTGGCGGCTGCTTCTTCGTCGCGGCGGCGCACGAGTTCGACGGGCGGAAGGGGCCGGTGCGGGACGCGGTCGAGGCCCGGTTCGACGACTGGCGCGCGCGGCTGCGCAAGGAGGCGGGGCGCGCCGCGGACGCCGGCGACCTGCCGGCGGGGACCGATCCCGACCAGCTGGTGTTCGAGCTGCTGGGGCTGGTGATGGCGCTCAACCACGCCATCCAGCTCCATCGCGACACGCGGGCGCCGGCGCGCGCCCGCCACGCCATCCGATCCCGCCTCGGCGACGGTTCGTAGCTCGCCGGAGCCCGCGGGAGCCAGATCGGAGCAGACCCGCCGGAGCCCGCCGGTCTCTAGCTCGCGGCGAGACGGTCGAAGAGCTCCAGCGCCGCGTGCCGCACCTCTTCGGGAGAGAGCCCGTCAAGGGTGTTCCTGGCGTCGGTGATGTCACGCGTAGTGGCCAGCGTGATGGCCACGGACGAGGCGGCGGCGCGGTCGATCGATCCCGTCGGTGCGGCGTCGGCCAGCTGCTGGGCGCTCGCGGCGAGGTCGAGGTTGTCTCTCAACGGATCTCCTCGGGTGAAGACGGCTCGGCCCATTGCATCACTTTGCGTCGTGCCGCATCCACCATTCGGTGAATTCCCGGCATCTCCCGTCGGGCACGAACCGTATCACCCACAGGTTGCTGTATGTCTTGTCGGGATAGGTGGTGACGCCCTGAATGACGCTCACGTCATCGGTCACGGACACCGGGTGCCACTCGAACGTGGCTTCGCCCGGTTTGTCCTGCCGGCCGAGCCACTGGGAGACGATCTCGTCGCATCCTTGCCAGGGCGAGCTGTACGGCTCGGTGTAGTACACCGCGTTCTCGGTGAACAGGGCGGAGATGTCGTCGGGATCGTTGGAGTTCCACGCGCGTACGTAGCCCTCGATCCACGGTCGTGGCTCGACCATCGGTCTCTATCCTCTCAGCGGGTCATGACCCACGGACATGAGCTCATGCCGAGACTCGTCGTCCGTCCTGTCGCCCATCGTCTCCACGAGGTCCATGACCTGCCGCATCACCTCGACGTCCACCTTGGTGAGGTCGCCTTTACGCTTGCCGAGGATGTGCAGCACGGCCCGTCCCAGCTCGTCGATGCCCAGGTCCGGGTCGGGTGGGAAACCCTCCTCGTCGGAGGCGTCGGCGAGCAGGAATGCGCGCAGCTCCTCGGAGTTCATGTTGACCACCCGGTGGAACTCATCCCACAGCAGGTCGTTGTCGAAACCCTCCGTCATATCGCCCGCCTACCCCCGAGCCCTCTCGCTACGCCCCGCAAACCCCCAGGCCGGGGCAGCACTGGCCGCTATCCGTGGATCCGGAAGAACTCCGCGAAGCGCGCGAGCAGCCGTTCGTTCCCGGCGAGTTTCACCAGCCCGGCCTCGACGGCCCCGTCCGGCGTGATCTCGCCCGCCATGAGCGCCTTGACCACCCCGGGACCGCCCTCGATCGCCAGGTCGGCTCCCGGCAGCGTCCCTTCGGCCGCCAGCAGCATGCCGTCGTCCACCCAGGCGTGCACCACGACCTCGTCCACGCGCAACTCGAACCCCGCGCGGGCGCCCGCGGCGGCCTCCGGCTCGAAGGCGGAGCGCAGGGCCATGACCAGGGAGTCGGCGGTGACGATCTCGTCGGGCCGCGGCTCGCCCAGCGACTCGGCGCCCCATCGCCCGAGGGCGAGCACCACGTCCTCCAGGGCGTAGCCGTGCTCGGTCAGCTCGTAGACCACGGCCCCCGACGGCCGGGGCAGGACCCGCCGGCCGACCAGCCCGTTCCGCTCCAGCTCTCTCAGCCGGGCGGCGAGGATGTTCGTGGGGATCTTGGGCAGGCCGTTGCGCAGGTCGGTGTATCGCTTGGGGCTGACGAGGAGGTCGCGGACGATGAGCAGCGCCCACCTCTCGCCGACCATCTCCAGGGCTCGGGCGATCCCGCAGAACTGGCCGTAGGCCCGGTTGGTCATGGGCGCGAGCTTAGCTCCCCGCACTCTGCTTGCGAAAGGCAAGCGTCACTGGGCCACTCCGGCGGCCAGCTTGGCGACCGTGTCGGCCACCCGCCGCTGCCTGGTCTCGGGCTTCTTGGCCGCCTCGACCGCCAGCACCCAGCGCCGCCTGCGCGAGTAGGACAGGCTCTCGAAGAACGCCTTGGCCTCGGGAACGAGGTCGAGCGCGGCGGCCAGGTCGCCGGGCACCTCGATCTCGCGCGGCGCGGTGTCCAGCTCGACGTCCACCTCGACCGCGTCGCCCGCGGCCACCCCGGCACCCTCGCGGTTCTCGGCGCTCAGCGGCAGCATGAACCGGCCGCCCATGGGCGCCACGGTGCTGCGGTAGGTGTAGGAGCCGATGGTGACGGTCACGGCCGGCCGCTTGCCGCTGCCGAGCCCCTCGACCACCTCGGCGGGGACCTCGAAGCCCGTGGCGGTCTTGCCGCCCAGCTCGATCGTGCTGCGGAATCTCATCGGAAGAAGCCCTCCAGTACGGGCGCCAGCGCGGCCGGCTTGACGATGTGGGTCTGGCCTTCGAGCGTGCGGTGCTCGGCGTTGGGCAGCAGGCCGGCCAGCGACCTGGCCGCGTTGCGGATCCACGGCTGGCTCTTTCCGCCGTCCATGACCAGCGTGGGCGCCTTCACCGAGGACCAGTGGCCCTCCGGGTAGGGGACGCCCCGCTCGTACGGGGCCACCAGAGCCGCATCGTACGGCAGCGTGTGCGCCACGGCCTTGAGCGTGGACCAGGCGGGCATGAACCGCATCATGGCCACCACCGGGGCCGGCAGCCCGACGCCCCTGCGCATGAAGTAGCGCACCATGTCGGCACGGCGACCGGCGGCGGCCAGCTCGTCGAGCCTGGCCAGGTAGTCGGCGGGGATGGCCGGGCGGGTGTCGTCCACGATGAACGGCGGCTCGTACAGCGCCAGCCTCTCCACCGGCAGCCCGTTCTCCACCGCGGCCAGCGCGAGCGCGGCTCCCGACGACGTGCCGTACAGCCGCACCGGGCCGCCGGCCTCCGCCGCGATCGCGGCCAGGTCCTCGATCTCGCGCTCGGGAGTGGACGGCGGGGTCTCGCCGCTCTCGCCCCGCCCGCGCCGGTCGTAGGTGTAGACGGTGAAGTGCCCGGCCAGTGCCGTGGCCAGGTCGGTGTTGATGCTCTGCGCACGGAAGCTGAGCGCGCCGTCCACCAGGATCACCGCCGGGCCCTGGCCTGCGCGGGTGTAGGCGATCGACGTGCCGTCCGCGGATGTGACCTTGCTCATGGTTGCTCTCCGTTCCCTGTGTGGTTAGAGAGTAGGCTCCGACAAAAAAATTTGTCAAGGCTGGAACAGCGAAAGGAGGGCTCGTGTGCCCCATGAAGGTGGCCTGGGATGCTGATTCGCCAGAAAATGCAGTTTTTTCGGGTATGGAGGTACTCCGGCGGGCCCTTCCGCGCTCTTACATGCCGGGAGTCGCCTCGTGCGGGGGACGTCGAGGCGACTCCTGAAGCGTGCCGCGATGGAGGGGACGGCACGTGCCGGGGCCCCGGCGAGCGGTCTGCCAGCCGCCCGCCCACCGTCCCCGGCACGTGCCGGTGGCGCCGGGAGTCAGCCGAGATGCGCGGGGCCGGTGCTGCCGCGCGGCGTCAGGATGGCCGCCTGGTCCTCGAACGGCGGCACGCTCTCGCCGGAGATCAGGGCCAGCAGCCGCTGGGCGGCGTGCGCGCCGTAGGCCGGGATGTCGCGGGTGAGCGCGGTCAGCGGCGGCCGGACGACCTGGGCCAGCGGCGAGTCGTCCCAGGCCACGATGGACAGGTCGCGCGGCACCTCGACCCGCATCTCCTGGGCCACGGACAGGCCCGCCACGGCCATGATGTCGTTGTCGTAGACGATCGCCGTGGGCCGGTCGGGCGAGCTGAGCAGCCGCCTGGTGGCCCGGGCGCCCTCCTCGCCGGTGTAGTCGGTGTGCACGACGACGTGCTCGGCCACGCCCTCGCAGGCGGCGGCGAACGCCTGGTCGCGCACGGTCGTGTGGACCAGCTCGGGCAGCCCGGCCACCCGCGCGATGCGGCGGTGGCCGAGCGCCACCAGATAGCCGACGGTCTCGCGGACGGCCTCGCCGTCGTCGGACCAGATGGCCGAGAGCGTGCCCGACTCGGAGGGGTGACCGATGACCACGACCGGCATGCCGAGCCGCTCCAGCTCGGCCACGCGGGCGTCCGAATAGTGCAGGTCGACGAGGAAGACGCCGTCGATTCGGCTCTCGCCCCACCAGTGGCGGTAGACCTCGCTCTCCTGCTGGTGGCTGGTGACGACCTGGAGCAGCAGCCCGTAGGAGCGGTCGGCGAGCACGCCCTCGATGCCGCTGATCAGCTCCATGAAGAACGGCTCGACGCCGAGGATGCGCGCGGGCCGGCAGAGCGCGAGGCCGATGCAGTTGGCCCGGGCGCCGTTGAGCGCGCGCGCCGCGCTGTTGGGCCGCCAGCCGATCTCGTCGGCGATGGCGATGATCCTGGCCCGCGTCGCCTCCGACACTCCCGGCTGCCCGTTGAGCGCGTAGGAGACCGCCACCTTGGACACTCCCGCCCGGCTGGCGATGTCGGCGATCGTCGGTCGCTTCACGGACTCCCTCTCTGAACCGGATAACCATCCCTACTTTAGGACATGCCGGTCGGCTGTCGGCGGGTCCATCCGGTAACGGCTGTTAACCGCTTAAGCCACGTGCCACGGCCTGGACTCCTGCGTCTCCTGGACGGGCGCGTCACCCGGGTCCGCCACGCGCAGCGCGTACGTGGCCCGCTCCGCACCTTCGACCGGGCCCAGGTAGGTGTGCCCGGTCAGGTGGCACCACGCGGGCAGGTCCACGGGGGCGGCCGGATCGGAGGCGATCAGGTGGATCACGGCGCCAGGCCCGGCCTGGCGCACCTGAGCGCGCAGCTCGATGAGCAGTTGCACGCACAGCTTGTCGCCGCCGTCCACAACGAGATCAGGCATGCGTATAGGAAACCACTCCCCGGGACCCGCGCGTGCCCGAGTGTCAGGAGATGCCGGGCGGAGAGGTGGAGTCCCTGATGACGAGCTGGCAGGGCATCTTGTGCACGCCGGGCGTGGCCTTGCCGTCGATGGCCGCGAACAGGTGCTGGGCGGCGGTCCTGCCGAGCAGCTCCAGGTTCATGTCCACGGTCGTCAGCGCGGGCCGGGTCTCGGTGGACAGCACCTCCCAGTTGTCGTAGCCCACCACCGCGATGTCGTCGGGCACCCGCCGCCCGCGCTCCCTGGCCGCCTCCACGAACCCGGCCGCGATCTGGTCGCTGCCGCAGAAGACCGCGTCGATCTCGGGCTCGGCCATCAGCAGCATCTCGGCCGCGTGCCGCCCCCACCGCTGCGACCACGCGCCGGACAGCGTCTGCCCGGCCTGCGGCAGGCCCGCCTCGCCGAGCGCGGAGCGCAGCCCCTCCTCGCGATCGCGGGCCGCCTTGTAGTGCGTGGGGCCCGTGACGTGCGCGATCCTGCGGCGGCCCATGGCCAGCAGGTGGTTGACGGCCATGGCCGCGGCGCCCACGTCGTCGGGCACGAACGACACGTCGGACGAGTCCTCCGACGGGCCGTAGGCGTAGACGACGGGGATCGGCAGGTCCTTGCTCACCGACGGGCGCGGGTTGGTGCTCTCGCCCACCACGATCAGCCCGTCCACCCGGCGTGACAGCAGGGCCCGCAGGTGGTGCTGCTCCCGGATCGCGTCGCCCCGCGCGTCGCAGAGCAGCACGGCCATCTCGCCCGCGCCGAACGCGTCCTCCGCGCCGAGCAGCACCGGGATACCGAAGCGGCCGACGCTGTCGGAGGTGAGCAGCCCGACCGTGCGCGTCTGTCCGGACAGCAGCCCCCTGGCCAGGGCGTTCGGCTGGAAGGAGAGCTCCGCCGCGGCGGCGAGCACGCGCTCGCGCGTCGCCGGGCGCACGTCCTGGCGCCCGTTCAGCGCCTTGGACGCCGTGGCGATCGATACCCCCGCCAGCGAGGCCACATCGTTGATGGTCGCCCGCTTACTCGCCATGTTTCGAAACCCTTTTCGGTCATTTGTGAACTGCATAGCACCCTAGCACCCATTGACATGGACTCTTGTTTCTTCTACGTTTCCGAAAACCTTTAAGTCCAGGAGCACATCATGAGACAAAGGCTGGCCGGGATCTCCCTACTCGGTGTGTTAGCGCTCACAGCGGCGGCCTGCGGCAGCGGCGGCGGCAGCGGGGGCGAGACGCAGCCGGCGAGCGGTCCCGTGACGATCACCATGTGGACCCGCGCGGCCACCCAGACGCAGAGCGAGCGGCTGGTCCAGGCCTACAACAGCAGTCACAAGAACCAGGTCAAGCTCACCGTCATCCCGACCGACAACTACCAGCCGCGCATCGCCGCGGCGGCCGGCGCCAAGCAGCTCCCCGACGTGTTCGCGGCCGACGTCATCTTTGTCCCGAACTACACCTCCCAGGGTCTGTTCATGGACGTCAGCGACCGGATCGCGGCGCTGCCGTACAAGGACAAGCTCGCACCCTCGCACATGAAGCTGGGCACGCTCGACGGCCGGCAGTACACCCTCCCGCACACGCTGGACCTGTCGGTCTGGTTCTGGAACAAGGACCTCTACACCAAGGCCGGCCTGGACCCCGAGAAGGGGCCGAAGACGCTGAAGGAGTTCGCCGAGCAGGCCACCACGATCCAGGAGAAGCTCGGCAAGGACGGCAAGGTGCACGGCACCTTCTTCGGCGGCAACTGCGGCGGCTGCTACGTCTTCACCTTCTGGCCGTCGGTCTGGGCCGCGGGCGCGCAGGTCATGAACGCCGAAGGCACCACCTCGCTCAACGACCAGGCCGCGATGACCGACGTGTTCAAGATCTACCGCGACCTGTACGAGAAGAAGGCCACGGGCCCGACGGCCAAGGAGGAGCAGGGCCCGACCTGGACCGGCTTCTTCCCCAAGGGCGAGATCGGCGTCATGCCGATGCCCTCCACCACCCTCGGCCTGATGCCCAAGGACATGAAGATCGGCGTCACCCCGATCGCCGGCCCCGACGGCGGCGAGTCGACCTTCGTCGGCGGCGACTCCGTCGGCATCTCGGCCACCTCCAAGAACGCGGACGCGGCCTGGGAGTTCCTGTCCTGGACCGTCTCCGACGACGCCCAGGTGGAGGTCATGGCCAAGAACAAGGACGTGCTCGCGCGCACCGACCTGTCCAACAACAAGTACTCCGCGGAGGACCCGCGCGTGGTCCTGATCAACTCGCTGGTGGCCAAGGGCCAGACGCCGTACGCGCTGCGCTTCGGACAGACCTTCAACGACCCGCAGGGCCCGTGGCTGCGCCTGGCCCGCGAGGCCGTCTTCGGTGACGCCGCGAAGGTTCCCCAGCTCAACGCCGAAATCACGAAGTCACTGCAGCAATGACCCTGACGATCACGCGATCCGGGCGGCGGCCGGCGCACTCCGCGCCGTCCGCCCGGTGGCGGAGCAGAAAGGTCCAGGGCTGGTTGTACGCGGCCCCGACGGCCGTCATCGTGGGCGTGCTGTTCATCGCGCCCCTGGTGCTGGTCGGCTGGATGTCGCTGAACCGCTGGCCGCTGCTCGGCCCGGCCGCCTTCAACGCCCCCGCCAACTATCTCAAGATCGCTGACAACCCGCTCTTCATCGACGCGGTCCTGTTCACGCTCAAGTACACCGCCATCACCACCGTCCTGCTGTCCGGCGTCGCGCTCGGCCTGGCCCTGCTGGTGCAGGATCGCGGCCGGGGCATCGGCTTCTTCAGGACCGCGTTCTTCCTGCCCGGCGCCGTCGGCTTCGCCGCCGCCGGGCTGCTGTTCTACGGGATGCTGAACAACGACTTCGGCCCCATCGACCCCATGCTGCAGTCGCTGGGCATCACCAGCGAGCCGGTCAAGTGGATCGGCACGCCGAACATGGCGCTGTTCTCCACGATCACGCTGGTGCTCTGGCGCTTCGCCGGCTTCAACATGCTCATCCTGCTGACCGGCCTGCAGGCGATACCGACCGAGGTGTACGAGGCGGCCAAGAGCGACGGCGCGAACCGCTGGCAGATCTTCACCAAGATCACGCTGCCGCTGCTGCGCCCGACGCTGGCGCTGATGCTCATCCTCAGCGTCACGGGCTCGCTGCTGGCCTTCGACCAGTTCTTCGTCTTCACCAACGGCGGCCCGGACAACAGCACGGTCTCGATGGTCATGGTCGTCTACCGTGACGCGTTCTTCCGCTTCGACCTCGGCGGCGCGGCGGCGCTCTCGGTCGTGCTGCTCGTGGCCCTCGTCGGGCTCAACACGCTGATGATGCGGAGGCTGCGGTGAAGCGTTACGTCACGCTTTCTGCCCTGGCGGTGCTGTTCCTGTTCCCGCTGGTGTGGAGCGGTTACGCCTCGCTGGAGGAGCCGTCCAACTACCTGGAGATGGCCAGTTTCGGCGAGGGCGTCGGCACGTACGCGACCAACAGCGTGCTGGTGTCGGCGATGACGGTGGCGGGCACGCTGATCGTCTCCGCGCTCGGCGGCTACGGCTTCGCCCGCTTCGACTTCCCGGGCAAGAACCTGCTGTTCCTGGCCACGCTGGCGATCCTCATGGTGCCGTACGCGACGATCCTGATCCCGCTCTACGTCCTGCTGGGCTACCTCGGCCTGCAGAACTCCCTGCTCGGGCTGTCGCTGGTGTTCGTGATGTTCCAGCTCCCGTTCGCGCTGTTCATGATGCGCAACGCGTTCGAGGCGATCCCGCGCGAGCTGGAGGAGGCCGCGCTGGTCGACGGGTGCGGCACGTTCCGGGCGTTCTCCAGGATCCTGCTGCACGCGGTGCGGCCCGCGCTGATCACGGTGGGGCTGTTCGCGTTCCTCGCCTCGTGGAACGACTTCTTCGCGCCGCTCATCCTGCTCAACGACGGTGCCTCGTTCACCCTGCCGGTCGCCGTGGTCAGCATGACGCAGCACACGTTCGGGGCGATCGACTACGGCATGCTCCAGTCCGGCGTCATGGTCATGGCCATCCCCTGTCTCATCCTCTTCATCGTGTTGCAGCGCCACTACGTGCGCGGATTCATGTCAGGAGCTCTGCGTGGCTAATCCTGTCCTGCCCTCATCGGGCGTCCTGTCCCCCCTCGGCCTCGACGCGGTACGCCTCTCACCCGGTTTCTGGGGCGACCGGATGGCGCTCAACCACGAGGTCACGATCGCCCACTGCCAGGAGTGGGAAGAGCGAGAAGGCTGGATCGGCAACTTCCGGGGCGAGCGGCCACGGAGGGGACGGGAGTTCAGCGACTCGGAGATCTACAAGCTGCTGGAGGCCATGGCCTGGGCCGGTCACCCGGGGCTGACCCCGCTGGCCGAGACCGTGGCCAAGGCCCAGGAGGGCGACGGCTACCTCAACACCCGCTGGTCCGGCAGCCGCTACACCGACTTCGAGTGGGGGCACGAGCTCTACTGCTACGGCCACCTCATCCAGGCCGGGGTCGCCCGGCTGCGCATGCACGGCGAGGACGTGCTCACCCAGGTCGCGGTCAAGGCCGCCGACCACGTCTGCCGCCGGTTCATGGAGGGCACCGAGACCTGCGGGCACCCCGTGGTCGAGATGGCCCTCGTCGAGCTCTACCGCGTCACCGGGACCGAGCGCTACCTGGAGATGGCCCGCCGCTTCGTCGAGAGGCGCGGCCTGCCCGCGCTCGCCGACATCCCCTTCGGCCGCGCCTACTACCAGGACGACTTGCCGGTCAGGCAGGCGCAGGTGTTCCGCGGGCACGCGGTGCGCGCGCTCTACCTGGCCTCCGGCGTCGTGGACGTGGCGGTCGAGACCGGCGACGAGGAGCTGCTGAAGGCGGTCGAGTCCCAGTGGGAGCGGACCGTGGCCCGGCGTACCCACCTGACCGGCGGCATGGGCTCGAGGCATGCCGACGAGTCGTACGGCGAGGACTACGAGCTGCCGCCGGACCGGGCCTACAACGAGACCTGCGCGAGCATCGCCTCCATCATGCTCGCGCACCGGCTGCTGCTGGCCACCGGCGACGTCCGGTACGCCGACCTGACCGAGCGCACCCTCTACAACATGCTGGCCACGGGGGTGGCGCTGGACGGACGCTCGTTCTTCTACGCCAACCCGCTGCAGGTACGCGTGCCCGCGGTGCCGCTCGACGGCGTCAACCACGCCGCGGAGGGCGGCCTGCGCTCGCCCTGGTTCGACGTGTCCTGCTGCCCGAACAACATCGCCCGCACGCTCGCCTCCCTGCCCGCCTACGTGGCCGCCGCGACGGGGGACGGGATCCTCATCCACCACTTCACGCCCTCCCAGCTGCGCCACCAGGGCCTCGCGGTGCGGGTGGAGACCGGTTACCCGTGGACCGGCTCGGTCAGCGTGCGCGTGCTGGCCGACGGGGAGGGCCGCATCGGCCTGCGCGTCCCCGCCTGGGCCACGGACGCGACGCTGGCGCACGTTCCGGTCTCATCCCCGGACGCGCCGCTGCCCGACGGCCCCGTCATCCGGCCGGTGAGCCCCGGCTACGCGCACGTCGACGGGCCGTGGCGGGCCGGTGACGAGATCCGGCTGGAGCTGCCGATGAGGCCGCGGTGGACGTTCCCCGACCGGCGCATCGACGCGCTGCGCAGCACCGCCGCGGTCGAGCGCGGGCCGCTCGTCTACTGCGCGGAGTCGGTGGCCGAGGAGCCGCCGCTCGGCGCGGTGACCGCGCGGGTCGAGCCGCCGGTGGAGCGCGAGGTGGACGGCGTCGTCGTGCTGGAGGTGCCGGCCTCGATCGGCGCCGAGCCCGACGGCGGGTGGCCGTACGCGTCCGTCGAAGCGGACCGCGAGGACGGCACGGACGCCACGCTGCGGCTCGTCCCCTATCACCGCTGGGGCAACCGCGGCCCCGCGACCATGCGTGTCTGGATACCGATCTAGGAGACGTACGTGCGTAAACCGCTGTTGTGCTTAGCCGTGTTAGCGCTCACAGCCTCCCTGGCCGTGACGCCTTCGTACGCGGCGCAGGACGACCTCGGCCTGCCGGTGTTCACCGGCGCCGATCCGGTGCCCGCCGAGCCCGTCGGATACCACCCGCGCCGGATGATGGCGGAGATCTACCGGAAGGAGAAGGGCGGCGACTCGTACTGGATCGACCGCATGCTGGCCAGGCCGGGCGACGACCCGGCGGGCACGTGGCTGATGTCGCGCGGGCGGGCGCTGTTCATGAAGGAGCACGACCCGTCGGTCATCGGGTTCGGCGGGAGCGTGGCCTACTGGGAGAGCATCGACAACAGGGACGCGTACGAGATCTCGCTCGGCACCGCGCTCACCGAGGACGTCTCCAAGCGGCTGCAGATGCCCAGCCACTGGACCGGCCGCTATGCGGGCGGCGGCCTCGCGGTCGGGGTGAAGAAGTTCATCACCCACGAGAACACGGCCGTGACGATCCTGGAGATCACCAACACGGGGTCGTCCGCCGCGGCCGTGCCGATCACCGTGACCTCGCCGTACGCGAGGACGGCCGACGGGGACCGCGAGCTGACCGGCGTGGTGGCCGCCAAGAACAAGCTGACCACGCTCTTCCCCCGGCTCAGCGGCGACGGGCTGAAGGTCGCGGAAGGCGCGCTGAAGGGCTCGGTGACGGTCCAGCCGGGCCGGACCGTGCGGGCCAAGGTGCAGATGGGCTTCGTCACCGAGGAGCTGGCGGGCTCGCGCCCCGAGTACGACGGCTACAAGGGACGCTCGCCCGAGCAGGCGCTGCGGCGGCAGCTGCAGGACTACAACGCCTGGTGGGCCGCGAACCTGCCCTACGTCGACGTGCCGGACGAGAACATCAAGAAGTTCGTGTACTACCGCTGGTGGCTCATGCGCTTCAACTTCCTGGACGCCGACATCCCGGGCAACGACTACCAGTTCCCCACCTCGGTGGAGGGGGCATTGGGCTACAACAACGCGATCGTGCTGACCGTGCCGATGTTCGTGCAGGACCTGAAGTACCTGCGCGACCCGATCTACTCGTACGGGCCGTGGGTGTCGGCGGGGGAGGTGTCGCGCAACTCGAAGTACACCGACAACCCGGGCGACCCGGAGAACTGGTCGAACAGCTACACCCAGTACATCTCGGCCGCGGCCCTGGAGAGCTACCAGATCCACGGCGGCCAGCCGTCGATCCTGCGCAACCTGGCCCGCTACGCGGAGAAGGACGTGTACGGGCAGCTGGCCGCCTACGACTCGAACGGCAACGGCGTCATCGAGTACGACTGGGAGGCGATGACCGGCAACGACGCCGACGCGGTGTCGTTCCACTACTACGACCGGGCCAACGAGCGGCTCGAAGGCGCCTACGTCTACGCCAACGCGGCCGCGGCGGCGCAGGCGTACGAGCTGGCGGGTGACGCGGCCAAGGCCGCCGAGCTGCGCGGCGTGGCGGACAAGGTGAAGAACGGCATACTCACCCTGCTCTGGGACGAGCAGAACAAGCTGTTCAAGCACCGCGACCTCCAGACGGGCAACCTGATCCCCTGGAAGGAGTCGAACAACTACATCCCGTACGCCACCGGCCTGGTGCCGGCGGACGACCCGAAGTACCGGGAGGCGCTGCGCCTCTGGGCCGACCCGGCTGAATATCCGATATTTCCGGCCTACACCGCCAACCAGAAGGACAAGGCAGAGGCCGCGGCGGCCGGCCAGCCCGGCTCGAACAACTTCTCGCAGATCAACTCGACCAGGAACTTCGCGCTGTTCTCCAAGGCGCTGCGCCAGTACGCCTCGCCGTACATCACCGCCGAGCAGTACAAGCAGCTCCTGTACTGGAACGCCTGGTCGCAGTTCGTCGGCGGCGACACCCGCTATCCCGACGCCAACGAGTTCTGGGCCAACTGGAACCCGGCGACCAAGACCATCGACTACCGCTCCTGGATCCACCACACGATCCTGGGCAGCAGCAACTGGACGGTGATCGAGGACGTCATGGGCCTGCGCCCGCGCTCGGACGGCAAGGTCGAGCTGTGGCCGGTGGACATCGGCTGGGACCACTTCAGCGTCAACGGCGTCGACTACCGGGGCGACGACCTGACCATCGTCTGGGACAAGCCGGGCGACGGGACCAGGCACTACGCCGGGGTGCCCGAGGGCTACTCGATCCTGATCGACGGCAAGCGCAGGGTCACCCTGTCCGGGCTGGCGCACGCCGTCTGGGACCCGGCGACGGGCAGGGTCGAGGGCGGTCAGGTCGTGCACGCGGAGGCGGCCAGGTCGCTGAAGGCGCCCGCCGAGGTGAAGCTGAGCGGCGACCGCGTCGAGGACCTCTTCCAGAAGGCCGGGGTCGATCTCCGCTCCACCCGCCAGAACCTGGTCTCCGCCGCCACCGCCTCCCACGGCGACGCGGCGGGCGCGGCCGACGGGTTCACGATCAACGAGCCGTACTGGGGGAGCAAGGGGTCGGGCAAGCCGCAGGACTGGCTGGAGGTGGATCTCGGCTCGGCCCGGCCGGTGGACCGGCTCAACCTGTACTTCTACAACGACCGCAAGGCGGCCGGATACAGCGAGCCCGCGTTCTACTCGGTGCAGTATCTCGACGGCGGCGCCTGGAAGGACGTGCCCGGGCAGGCCAGGGAGCCGGTCTATCCCCGGGCGAACCTCAACGAGGTGCGCTTCCCGGCCGTCACCGCGCAGAAGCTGCGGGTGCTGGTCACCCACCGGCCCGGCTACGCGACGGGGCTGAAGGAGGTCCAGGCGTACTCGACCGGGGCCAGGCCGCCGTCCGCGGCCAACCGGGCACCGTACGTGCTGGCCGTGCCCGACCCCGCGTTCAGCCGCCCGGGGCAGGCGCGCGTCGACGCCGTGGTCAAGGACGACGGGCTGCCGTCGGGCCGGCTCACCACCCAGTGGGCCAAGGTGGACGGGCCGGGCGAGGCGTTCTTCACCGATCCGACCGGCACGAGCACGGTGGTCGCGTTCAGCGAGCCGGGGACGTACCGGCTGCGGCTGACCGCCTCGGACGGCGCGCGCAGCACCGCCGCCACCGTGTCCGTCACCGCGGGCGCCCAGGGCGAGCAGGCGAACGTGGCGCCCTACGCCACGGCCACCGCCTCCTACACCTCGCCGTGGGAGAAGGTCACCGCCGTCAACGACGGCATCGACCCGCCGCGCTCGAACGACGGCGCCAACCCGCGCTGGGGCACCTGGCCGCAGCAGGGCACGCAGTGGGTCCAGCTCGACTGGGCCGCTCCCGTGCGGGTCAACAAGGCCGACGTGTACTTCTTCGACGACGGGGGCGGCGTCCGCGTCCCCGCGTCGTGGAAGATCCAGCAGTGGGACGGCGACTCGTTCGAGGACGTCGGCGGCGTCGCCGATTACCCGAAGGCGGTGGACGCCTACAACACCGTCTCGTTCGACACCGTCACGACCTCGAAGCTGCGGATCCAGCTGGAGTCCGGCGGGGCGTCGGTCGGGCTGCTGGAGTGGAAGGCGTACGCGGTGCCGCCGGACTCGGTGCGTCCCGTGCACGTTCCCACCCTGGCCGGCACGCTGCCCAAGCTGCCCGCCACCGTCGAGACCCGCTACGCGGACGGCACCCGGGGCGCGGCCGCCGTGACCTGGCAGCAGGTGACCGCGGACCAGGTCGCGACCGGCGGCACCAGCTTCACCGTCGCCGGGCTCGCCGAAGGCGTCCGCACGCCTGCCCAGGCGACCGTGTACGTCCGGACCACCGCGGCCGTGACCATCACCTCGATCGCCGAGGAGCCGGTCACGACGCGGGCCGGGGTCGCCCCCTCGCTGCCGGGGACGGTCGTGGCGACGTACAACGACGGGTCCAAGGACAGCGCGGTGCCGGTCACGTGGGACGCGGTCAGTCCTGATCAGTACGCGCGGCCCGGTACGTTCTCGGTGAGCGGGCACGTAACGGGCACGACCGTCGTGGCCAGGGCCACGGTCACCGTCGAGTGACGCGGAAGCCCCTTGCCCCCGGTCTCGTCGCCGGGGCAGGGGGCTTTTCGCCGGTGCGGCGGTAACGTCCCGGACACGATGAACGGATTTATCCCGATAGACGGGTCATAATCCTCTTCATCGGGAGGCGTGCCGGGGGCGGAGAGGCGGAGAGAGCACGATGGCTGGATTCGCCGAGAACGCCGGAACCGTCGGAAACGCCGGGAACGCCGGGAACCGCAAACTATCAGGGAAACTGTCGCCCGCGCGGATCACCTCCGTGCTCATGGCGGTGGTCTCACCGATCCTGGGCCTGGCCGCGATCCTGATCTGGGCCGGGCTGCCCGCCGAATGGACCCCCGACAGGACGGTGACCCCCCAGTCCGCCGTCATCTTCACCTTCCCCGCGGTCGGCGCGTTCCTCATCCACCACCGGCCCCGGCTCAACATGGCCTGGCTCATGTGCGTGGGCGGGCTGGCCGCGGGCGTCAGCGACCTGGCCGGCGCGCTGATGTTCCGCGCCGCCGCCGACGGGGAGCTCGCGCTCGCGGGGTGGATGCGGACGCCGTCCCATCTCGGGTGGGCGGTATGCGGCCTGACGCTGACGATGCTGCTGCCGCTGTACTCGCCGGACGGCCGCCTGCCCTCCCGCCGCTGGCGGCCTGCCCTGCTGCTGGGCTGCGCCGCGATCACGGCCGGGGCGGTGAACTACCTGTTCAGGGTGCCTCCTCCCCGCGAGGGGTACCCATACCCGGAGGTCATCCCCAACCCGCTGCAGATCACGGCGATGGCGCCGTACATGCAGGTCCTGTCGACCATCAGCTGGGTGGGCATCTACACCGCGATGGCGCTGGCCGCGCTGTCCATGGCGGTGCGGATGCGGCGGGCCGACCCGGTCGGGCGGCGGCAGATCGGCTGGCCGCTGTTCGCCTTCTCCGGGTACATCGTGTTCCTGGTCGCGGCCTCGATCTGGCCCGGTCTGCTGTGGCCGGCCATCGCCTGGGCTGCCGCCATCCCGTTCGCGGTGGCGTTCTCCGTGATGCGTTACCGGCTCTACGGGATCGACACCGTGATCAGCCGGGCGTTCGTGGCGGCCGGCGTGGTCGTCGTGGTCAGCGCCGTCTACTTCGGCGCCGGCACCCTGTCCAGCCTGCTGGTCTCCGGCTACGACCAGGTCGCGGGCGTGGCCGCCGCGCTGTTCGCCGGAGCGTTCTTCCAGCCGCTGCGGCGCGCGTTGCAGCGGGCCGTGGACCGCCTCCTGTACGGGGCCGTCGGCGACCCCGGCGTCCTCGCCGAGCGCCTGACCCAGGCGGTCCGCCGCGGCGACCCGGCCAAGGCGCTGACCTCGGTCGTGAGCGTGCTGCGCGACGGGCTGGCGGTCGAGGGCGTGGCGGTCGAGGTGGCCGACGGCGAGCCCCGCTACGTCGAGAACGGCCGCGTGGGCGCCGAGCCGCGCGAGGTGCCGCTGATCTGGCACGGCGAGCGGGTCGGCCGACTGCTCGTCGGGGCCCCCGGCCCGCGCCGCTTCCCCGCCGCGCACAACGAGCGGGTGCTGGCCACCCTCACGCCGTACGCGGCCGACGTGGCGCACGCGGTGCGGATGGCCGCCGACCTGCAGCGCTCCAGGGAACGCATCCTTACCACCAGGGAGGAAGAACGCCGCCGCCTGCGCAGGGACCTGCACGACGGGCTCGGCCAGACCCTGTCGGCCATGGCGATGACGATCAACATGGCCCGCATCAGGCTGAAGAACTCGCCCGAGACGGCCGACGCGCTGCTGCGCGAGCTGCACGCGGGCATGAGCACCGTCACGGGGGACATCCGCGAGCTCGTGTACGGCCTGCGCCCGCCCGCGCTCGACGACCTCGGCCTCGCCCGTGCCGTCCGCGAGCTGGCCGGCCAGTCGTCACCGGACACGGAGGTCCAGGTGGAGGTGGAGGGCAGCCTGTCGGAGCTGCCCGCGGCCGTCGAGGTGGCGGTCTACCGGATCGTCCAGGAGGCGCTCACCAACATCCGGCGGCACGCCGCCGCCTCCTCCGCCAGGATCGTCGTCCAGCGGGAGCGGTCGGTGCTGCGCGTGCTCGTCGCCGACGACGGCAAGGGGCTGCCCGAGGCGCACCGCCCCGGCGTGGGCCTCGGGTCGATGCGCGAGCGGGCGGCGGAGCTGGGCGGGATCTGCGTGGTGAGCGGCGAGCCGGGAGCGGGCACCCGGGTCGAGGTCATGCTCCCCCTCCTGACCGCCCTCCCCGCGGACACCGCGACCGCCGACCTGTCGGACCGCTGGGACGCCGAGCCGGTGGACCGCTGAGGAAGCCCCCTGGCCCGCCGGGTCCGCCCGGTCCTTCCGCGTCGCCGGTCGCCGGGGATGGCCGGCGGGGTCAGGGGCGGGCCAGCAGGGCGTTGAGCTCGGCGTAGTCGATCGCGCCCGCCACCGAGTCATACGTGCCCGCGCCGAGTAGCTCGGCCGTCGCGCGCCGGGCCACGGCGTAGGCCGCCTGCGCGACGGAGGACCCCAGGCTGACCCGCGCGACCCCCGCCCCGGCCAGGGCCGCCACGTCGGGGGCGCCCGGTCCGGCGAGGATGTTCACCGGCGCCCGAACCTTGCCCACGACCGCCGCGATCGACGCCAGATCGGTGAGCCCCGGCACGAAAACCCCGTCCGCGCCCGCCTCCACGTAGGCGGCGGCCCGGTCCAGCGTCTCCCCGAGATCTCCCGAGCCGCCGAGATGGACGTCGATCCGCGCGTTGACGAACAGCGAGATCCCGCTCTCGTCCGCCGCCGCACGGGCCGCGGCCAGCCGGGCGACCTGGTCGGCCACGGTCCGCAGCGGAGCGGGCCCGCCACGGTCGGCGTCCTCCAGGTTGACCCCGACGGCCCCGGCGCCGAGCACGCCGCGCACGGTTGCGGCGACCCCTTCGGGATCGCCGGCGTACCCGCTCTCGACGTCCGCGCTCACCGGCGCGTCCACGGCCGCCACCACGCGGGCGACCAGCGCGAGGGCGGCCTCCCGGCCGAGCAGGTCGCCGTCCGGCGAGCCCAGGCTCCAGGCCACCCCGGCGCTCGTGGTGGCGATCGCGGCCGCCCCGGCGTGCTCGGCGACGCGCGCGCTGGCGGCGTCCCAGGCGTTGGGAAGCAGCAGGGGCCGGCCCGGCACGTGCATCGAACGGAACTGCAGGGCTTTGTCCTGGTGTGTGGTCATGAAGGCATCCCACCAGGCGCGCCCCTTGCCTGGCTGGCCGTATTCGGACATGAGCGATCGCTCATGCCGGTGGAGCGGTCAGGCATTGGCGCTCGGGTCCGGGCCGCCCGCATAGTGGGCGCATGAACCGTTCGCTGAACGTCGCGGTGGTCGGCGACTACGACAAGGCGTTCGCGCCGCACGTGGCCACGGACGACGCGCTGCGGCACGCCGCCGAGCACCTGGGCGTCGGGGTGGAGATCCGGTGGCTGGCCACCGAGCCGCTCGAAGCCGACCTGTCCGGCGTACGCGCCGCCGACGTGCTGTGGTGCGCGCCGGGCAGCCCGTACCGGAGCCTGACCGGCGCGCTCGCTGCCCTCCGGCACGGCCGGGAGCAGGGCGTCCCCACCCTGGGGACGTGCGGCGGCTGCCAGCACATGGTGATCGAGTACGCCCGGCACGTGCTCGGGTTCGAGGACGCCCGGCACGCCGAGTACGACCCGTACGCGTCGAACCTGTTCATCTCGGAGCTGTCCTGCTCGCTCGCGGGCAGGACCATGCCCGTCGCCCTCACTCCCGGCTCCCGGGCGGCCACCCTGTACGGCCGGACCCAGACCGAGGAGCGGTACTACTGCAACTTCGGCATCGAGCCCGCCCACCAGCGCACCCTGCACGAGGGCGGCCTGCTCGTGACCGGCGTGGACGCCGACGGGGAGGCCAGGGTGCTGGAGCTGCCCGGCCACCCGTTCTACCTGGCCACGCTGTACGTCCCGCAGGCGCGATCGGCGCCCGGCCGCCCGCACCCGCTGGTCGTGGGCTTGCTGCGCGCGGCGCTATGACGTTCACCCAGCTCAGGATCCTGCACGCGGTGGCGCGGGCGGGGAACATGACGCGGGCCGCCGAGGAACTGGCCACCTCGCAGTCGGCGGTCAGCCACGCGTTGCGGGCGCTGGAGAGCGAGCTCGGGCTCACGCTGCTCGTCAGGGGCAACCACGGGGTGCGCCTGACCGCCGCCGGGCAGGCCGTGTACCGGCGTGCGGTTCTCATCCTGGCCCAGGTGGAGGCGCTGGAGCAGGAGGTGGCCGAGGCGCGCGGGGAGCGGGCCGGGAGCCTGCGGATCGGTGCCATCCCCAGCGCCAACGCCCGGCTGCTGCCGCGGATCCTGCGGGCGTTCGGTGCGGCGCATCCGCGGGTGCGGCTCACCGTGATCGAGGGCTCGGACGATGAGGTCCTCGAATGGCTCACCACCGGCGCCGTCGACCTCGCCACCGTGACCGCCCCGCCGGTCGGCCTGGGGTTGGTGGCCTTGCCGCTGGCCAGGGACCGGATGCTGGGCGTCGTGCCCAGCGGACACGATCTGGCCGTCCATCCGGCCGTGCCGATCACGGAGCTGGCCCGCCATCCGTTCATCATGTCGACGGGTGGCTGCGAGCCGCTGATCGCGGCGCTGGCGCGGGCGGCCGGGGTGAGCCTGCGCTGCCACTACCGGGTCCGCGACACCGGCAGCATCCTGGCCATGGTCGCGGAAGGGCTCGGCGTGAGCGTCATGCCGGAGCTGTCGTTGCCCGCCCACCACGCGGGTGTCGCCGCGATCCCGCTGGACCCGGTGGCGGAGCGGGCCGTCCTGCTCGCCCTGCCCGCGGATCCGCTCCCCGCCGCCACCCTCTTCGCCGACCTGGCCACCAAGCTGACCGCCGCCCCGGCCACCGAGGCGACCGGCCCCTTGGCCACCGAGGCGACCGCCGCCCCGGCCACCGGGGTGGTCGGGGCTGCGGCCGGCGAAGAGAGCGCGGGTCAGGAGGCGGCGCAGGTGTAGGAGCCGGCGGTGGCCGTGTCGCCGCTCGGCCGGCCGGCCTGGAAGCCGAAGCCCGCCGAGGCGCCCGACGCGAGCGTGCCGTTGTAGCCCAGGCTCCGCGCCGTCACCGTCTGCCCGCTGGTGGTCAGCGTGGCGTTCCACGAGCCGGTGATCGTGTGCCCGGCGGGCAGGGTGAAGGTGACCGTCCACCCCGTGGTCGCCGACGAGCCGGTGTTGGTGACGGTGACCGGCTGCACGACGTAGCCGCCGCTCCACTGGTTCTGCACGGTGCCGGCGGCCGTGCAGCCGCCGCCCCCGCCGCCGCCCGACGTGGTGGTGAAGGTGGTGGTGGCCGAGTTGCCCGACAGGTTGTTCGCGCCGTCGCGGGCGCGGACGTAGACCTGGTACTGGGTGGAGGCGCTCAGCCCGGTGAGCGTGATGGAGTTGGTGGTGCTCTGGCCGAGCAGCGGGTCGGTGGCACCCTGCTCGCGGTAGACGTTGTAGCCGGCCAGTCCTGACCCGCCGGAGTCGGTGGAGGCCGACCAGGTCAGCGTGGCGCCGGACGAGGTCACGCCGGCGGCCGACGGCGTGCCGGGGGTGGTGGGCGCGGTGGTGTCGGTGCTTCCGCCGCCGAAGAACGTCGCCTCGCGCGAGGTCTGCGCGATGCCGTTGGCGCCGTTGAAGATCCGCTGCCCCCACGACGTCAGGCTGGCGGCGTTGAAGTTGGTGACCATGTCGAGATATTCGACGCCGCCGCCGTTGCCGCTCCACGACCAGCCGATGTACCCGACGCCCCGGGACTGCGCCTGGGCCATGATCGTGTCCTCGTCGGGGTTCCCGTCGGAGTGGTTGTGGCCGAACTCCCCGATCACCAGCGGCAGCCCGGCCGTCTGGAACGCGCCGAGGTAGGCGGTGATCTCCGCGGCCGTGTCGAAGACCCCGTACATGTGGATGGAGAAGACCGTGTTGCGCTGCGTGTCCGCGTTGAACACCGCCTGGGCGTTGTCGCGCATGGTGAACTGCCAGTCCTGGCCCCAGTTGGGCGCGTCCACCATGAGCAGGTGCTGGAAGCCCAGGCCGCGCATCCGGCTGATCGCGCTCGTCGTCGCGCTGGTCCAGGCGGAGACCGAGTTGTTGCCGTACGGCTCGTTGCCGATGTTGATGACGATGAAGTCCTCGGTGCCGGTGAGCGCGCTCCTGACGCTGCTCCAGTAGGTGACCGCCTGATCGAGCGTGTACGCCCCGCTCTGCTCGCCGTATCCGGTGGTGTCGTGGTTTTCGAGCACGCATATTAACCGGTTCTGCCGGCAGAGCGAGACGACGTTGGCCACGTCCGAGGCGCCGTTGGCCGGCCACCTGCCGCCGCTGAGCACCACGCGCACCGTGTTGGCGCGCAGGGACTTGATGGCGGAGAAGGAGCCGGTCTGGCTGGTGTACCAGGTGTGCGCGTGGCTGACGCCGCGCATGACGAACGCGTTCCCGTTGGCTTCCACGATCCTGGTGCCGCTGACGCGGAGCCCGACCGCGGCGTGCGCGGGCGCGGCCGCGATGAGCATCGGGACGAGGAGCGACAGGAGCGCCGCCGCCACCAACCCGAGTCGCTTTCTCATGGCATGACCTTCCTGAAACGAGGCGATTAACCGGTTATGCACACCGGCATGCTCTTCGGATTCGGGCGGCGTGTACAGAGGGGCGCGAGTGGCTGCGAGCGCGCCGGGCCCCGGGCGGGCCGGGCTGGTCCGGGTTCACGTGGGAAGACGCCTGCCGCGCGGCGGGTCGCGCGGGTGCGGGTCAGGTCATGATCGGGGTGAAAGTTTCACTCCTGCGGCGGCCGGATCGCGGGCAGGCCGGCGGCGAGCGCCCTGAGCGTGCGTACGAGCGTGGGCAGGAACTGCGGGCAGGCGGCGGCGAGGTCGGGGTCCTGGGCGTAGACCTCGGCGAGCGCCGCGGACGGGTGGGCGATCGGGTAGAGCAGGGCGGCCAGGCCGGTCGCGGCGGTGACCAGCTCGTGGCCCTCGGCCTCGGTCAGCTCCGTGGCCCGTGCGACCTGCGTGCCCACCCCGGCCAGCACCTCGTGGATGCCGCGCTTGAACGTGCGGGCCGCCTCGACCGACACGTTGTGCTCCAGGCTGGTCGTCGTGTTGCTGAGCAGGTCGCAGAACAGTTGCCGGTCGGCGAGCGTCTCGGACAGGGCCAGCACCACCTCGTCCGTGCCGGTGCGGCCGCGCAGGCGAGCGCTCGTCGCCTCCCCCCACTGCTGCCACTCCTCGGCCGCGAGGATGAGGTAGATCTCCTCGCGAGTGCCGAAATAGCGCACGATGTTGGACTTCGCCAGCCCGACGGCGTCGGCGACCGCGCCGAGGCTGACGTTGCGCACGCCGGAGGTGAGGGCGAGCTCACGGGCGGCGGCGAGGATCGCCTCGCGCCGCTGCTGCTTGTGCTCCGGCCTTCTGGCCCGGACAAATGCCGACCGAGTCATGTCGCCCCAGCATACCGGCGAAGGATAACGAAACACCGTTCTCTTGTTAAGGGAACGCTGTTCTGTTAGCGTCGCCCACGAGAGATGGAATCCGCTGGGGAGGAAAGCGCGTGACCGAGATACGGATGCGGGTGAACGGCGTCGTCGAGTCTCTCGACGTCGAGCCGTGGGTCAGCCTGCTCGACGCCCTGCGCGACCGCCTCGGGCTGATGGGTCCGAAGAAGGGCTGCGACCAGGGTGCCTGCGGCGCGTGCACGGTGATCGCCGGAGGCGTGCGGATCAACGCCTGCCTGGCCCTGGCCGTCCAGTACGCGGGCAAGGAGATCACCACGATCGAGGGGATCGCGCAGGACGGGGACCTGCACCCCCTGCAGGCGGCGTTCGTCCGCCATGACGGGTTCCAGTGCGGCTACTGCACCTCGGGCCAGATCTGCTCGGCGGTCGCCATGCTGGCCGAGCACGCCGCCGGCATGCCCAGCGCCGTGACCGGGCACCCGAGGGACGCTGCCGCCGCCGCCGAGCTGAGCGACGAGGAGATCAGGGAGCGGATGAGCGGAAACCTGTGCCGCTGCGGCGCCTACAACGGCATCGTCGACGCCATCAAGGACGTCGCGGGGCAGGAGGCACGATGAGGCCGTTCGCGTACGTCAAGCCCGCCGACGTCGGCGAGGCCGTCCGCGCGGTGGCCACCGAGCCGGGCGCGAAGTTCCTCGGCGGCGGCACCAACCTGGTCGACCTGATGCGCGAGGGCATCGAGTGCCCCGACACCGTCGTGGACGTCGGCGACCTGCCGCTCACCGGCGTGGACGAGCTGCCCGGCGGCGGCCTGCGGATCGGCGCGCTGGTGCGCAACAGCGTCCTGGCCGCCGACCGGCGCGTGCGCACCCGCTACCCGCTGCTGTCGCAGGCCATCCTGGCCGGCGCCTCGGCCCAGCTGCGCAACATGGCCACCGTCGGCGGCAACCTGCTGCAGCGCACCCGCTGCCCCTACTTCTACGACCAGGCGGCGGCCTGCAACAAGCGCGAGCCGGGCGGCGGCTGCGACGCGCTCGGCGGGTTCAACCGCTCGCACGCCATCCTGGGCGTGAGCGACAGCTGCATCGCCACGCATCCCTCCGACATGTGCGTGGCGCTGGCCGCCCTGGACGCCGTCGTCGAGGTGGAGAGCGTACGCGGCACGCGGCGGATCCCGCTGGCCGACTTCCACCGGCTGCCGGGCGACACCCCCGAGATCGAGACCACGCTGGCCGCCGACGAGCTGGTCACGGCGGTCGAGCTGCCGCCCGAGCCGGCGGGGGCCAATTCCCGCTACCGCAAGGTGCGCGACCGCGCGTCGTACGCGTTCGCCCTGGTCTCGGTGGCGGCGGTGCTGGAGGTGCGCGACGGCGTCGTGACGCGGGCCCGCCTGGCGCTGGGCGGCGTCGCGGCCAAGCCGTGGCGGGCGGTGGAGGCGGAGCGGATCCTGACCGGCGGGCCCGCGACAGAGGAGTCCTTCGATGAGGCGGCGCGGGCCGAGCTGGCGCCGGCGGCCGTCCGGCCGGGCAACGCGTTCAAGGTCCGGCTGGCGCGCACCACGATCGTGGCCACGCTGCGCGAGCTGAACGGCGGAGGGGAGACGGCATGACCACCAAGTACGCCGAGACCGAGCAGCAGACCGGCGCCAAGTACGTCGGCCGGCCGGTCGACCGGCTCGACGGCCGGGCCAAGACCACGGGCGAGGCCCGCTTCGCGGCCGAGCACCGCTATCCGGGGCTCGCCCACGCCGCGCTGGTCCACGCCACGATCGCCAGGGGCCGCATCACCGGGGTGGACACGGAGGCGGCCAGAGCCGTGCCCGGCGTGATCGAGGTGCTCACCCACGAGAACGCCCCCGCGATGAAGCCGGCGCCCGCCGTCAGCCTGCTCAACCTGAGCTCGCTGGCCAGCGGGACGTCGGTCAACTACCTGGCCACGGACGAGGTCCACTGGAACGGCCAGCCGGTGGCGGTCACGGTCGCCGAGACCCCGGAGGCCGCGCGGCACGCCGCGAGCCTGGTGCGGCTGACGTACGAGGAACTGCCCGCCGCGGTCGACTTCGCGGCCGAGGAGCCGAACGCCGCCCCGCAGAAGGGCAACGCGCTGCAGCCGGGCGGGGCCGCGAAGGGAGACGCGGAGGCGGCGCTGGCCGCCGCGCCGGTGTCGGTGGACCTGCGCTTCACCACGCCGCCCTACCACCACAACGCGATCGAGCCGCACGCCACGACCGCCGTGTGGGACGGCGACCGGCTGACCGTGCACGAGGGCACGCAGAGCATCGCCTGGCTGCGCAAGCACCTCGCCCTGCGCTTCGGCGTGCCCGAGCAGGGGATCAGGGTGCTGGCCCCCTTCGTGGGCGGCGGGTTCGGCGGTAAGGGGTCGGTCTGGGCGGGCACGCTGCTCACCGTGCTGGCCGCCCGGGCGACCGCCCGGCCGGTACGCCTGGCGCTCACCCGCGAGGGCGTCTACCACACGGTCGGAGGCCGGACCCCGTCCACGCAGCGGGTCGCGCTCGGCGCGGACGCCGACGGGCGGATGTCGGCGCTGATCCACACCAGCGTGGCCAGGACGGGCCGGATCGGCGGCAACCCCGAGCAGATCACCTCCGCCTCCGGCCACCTCTACGACGCCCGGAACATCCTGCTGCGCCAGAGCCTCGTCCAGCTCGACCTGCTCGCCAACACCGCCATGCGGGCCCCTGGGGAGTCGATCGGCACGTTCGCCCTGGAGTCGGCCGTGGACGAGCTGGCCTGCGAGCTCGGCATCGACCCGATCGAGCTGCGGATGCGCAACGAGCCCGCGCGCAACCCGCTGGACGGCAAGCGGTTCGCGCACCGGATGCTGCGCGAGACGTACGCGGTGGGGGCCGAGCGGTTCGGCTGGCGGGAGCGCGATCCGCGGCCGGGGTCCATGCGGGACGGGCGCTGGCTGGTCGGCATGGGCGTGGCCACGGCGTACCACCCGTCGTGGCAGATGCCTGCCGACGTCACCGTGCGGCTGGGCGCGGACGGCGGGCTCGTGGTGCGCTGCGCCATGCAGGAGATGGGCATGGGCGCGGCCACCGCGCAGGCGCAGATCGCCGCGGACGAGATGGGCGTGCCCCTGGAGTCCGTACGCGTGGAGTACGGCGACTCCGAGCTGCCGACCGCCCCCGGGGCGGGTGGCTCCATGCAGACCGCCAGCGTGGCCGCGAGCCTGGTGGAGGCCACGCGCAAGCTGAAGCAGTCGGTGCACGCCCTGGCGCGGCGCTCGCCGGCATCGCCGCTGCGCGGGCTGCGACCGGCGGACCTCGAAGCCCGTGACGGCGGGCTCTACCAGGGCGGGCGCGGCGAGACGTACGCGGAGATCCTGACCCGCGCCGGTCGCGGCCACCTGGAGGCGTCGGCGGGCACGGGCATGATCAGGTTCCTGGCGAAGACGCTGCGCGACCGCAGGCGCTGGGTGAAGGCGGCGTGCGGCGCCCAGTTCTGCGAGGTTCGGGTGGACCGCGACACCGGCGAGGTGCGCGTCTCGCGCTGGCTGGGCGTGTTCGACGTCGGCCGGGTGATCAACGCCAAGACGGCGGCGGGCCAGCTGCGCGGCGGCATCGTGATGGGCATCGGCATGGCGCTGTCGGAGGAGACCCTGATCGACCACCGCACCGGCCGGATCGTGAACCCGAGCCTGGCCGAGTACCACGTGCCGGTGCACGCCGACATCCCCCGCATCGACGTGCACTACCTGGACGAGCCGGACCCCACCATGCCGCTGGGGCTGATCGGGGTGGGCGAGGTGAGCATCACGGGCGCCGCGGCGGCGGTGGCGAACGCCGTGCGGCACGCCACGGGCCGGCGGATCCTCGACCTGCCGATCACGCTGGACAAGCTGCTGCCCGACTGAGCGCGGCGGCCCGACCGGCCGCCCGCGCCGCCGCGGCCCCCTCTTCCGGGCTGACCATGGCGGTGACCGTGGCCCCGTCGACCAGGACGAGCAACTGCCCGGCCAGGTCGTCGGGGTCGCGGGCGTCCACGGCCAGCTCGCGCAGGAAGTCGCGCAGGCGCTGCTTGTGCCGCCGGACGACCTCCCTGACGGCCTCCGACGACGGGCCCAGCTCGGCGTAGGCGTTGACGAACCCGCAGCCGCGGAAGTCGTCCTCGCCGAACCACCGCTCCAGCCACTCGAACACGGCCGCGATCCGCTCCTGCGGCTCGGCGGCGCCGACGTGGCGGGTGAGTGACGACATCCACCGCTCGTCGCGCCGCGCCAAATACGCTACGACCAGCGCCTCCTTCGAGGGGAAGCACTGGTAGAGCCGCTTGAGCGACAGGCCGGACGCGGCCCTGACCTCGTCCATGCCCACCGCCTGCACGCCGCGCCGGTAGAAGAGGTCTCCCGCGGCGTCCAGGAGCCGCTCGGCGTGTTCCATGGCCCCTCGCTTGCTCGGAGAACGGTCGTTCTCTAGGCTATCGGGGAGAACGCTCGTTCTCCACCCGCCGAGGAGTCGCCATGTCTCGCCCGCCCGTCCCGCCGTTCACCGAGGAGAGCGCCCGCGTCAAGGTCCAGGCCGCCGAGGACGCCTGGAACACGCGCGACCCCGACCGCGTCGCGCTCGCGTACACGGAGGACACGGTCTGGCGCAACCGCGGCGAGTTCCTGACCGGGCGCGAGGAGATCACGGAGTTCCTGCGCCGCAAGTGGGCGAGGGAGCTGGACTACGCGCTGCGCAAGGAGCTCTGGGGCGTGCTGGGCGACCGGATCGCGGTGCGCTTCCAGTACGAGTCCCGCGACGCCTCCGGGCAGTGGTGGCGCAGCTACGGCAACGAGCAGTGGGAGTTCGACGCGTCGGGGCTGATGCGGCGCAGGGAGGCGAGCATCAACGACGTGCCCATCACGGAGGCCGAGCGGCGGATCTTCGGCTCGCGCGGCGACGACGAGCGCGGCGTGGACGTCCTGCCGGTCAGATGAGATGGCTGCCGGTCAGATGAGGTAACGCAGCCACAGGTACGGCGTGGCCAGCGCCACGGTCACGAACGTGACCACCAGCCCGTACCTGGTGAACTGCCAGAAGCTGATGGGCGTGCCGTTGCGGGCCGCGATGCCGATGACCACCACGTTGGCCGCCGCCCCCACGGCCGTGGCGTTCCCGCCCAGGTCGGCTCCGAGGGCGAGGGCCCACCACAGCACCCGCGCGTGCTCGTCGCCGCCGGTCACCTGGACGAGGTCGGCGACGATGGGGCTCATGGTGGCGACGTACGGGATGTTGTCCACCACGGCCGACAGCCCGGCCGAGCCCCACAGCAGCAGCATCGTGGTCAGCGCGAGCCGGCCCTGGGTCGCGTGCGCCACGGTCTCGGAGATCTGCCGGATCACCCCGGTCTCCACCAGCGCCCCGACCATGACGAACAGGCCCGCGAAGAACACCAGCGTGGGCCACTCGACCTCGGCGATGGCCTCCTCGGTCGTCACCTTGGTCGCCGCCACCAGCACGCCGGCCCCCAGCAGCGCCACGACCGAGGGCTCGTAGTGCAGGATCGGGTGCAGCACGAACGCCGCCATCACCAGCGCCAGCACCACCAGCGACTGCCGCAGCAGCCGGTGGTCGGCGATGGCCTCCCGCTCGTTCAGCGTCATGATCTCCGCGGCCCGCTCGGGGTCGTACCTGAACGACGCGCGGAACAGCCATCGGCACAGCCCGACGAACACCGCCACCAGCACCACGATCAGCGGCGCCAGGTGCGCGAGGAAGTCGTTGAAGGTCAGGCCGCCGCGGCTGGCGATGATGATGTTCGGCGGGTCGCCGATCAGGGTGGAGGTGCCGCCGATGTTCGACGCCATCGCCTCCGCGATCAGGTATGGCGCCACCGGCAGCTCCAGCCGCTCGCACACCAGGAACGTGACGGGCGCGATCAGCAGCACGGTGGTCACGTTGTCGAGCAGCGCCGAGGCGGAGGCCGTGATGACGATCAGCAGCGCCATGAGCCGGAACGGCCGGCCCTTGGCCCGCTTGGCGGCCCAGATGGCGAGGTACTCGAAGACGCCGGTCTGTTTCAGCACGCCAACGATGATCATCATGCCGAGCAGCAGGAAGATCACGTTCCAGTCGATGCCGGAGTGCTCGTCGAAGAACGCCGGACCCGCGCCGGTGGCGTGGATCAGCAGCATGATCCCCGCGCCGCCGAGCGCCGCCGCGACCCGGTGCACCTTCTCGGTGGCGATCAGCGTGTACGACAGGAGGAAGACGGCCACCGCCGCCCACGCCGTCACCGTCACGCCCTCATCTAATCAGCGGGCGACGGCTCCGATCAGTGGGGGCCGGGCCGCGCTACTCCGGCAGGCGGATCCAGCGCGGGTCGCCGTAGGTCTGCTGGACGCCCTCGCCCGGCACGTAGTCGGGCGCGGTGCAGAGCACGATCTGCCCGCACACCTCCAGATAGCGGACCAGGCCCGCCGACACCGACACCACGGCCTGGATCCCGCCCTGCCCCGAGGTCTCCAGCAGCCGCTCGCCGACCAGCCGCACCACGTCGTTCAGGCCGAACTCGGCCGGCAGCAGCGCGGCCACGTCCTGAACGAACTCCTCGGTGACGGTCGCGCGGAACGTGCCGGAGCCCGCCTGGCCGGAGCCGTCGCAGGTGCCGCAGCCGTCCGCGTCGACCGTCCCCGACCCGAGGCACGTCGTGCACTGGCCGGACTCCTCGGCGTGCCGGGTGGCGATGTCGCGGTCGTCGAGGGGGAGGCCGCAGGAGCAGGCGTAGGAGTCGAGAACGCCGTCGGGGGCGCTGATCCATTCGACGGTGATGACGTGATCGCTCATGAAGAATTCCGCGCCCCTCGCGCTTCACTGCCAGGTGGGTGCTCGATCGCTCGGCGGTGGCCCGGGACCCACCTTAGCCGCGGGGGTCCGCCGGGATCAGGCGATCGGCCGCCCGGGAGCTCAGGATCCGGTGGCGGTGAAGACGGCCGAGAGCCGCACCGGGACCCGGACCTTGCCCGATCGGGGCACGATGGCGAGGTAGGTGGCGCCCGACGTCAGCACGGCCTTGCGGGTGTAACGCTTGCCGTGACTCGTCGCGGCGGCCGGCCGATCGGTGAAGTTCAGCTCGCCCGCGCCGGGGCGGGCGGTGAAGGTCAGCCTGTTCCTGGTGCCGTACCAGACCAGGGCGCCGCCGGCGGCGGTTTTGAGGGCGAAGAGCTCCTGTGTGCCTTTGGTCGCGACCTTCACGTTCCACTGGCCGCGCATCTGCTGCTGGAGACGGACGTAGTTGGCGGCGTTCTCCCGGGGCTTGGCATCGGCCGTGAACAACCGGCGGGCCCGGGGGTCCTTGCCGAAAGTGGACTCCATGCGCATGTGTGCCTGGACGATCTGCCGAGGGGAGGCGGGCAACCCGCTCCTGCCGTCCGGGGCGAGCACGGTGGCCAGACCGTTCCCGTCGCGGGCGGGGGCCGGGATCCGGGGCTTGGCGGTGGTCTCCGACCAGGCGACCTGCCGCCAGCCGCCGGGCGTCTGCTGGAAGATCACCTGGGTCCAGCCCTTGCCGCCCTTGCGGGAGAACTCGGCCATGAACCACGGCGGATCGGCGGCCCCCTTCGCGGGGATCGCGAAACGGGGTTTCACGATGGTCGCGTGCGAGGTCTCGATGGGATCGCCGAGCGCCTTGGTGACGCGGCTGTCCGCCTCGGTGAGCTCCGAGGCCAGGCCGGCGTGCGTGCCCGAGTAGTCCGTGCCGCCGTCGCGCTGGGCCTTCTTCACCTCGCCGTCCCACGTGGTGAGGAGCTTCCTGGCCTCCGCGACGGTCACCACCCCGGCCGGTCTCGCGGCGGGCGAGGGGCGGCCGGCGGCGGCGAACTGGCCACCGCCTCCAGCGGCGTTGCAGGCCGGGAGCACGGTCAGGGACAGTCCTGTCGCGAGCATGAGTGATGGCCGACGGATGGTCATGATGGTCTCCGGGATGCCGATTGCCATGGTGTACGTGGCCGTCGACATCCCGGGTTCATCCCATACCGGACAGGTCCTACCGGCTTGCCGGACGCCCGGGTCAGCAGTCCGTACGCGTGAGTACGACGTCGCGCCGCACGTCGCCGTGCGACGGCAGCCGGGCCTCGAACGCCGACGGCCGGTGCCCTTCGGCCGTGACGGTGACCTCGGCCCTGCGCGGCCCGCCCGCGAGCCACTGCTCGTACCGGCCGCCGGCGTCGGTGGCGGGGGTCCACGACTCGTGACCGCGCTCGACGGTCAACGCCGCGCCCGGCAGCGGGGTCAGCTCGCCGGCACAGGACTTCGAGCTGACCTGGCCGGACAGCCTGGCCCAATGCCGGGGCGCCCGCGCACTGAGGGTCACGCCGAGCGACGGCGCCGGGTAGGGCGTGTCCTCGTTCACGGTCAGCCGCGCCTCGTACGTCCCCGGCAGGGCGAGCTCGCGCGCGTCCAGGGTGAGCGTGATCCGGGCGCTGCGGCCGGGCGCGAGCGTGCCGCGCGACGGGTCCGCGCTCAGCCAGGGCGAGTCGGTGCCCGCCTGGTCGCAGGCGTCGTAGCCGGGCAGCAGCTCGATCGGATTCGACGGGCCCCGCGACGCCGTCGAGCAGCCTGACCGACGGCACGCGCCGGATTCAAGGCCCTGTCAAGGCGGGATCCCGTCATGTCGTGAATGCGACACGGCGGCGGCGGTCGCGCTCAGAAGCGCCGCTCGAACTCGGCGAACCAGGCCAGGTACCACTAGGGGAAGGGCCCGACGGGCATCAGCCCGCGGTCGGTCTCGCGGTCGTCGAGCCAGACCTCTCCCCGCGCGGGGCCGGTGATCACCAGCCGGTAGACGATGCCGCAGCCGTATTCGGCGATGACCAGGGAGCCGGTGACCCGGCGCGGGTCGTAGTAGTCCTCGTCCTGGTACGGGTTCCAGTGGCCGGTGTGCGGGAAGGGGAGCGGCAGGCCGTCAGGGACCACCCAGTCCTCGGCCTCCGTCAGGACCGGCCCGAGCCGGTAGCGGTGCCACGACGCGCCGAACCTGCGGCACTCCGGGTCCTGTCTCGCCAGATCCGCCATCCGGGCGCGGATGTGATCGGCATCCCACATGGACACCATGGTCCATCCCGCATGGGACACCAAGGTCCGTCCCACATGGACACCATGGTCCGCCCTCGGCACGGGGAAAAGCGCTGGGTTTTTGTCGTAGGCCGGTGATAGAAAACAGTTTCGACGTCCGCCCACCTTGCCGCCAGGGGGCATGCTTGTGACCACCAGCAGCTCGGAGTTCTCCGCTCCCGGCCCACGCTACAACCGGCGTGGCCCGGTGCGCTGGCTCTGGTCTCATCTGCGCCGCCACGTGCTGCATCTGACCGGCTTCCTCGGCGGGTCACTGATCATGGTGGTGCTCAACTCGGCCGTGCCGCAGCTCACCGGCGCCGCCTTCGACGCCGTGCTGGGGGAGCAGGGCGAGCCGGCCTCCGCGCTGTGGCTGATCGCGCTGACGCTGCTGGCGATCGTGTCGGCCAGGGGGCTGTTCGACCTCGTCGCCCGGCTGTCGAGCGAGGTCCTGGCCAAGCGCCTGGAGCGGGACACGCGCGACGAGCTCTACGTGAGCCTGCTGGGCAAGAGCCAGACCTTCCACAACCGGCAGCGGGTCGGCGACCTGATGGCCCGCGCCGCCAACGACATCCGGCAGCTGTCCATCATGGTCACGCCGGGGCTCGACCTGATCGTCGACTCCGGGCTGACCGGCCTGGTGCCCTTCTTCTTCATCGCCGCCATCGACCCGCGGCTGCTGCTGGTGCCGTGCGTCTTCGCGGTGCTGTTCTTCCTCGCGCTCTGGCACTACATGCGCCGGCTCAACCCGGTGGCGACGCGCATGCGCGAGCAGTTCGGCGACCTCAACGCGGCGCTCAACGAAGCCGTGCGCGGCATCGAGGTCATCAAGGTGACCGCGCAGGAGGGCCAGGAGCGGCGGCGCTTCAGGGCCCACGCCCGCCGCTACCGCGACTCCTTCGTCCGCAACGGCCTGGTCCAGGCCCGCTACCTGCCCACCCTGCTGTTCGCCTTCGCGATGGCGGGCGCCATGTGGCACGGCCTCTACCTCCACGGCATGGGCGTGCTCACGCTCGGCGACCTGGTGGCCTTCATGGGCCTGATGTCCATGCTGGGCTTCCCGACGCAGATGTCGATCTTCACCTTCTCCCTGGTCCAGATCGGCATCGCCTCCTCGCGCCGGATCCTCGGCGTCATCGGCGCCGAGGACGAGCTGGAGCAGCGCGCCGACGGGCACGCCGCGCCGATCACCGGGGAGATCGTCTTCGACGACGTGACGTTCGGCTACGAGGAGGGCGATCCCGTGCTGCGCGGGGTGTCGTTCACCGTGCGGCCGGGCGAGACGGTGGCGATCGTCGGCGAGACCGGCTCGGGCAAGAGCACGCTGACGAAGCTGGTCCCGCGCATCTACGACATCACCTCGGGCCGGGTCCTGGTCGACGGGGTGGACGTGCGCGACTGGGACCTCGACTCGCTGCGCTCCCAGATCTCCACCATCGAGCAGGACATCGTGCTGTTCTCCCGCTCCGTGGCCGAGAACATCGCCTTCAGCCTCGGCCAGCGGGCCGACCGCGAGGCCGTGGTCAGGGCGGCGGAGGACGCGCAGGCCGCCGAGTTCGTCGCGGAGCTTGACGAGGGCTACGACACGGTCATCGGCGAGCGCGGCGTCACCCTGTCGGGCGGCCAGCGCCAGCGCCTGGCCATCGCGCGGGCCCTGCTGACCGACCCGGCGATCCTCGTGCTCGACGATTCCACCAGCGCCATCGACTCCGCCACAGAAGACCTGATCCAGCAGGCGATCGGCCGCATCCTCGACGGGCGCACGACGCTGCTGATCACCCATCGGCTCTCCCAGATCCGGTGGGCGGACAAGGTCCTGCTGCTGCGGCGCGGCGAGCTGGTCGACTGCGGCACCCACGACGAGCTGATCGAGCGCAGCCGCCTCTACCGGCGGATCTTCGCCCACTACGACGAGGCGGGCGTCGGCGACGGCCCAGTAGAGGGCGCAGGAGACGGCGCTACGGGCGGCGCCGCTGACGGTGCTTCCGGCGCCGCTGACGGCGCCGACGACGGTCCGGTGCTGGCCGGCGAGCAGGGAGGGCGGCGCTGATGGGCTTCATCATGGACGGCCTCGACGCCGAAGACTACGACCGCACCTACAACGACCGTGACCTGCTGCGCAGGATCGCCTCCTACTTCCGGCCGAAGCTGGGCGCGATGGTCCTGGTGGCGGTGATGATCGTGCTGTCGTCGATGAGCCAGGCGGCCATGCCGCTGGTGGCGAGCTGGGGCGTGGACGCGATCGCCGACGGCACGATCGGCGAGGTGTGGTGGCTGCTCACCGGCGGCCTGCTGGTCGCCGGGGCGTTCGGCTGGGTGTTCAACTACGTCCGCCAGCGCAACAGCTCGCGGGTGACCGGCGACGTCGTGCTGCGCCTGCGCGAGGACGCCTTCGACGCCGTGCTGGAGCGCGACCTGTCGTTCTACGACGAGACGCCGTCCGGCAAGATCGTCAGCCGGGTCACCTCCGACACCGACGACTTCGCCACGGTCTCCACGCTGACGATGGACCTGATCAGCCAGGTGCTGATGGTCGGCTTCGTCACGGTCCTGCTGTTCTTGCGCAGCGTCGAGCTCGCCCTGCTGACGCTGCTGGTGGTGCCCATCGTGATGGGTCTGGCGCTGCTCTTCCGCCGCCTGGCGCGGGCCAGCACCCGCCGGGCGCAGCGCTCGCTGAGCCGGGTCAACGCCAACCTCCAGGAGACCATGGGCGGCATCACGGTGGCGAAGAACTTCCGGCAGGAGCAGCAGGTCTACGACGAGTTCCAGCCGATCAACCGGCAGAGCTACGACGTGACGCTCAGGCAGGGGTTCGTCTTCTCGGCCATCTTCCCCGTGCTCTTCCTGGTGGCCGGGCTGGCCACGGTCGCCCTGGTCCAGCTCGGCGGCACGGCGGTGCTCGGGGGCGGCCTGTCGGCCGGCGACTGGTATCTCTTCCTGCAAGGGGTCTCGCTCTTCTGGTTCCCGCTGACCTCCATCGCCGCCTTCTGGTCCCAGTTCCAGCAGGGCCTGTCGGCGTCCGAGCGGGTCTTCGCGCTGATCGACGCCGAGCCCCGGGTCGTGCAGACCGACGCGCAGCCCCCAGGCGAGCTGGCGGGCCGCATCGAGTTCCAGGACGTCACGTTCGGCTACGACCCCGCCCATCCCGTGCTGCGGAGCTTCGACCTCCTCATCGAGGCAGGGGAGACGGTGGCGCTCGTGGGCCACACCGGCGCGGGCAAGTCCACGCTCAGCAAGCTGATCACCCGCTTCTACGAGTTCCAGCAGGGCCGCCTGCTGATCGACGGCCGCGACATCCGCACGCTCGACCTGCCCGGATACCGCAAGCAGATCGGCGCGGTGCCGCAGGCGCCGTTCCTGTTCAGCGGCACGGTGGCCGACAACATCCGCTATCCCCGGCCGGACGCCGACGACGACGAGGTGCTCGCCGCCGCGACGGCCGTCGGCGGCGGCGACTGGATCGAGGCCCTGCCCCACGGCCTGGCCACCGACGTGGGCGAGCACGGCCGCGCCCTGTCGATGGGCCAGCGCCAGCTCGTCGCGCTGGCCAGGCTGCTCATCCAGGATCCCGCGATCGTCGTCCTCGACGAGGCCACGGCCAGCGTCGATCCGCTGACCGAGGCCCAGATCCAGGAGGGGCTCGACGTGGTGCTGGCCGGCCGGACCTCGATCGTCATCGCCCACCGGCTGTCCACGATCGAGCATGTCGATCGCATCATCGTGCTCGATCACGGGCAGATCGTGGAGGAGGGCGACCACGCGACGCTGCTGGCTCGCGGCGGCCGCTACTGCCAGGTCTACAACACCTACTTCCGCCACCAGTCGCCCAACTACCGCGCCGGCTCCGGCTTCGTCCCCGTCGGCGGCGCCTGAGCGGGCGGGCGCGGCTCGCGTTCGGCGAGTGTGACGTCGGCGTCCGGCCGGTCGGCTCGGCTCGCGTTCGGCGAGCAGGACGTGGTGGCCGGGCGGCCGGTGCCGGCGAAGGCCTCGGGGCCGGCCTGGATGCTCGGCGTCAGAGGAGGAGGCGGCGTTGGCGGCGGCTGCGCCACTCCACCATGAGCACGGTGGCGTCGTCCTGGAGCCGCCCGCGCTGGTGCAGCAGGATCGCCTGGATCAGCCGGCGCAGCGTCTCCGGCGCGGACAGGCCGTCGGCCTCGTGGCGGATGATGAAGTCGATGAATCGTTCCAGCCCGAACAGCTCCCCGTCCGGGCTCTGCGCCTCGATGATCCCGTCGGTGTAGAACAGCAGCCGGTCGTCCGGCTGCAACTGGTAGCCGAGCAGCCCGGTGGACGGGCTCATCCGGAAACCCATCGGCGGGTCGGGCTCGCTGCTCAGTGTCGCGACCTGCCGGCCGCCGCGCAGCACCAGCGGGGGATGGTGGCCCCGGTTCACCCAGCTCAGCCATCCGGTACGCACGTTCAGGTCGGCCAGGATGCCGGTGGCGAAGCGGCCGACGAACTGATCGGCGATCGCCGCGTCGATCGCCTCGGCCGCCGTGGGCAGGTCCACGCCTTCCAGCCGCTGGTTACGGCACGCGCTCACGGCGATCGTGGCGGTCAGCCCGGCCGAGGTGTCGTGCCCCATGGCGTCGAAGATCGACACATGCAGCGTGTCGTCGTCGAGGGCGTAGTCGTAGGCGTCGCCGCCCACGTCGTACGCGGGCTCCAGGGCGGCGCTGACCACCACGTCGTCCGTGGCGAACGTCCCGGGCGGCAGCAGGTTGAACAGCACCTCGGCCGACAGGCTCATCGGCCGCCTGCGGATCATCCGCGAGTAGGAGTCGCTGTGCGGGCGCTTGCTCATCAGCAGCACCGAGACCAGGGACGCGAGCTGCTTGGCCCGGCGTATGTCGAGATCGTCGCCCTCGGGCACGATCACGCCCAGCACGCCCAGACGCTCGGTGCCGTCCAGCAGCGGCACCCACAGCCGGCGGCCCTCGCGTTCGGCGGAATCGGTGTCACCCGAGGGCCGGGCGCGGACGACGTCCACGATGCGGAAGGCCCGGCCCGCCAGCGTGGAGTCGATCCGGATCGGCTCCAGCGGGTGGCCGGACTCGTCCGCCTGCCCCGGCGTCGGCAGCAGGATCAGCTGCTGCAGATCGGTCACGTAGATCCTGGTCTGGGAGAAGCCGACCAGACTCGCATGGGTCGCGACCGTGCCCGGCAGCTCCTCCATCGAGGTCGTGTGGTTGGTATCCAGCAGGCCGCCCAGCATCAGCTCACCGTCGCCGCGCCTCGGCGGGCTCTCTGCCTCCGGCCGTTCTCCCATGGGTGACTCCTACCCCGGGTCACCGCCACCCATGGGCGTCTCATGCGCGCCGCGTTCCGGCGCGGTGCTCTCCGGCCTGGTCAGAAGGGTCGATCGCGGCCCTCAGAGCCTTGCGCCGGTGACTGGCCGATAGGTCGCCATGATCACCCCGGTCCCGGTCGTCGCCGAGCCGGCCAAGGTGAAGTCCGACATCTCCGTACCCTCGAACAGCCGCCGCCCGGACCCGAGCACCACCGGATGGACCAGCAGGACCAGCTCGTCCACCAGGCCCCGGGCCAGCAGCGACCGGACCAGCACCCCGCTGCCGAACACCACGAGATTCTCCGCCCGCTCCGCCTTGAGCGCGGCCACAGCCTCTGTGACGTCGCCTGTGACGTCACCTTTCAGGAGGGTGGAGTGCCGCCAGGGCAGCGGTTCGCTCAGCGTGGTGGACGCCACGTACTTCTGGACGCTGTTCAGGGAGTCGGTGAACGGGTTCGGCGCCTGGCGGGGCCAGTAGGAGGCGAAGCGCTCGTACGTCGTCCGCCCGGCCAGCAGCGACCACGCGCTCGACATGCGGGCTCCCATCACCTCCTGCATGGCCGGATCCTGCCGCCTGGTGGCCCACCCGCCGTGCCGGAAGCCGTCGCGCGGATCCTCGTCGGGATGCCCGGGAGCCTGCATGACGCCGTCCAGGGTCAGGTGCTCGATCGCGATCACGTTGCCCATGTCGTACCTCCTGATGTGGTCTCTCGCGGCTTATACGAACGGCGGCTCGCCGATTCGACACCGCGCGACGAGCACCCCCGCGCCCGCGATCAGCACGCCCGAGACCGCGAGCGTCGCCGGCGTGCCCGCCGCCTGCGCCAGGGCGGCGAGCGCGATCCCGCCGACGATCTCCCCGCCGGTCTCGGCCTGGGAGAGGAACGAGTGCACGGTCGCCCGCACGCCACTCGTCGTACGCCGGTTGACCCAGACCACGCCGACCGCCCGCGTCAGGCTGACCGCGATCCCGCTCACCACCAGCACGCCGAACGCGCCGGTGAGCGCGCCGGGGGCGCAGGCCAGCAGGATCAGCGCGCCCGCGCCGAGGAGGCAGGCCAGCGCGTACACCCGCCTGGCCACCCCCGCGCCGTCGATGCGCGCCTGGACCACCCTCAACGCGACGACCCCCGCCCCTGCCGCGAGGATGCCCAGTGCGGTGTACCAGAGCGTGGGATCGTCGGGAAAACCGAGGTCGACGAGCCGCCGGGGGAACAGCCAGGAGACCATGCCGGCCCCGTTGACGATCATCGTCGCGGCGAGCACGAGCCGGATCTCGTGATCCCGCCGGGCAAGCGACGCCCCTCGCCGGAAGATCGCCCATCGCTTCTCGCGTGCGGGGGTGAAGTTACGTTCCCTGAAGGCCACGGCCACGTACAGACCGAGCGCCGCCATGCCCGCGCCGGACACCACGATCGCGGTGGCCAGGCCGGCCGCCCACCCGAGCAGCCCGAACACCACCATGCCCGCCGCCCCGCCGGCGAGCTCCCAGCGCGCGGCCGCCATCAGCACCCGGGCGGTGCGATCCGGCCGGTCGAGCTCGTCGGTGAGCCAGGCGACCTCGGCCCCCGACAGGCACGCCCACCC
>NZ_VCKX01000340.1 GCF_005889725.1 Nonomuraea zeae
GTCCCGTCGGCCTCGCTGGTCCGGACGTCCGATAGGAGTAGCCCTCAGGGGCGGTTGGGGCGGAGGGTCCAGGTGACGGTGAGGGCGGAGACCAGCGTGCCCTCCGCGTTCTTGATGTCGACCGCCACCCCGAACTCCGGCCGCTCCCCCGCGTCCAGCCGGTCCACCACCTCCTGCTTCGTGGCCAGCAGGCGGGCCTCAGCGCGTACCTCACCCGTGGCGATCTTCCGGAAGTCGATCGTCGCCGTCGTGGGCAGGGGCACCGCGCGGCCGAGCTGGTCGCCGAAGGCGGACAGCATGGCGGCGCCCGAGGCGGACTCGGCCAGCGTGAACAGGGCGCCGGCGTGCGGGCCCGCCACGTGGTTGTGCAGATCCGCACGGTCGGGCAGGCGGCACAAGGCCCGGCCCTCGCCCACCGAGTCGAACGTGATGCCCAAAGTGCGGGCAAACGGGACCATCTCCAGCAGCAAATCACCGACATCTAGCGACATGAGGGACATGCTACTCACGGGTAACTGAAACGGGAGTTACCAGAAAGGGGCCGTTGGTGCCTGATGTTGGGTATACCCGACACGGTAGCGTGGGCGATCGTGCAGGGTTATAACGATGATCTTCGCCTCGCGCATGTCATGGCGGACGCCGCCGATGACCTGACCATGCGGCGGTTCAAGGCGGTCGACCTGAAGGTCGACACCAAGCCCGATCTGACCCCGGTCAGTGACGCCGACCGCACGGTGGAGGAGGCCATCCGGGGCACGTTGCGCCGCGCCAGGCCGCGAGACGCGGTCGTGGGCGAGGAGTTCGGCAAGACCGGATGGGGCGCCCGGTCGTGGATCATCGACCCCATCGACGGCACCAAGAACTACGTGCGCGGCGTCCCCGTCTGGGCGACGCTGATCGCGCTCATGGAATACGGCAAGGTCGTCGTCGGCCTGGTGTCCGCCCCGGCGATCGGCCGCCGCTGGTGGGCGGCGGCCGAAGGCGGCGCGTGGACGGGCAAGAGCCTGACCAAGGCGTCCAGGATGCGCGTCTCCTCCGTGAGCACCCTGGAGGACGCGTCGTTCTCCTACTCCAGCTTCGGCGGCTGGGAGAAGACCGGCAAGCTGGACAACTTCCTCGACCTCAGCCGGTCCTGCTGGCGCACCAGGGCGTACGGCGACTTCTGGTCGCACATGATGGTCGCCGAGGGCTCGGTGGACCTGTCCGCCGAGCCCGAGCTGTCACCGTGGGACATGGCGGCCCTCACCGTGATCGTCGAAGAGGCCGGCGGCGTCTGGACGGACGTGGCCGGGGTGCGGGGCCTGGAGGGCGGCAGCCTGGTCTGCACGAACGGCGTCCTGCACGACGAGGTGATCGCCCGCCTCAACGGCACCTCCGTCGTCTAAGGGCGCGGGCGCAGGAGACCAGCGCGGTCCTGGACGGCGGCGCTGGCGGCGTTCAGCTCGCGTTCGTCCTTGTACGTGACATTCCCCTCGTACGTGACCCCGCTCGGCGGGCCATCGTGCCCCACCGGGTCGGCGTCCCAGAAGTTCCCCCGGTAGACGACGTTCTCCAGCGGCGGGGCGACCTGCAGCACGGCGGTGTTGTCCGCGCGCATGACGACGTTCGCCTCGACCGTCAGCCACGAGGCCCCGTAGTCGGTGTAGAGCCCGAAGTTGTAGGCGGTCTTGACGTCCTTGATGACGTTGCCCTCGACCAGGCCCTGGCTCTCCCACGAGTCCCCCTGCGGCCCCGACACGTAGACGCCGCCTCCGTCGGCCAGGACCTGCATGGTGTTCACCGTGAGGTTGCGCAGGATCCGCGCGCCCTCCGACGGCCCCACGACGATCCCGCAGTGTGGCACGTCCGAGATCTCGTTGTGCGCGATCGTGCAGCCCCGCGTGCCGGTCGCCGTGATCCCCGGCGAGCCGGCGTACTCCAGCCCGATGTGCCGGACCCGGTTGTCCTCGATCAGGGCCCCGGCGCCGCCGGAGATCGTCACGCCCGCCGCCGAGAGCGTGTCGAAGTCGCAGCCGCGCACCACGAGGCCGTCGCCGCCGGAGACGCCCAGCCCGGAGGCGCCCAGCCGGGTGAACCTGCACCCCTCGATCTCCACCCCGGCCGGGTCCTCGAACCGTACGCAGGCGGGGACGGTCGCCGACGCGGCCGGGTACGTCACCGAGGCCCCCTCACCCACGACCGCGACCTCGACGCCGCCGCCCTCGTAGTAGCCGCTGCCGTGATAGTGCAGGAACCCCTCAGGGCGGCTCGGACGCAGCCAGGTCGCCTCCGCGAACACCAGGCCCCTGAACGACACGTCCCTCGTCCCCACGGCGCTCAGCAGCGTCTCCAGGACCGGGGCCACCACCCGCGTGCTCGCGGGGTCCTCGCCGGGGCGGGGCAGGTAGCGCAGGACGTGCCGGCCCGGGCGCGAGCGGTCGAGCACGAAGGTGCCCGGCTCGGTGAGGAAGCTCGGATCGTTCTCGATGCTGGTGGGCAATCCGGGGCCACGCGTCGTCTGGCCTTCCCACGTGGCGGCGTACAGCTCCATGGCCCACCCGAACGCCGGCTGCGCCATGGTGATCTCGGTCGGACCCTCGCCGGGGGAGACGGCGGAGACGGTGGCGACGCCGCAGCGGGCCTCGGTCCAGGGGTAGACGCCCCGGTAGACGAACTCGACGTCTCCCGGGCTGCGCCACTCGCGCGGCCCGGCGCTGTCCGTGACGTAACCCGTCTCGGTCGTGCTCACCTCGCCGGGCAGCCCCTCGATGGCGGCGCGGTCGGCCCTGCGGCCGTCCACGTAGAGCTGGCGGGTGTCGAGGTCGCCGACGTCGGCCGTCCAGGCGCCGTCCTGCTCCCGCCACCCGGTGATGAGCCGGCCGCCGCTCACGACGGCCTCCTCCTGCGCGGGGGTGCCGTAGCCGTACGCCTGGTAGACGATCCGGTGGCCGTCCCGCCCCGAATCGGCGGAGGTGAGCTCGAACGGCCTGGTCAGCGTATGGATGCCGCCCCTGAGCTGGACGACCACGTCACCGGCGGCCTCGCGGGCGGCGGAGCGGGCGCGTTCGAGGGTGGCGAACGGACGCTCGACGGAGCCGGGCCACGAATCGTCCCCGGCAGGCGCGACATGGAATTGGAACATCTGGACCACCTTTGCTGTTTATGCCGTACACGTAGTAGTACACCATAAACAAGGAGGACGCTAATGACGAGTGGCAGAGCCGGAGACCCCGACCACGGGGTCGAGCTCCTGTGGCGCGGCACGGAGCCCGAGCCGAGGCCGGGCCTCAGCCTGGGCCGGATCGTGCGCGCCGCGATCGACCTCGCCGACGCGGAGGGCCTGGAGGGACTCTCGATGCGCAAGGTCGCCGACCGGCTCGGCTTCACGACCATGTCGCTCTACCGCCACGTCCCCGGCCGCGACCAGCTCGTCGACCTGATGCTCGACGAGGTCCTGGGCGAACACCCCAGCCCGAGCCGGGCCGGCGAGGAAGAGGACGGGACGGGCTGGCGGCCGCGGCTGGAGGCCTGCGCCAGGCAGGCGTGGGAGGTCCGCAGGCGGCACCCCTGGCTGGCCGAGGTACGCGGCAGCCGCCACCTGCCGGGCCCCAACGGCGTCGCCCACTACGACTACATGCTGAGCACGCTCATCGGCACCGCGCTCACCCCGTCCGAGGTGATCGCCGTCGTGGGCCTGGTCGGCCGCTTCGTCGACGCCGAGGCGCTGCTGCTGGTCGAGACACAGCGCGAGGAGCGGCGCAGCGGCGTTTCGGAACAGGAGTGGTGGGGCGCCCGCGAATCCCTGTACGAGCGGCTCGACCGCTACCCCACCCTCACGCTCCTGTGGGAGTCGGGCGGCTGGGACCACCCGGAGGACTCCTTCGAGTTCGGCCTGCGCCGCGTGCTGGACGGCGTCGAGGCTCTCATCCAGCATCGTGACGAAACTCGTGACGAAACCAAGCACTGCGAGGAATGCGGCACCGAGCTGGAGCCCGTACCGTCCGGCCGTCCCCGCGTCTACTGCTCGCGCGCCTGCCAGCAACGCGCCTACCGCAAGCGCAAGTCGGCCTAGAGCGCCAGCACCCGCCGGACCGCGTTCATCACCGCGTCCCGGTAGCCGCCCCCGTACAGCACGACGTGCACCAGCAGCGGATGCAGCTGGTGCAGCGGCACCCGCTCCCGCCACCCCTCGGCGAGCGGCAATTCCTCCTGATAAGCCCCGACCACCCGATCCAGGTACGGCAGCCCGAACAGCTCCATCATGGCCAGATCGGTCTCCCGGTGCCCGCCGTGGGCGGCGGGATCGATCAGCACCCCGGACCCGCCCGACCACAGGACGTTCCCGCTCCACAGGTCCCCGTGGATCCGCGCGGGCGGCTCAGGCGGCCCCGCGACCTCGGCGATCCGCTCCACCACGCGCTCGACGGCGGCCGCGTCCCGCGAGGACAGCCCCGCCTGCCGGAGGAACGGCAGCACCCGCCGCGAGCCATAGAACTCCGGCCAGCCGGCGGCGGGCGAATTGTCCATCGGCAGCTCGGCGATGAACCCCGGCCACGGCGCGCCGAAGCTCTCGGCCCCCGCGCGGTGCAGCCGGGCCAGCGACCGCCCGAACCGCTCGGCCGCCACGGCGCTCGGCGCCTCCTCCTCCACCCAGGACAGCACCAGCCGATCCGGCCCGGCCTCGATCACCTCGGGCACCGCGATCGCCTCCCCGAGCCACCGCAGCCCGGCCGCCTCGGAGCGGAACATCCCGGCCCCCGAGGCCGCCCCGGAACCAGCGGCGATCTTCGCGAACACCTCGCGCCCGTCGTCGAGCACGCCCCGCCGGAGCCGCCACCCGTGCGACGACCCCAGCTCCGCGACCACCTTCATGTGATGACCACCCTCACCCCGGCCGCTGCTCTCACCCGGCCACCCTCATGCGTCCGTGCTCACGCGTCCAGCTCGCCGGCGATGTGCTTGGCCACCCCCGCGGAGGCCGACTCGACCAGCGCGAGGACCTCCTCGAACCCCTCATGCCCCCCGTAGTAGGGATCCGGCACCTCGGCCCCTTCAGGCGCACCCGGGTCGAACGACCGGAACAACCGCACCTCCACCCCGGAAGGCGCCAGCCGCCGCAGATTGGACACGTTGTCCCGGTCCATCGCCAGCACCAGGTCGTACCGGTCGAACCAGTCTTTGGTGAACTGCCTGGCCCGGTGGGCGGAGCCGTCGTAGCCGTGCTGGGCCAGGATGCCGAGCGCCCGTTCGTCCATGGGATCCCCGGCGTGCCAGCCGCCCGTCCCCGCGCTCTCGACCGTCACAAGCCCGCCCAGGCCGCGCTTTTCGAGCGTCTGGCGGAGCACCACCTCGGCCATCGGCGAGCGGCAGATGTTTCCCATGCACACCAGGCATACGCGATAGGTCATGACACCCATCATGAGGGTGACCTGGTGCGTTCACCGAACGTTCACCCTTGTTAGGGGGTCCGAGTCACCTTCGCTGAATAGCTTCATGGCGACTAAGGACCAAGTGGGAGGAACCCAACCGTGAAGTATGCAGGCCGGCTCGCCGCTGTCGCCGTCGTCGGCGCGCTCTCCCTCGCTGCGTGCGGCACAGACAACAACACTGGCGGCAGCGGCACCAGCTCCGCCAGTGCGAGTGCCCCCGCCGCGGGCAACGACAATGGTCTGACCGGCACGATCAACGCCGCAGGCTCCTCGGCCCAGGCCAATGCGATCACCGAGTGGACGAAGAACTTCACGGCCACGAACCCCGGTGTCACTCTGAACTACCAGCCCAGCGGCTCCGGCGCGGGCGTGCAGGCGTTCATCCAGGGCACGGTCGCCTTCGCCGGCTCCGACTCGGCGCTGAAGGAAGACGAGCCCGCGCAGGCCGACGCCCGCTGCAAGACCGGCAAGGCGATCAACATCCCGATGGTGACCGGCCCCGTCGCGGTCGTCTACAACCTGCCCGGTGTCGAGGGCCTGCAGCTGTCGCCCAAGACGCTCGGCGGCATCTTCAACAGCACCATCACCAAGTGGGACGACGCCGCCATCAAGGCCGACAACCCGGACGCCAAGCTGCCGTCCACTCCGATCCAGGCGTTCCACCGCTCGGACGAGTCGGGCACCAGTGACAACTTCACCAAGTTCCTCAAGGCCACGGCCGGCTGGCCGCACGAGCCCGCCAAGGCGTGGCCCGCCGAGGCCAAGGGTCAGGGCTCCAAGGGCTCCGACGGCATCGCCTCCTCCGTCAAGGACACCGAGGGCGCCATCAGCTACGTCGAGCTCTCCTACGCCGAGAACTCCTCGCTGCAGAAGGCCAAGGTCGCCAACGGCGCCGGCGAGTTCGTCGAGCTGACCGCCGACAGCGCGGCCAAGACGGTCGAGTCCGCCGAGATCAAGGGCACCGGCAACGACCTCGCCCTGTCGATCGACTACGCCACCAAGACCGCCGGCGCCTACCCCATCGTGCTGGTGACGTACGAGATCACCTGCGAGAAGGGCCTGGCACCCGAGGAGGCGAAGGTGGTCAAGTCCTTCCTCACCTACACCGCCAGCGACGAGGGCCAGGCAGCGCTCAAGGACCTGGGATACGCCCCGCTCGCGGGCGGTCTGCTCACCAAGGTCCGGGCGGCTGTCGAGGCGATCTCCTAGTCCCCCATGACGACCAACGTACGTACCCGTGACGGCGGGCCGGCCACGAGCCGGCCCGCCTCGCGGCGCAGCCATGGTGAAGGGCCGTTCCGCTTCCTCGCCACCGGCGCGGGCATCCTCCTGCTGGCGATCATGGCGGCCATCGCCGTGTTCCTCATCAGCGAGGCCATCCCCGCCCTCCAGGCGAACAAGAGCTCCTTCTTCGGCGAGCTCACCTGGGACCCCAACGGCCAGCAGGTGTTCGGGATCGGCGCGCTGGCGTTCGGCACGGTCCTCAGCTCCGCGCTCGCACTCGTCATCGCCACCCCGATCGCGGTCGGCGTGGCCCTGTTCATCTCGCACTACGCGCCGCGCCGCCTGGCGGCGCCGCTCGGCTACCTGGTCGACCTGCTCGCCGCCGTGCCCAGCGTGGTCTACGGCCTGTGGGGCGTGACGTTCCTGGTGCCGCTCATGCGGACCCCGTCGCAGTGGCTGAACGAGCACCTCGGCTGGTTCCCGCTCTTCGCCGGCGAGGGCGCCATCGGCGGCAAGACCATGCTCGCGGGCGCGATCGTGCTGGCGATCATGATCCTGCCGATCATCGCGGCCATCTCGCGTGAGGTCTTCCTCCAGGCGCCGAAGATGAACGAGGAGGCGGCGCTGGCTCTCGGCGCCACCCGCTGGGAAATGATCAGGATGGCCGTGCTGCCGTTCGGCCGCCCCGGCGTCATCAGCGCCGCGATGCTCGGCCTCGGCCGGGCCATGGGCGAGACGATCGCGGTCGCGCTGATCTTCCCCGCGACCTTCGACATCACCTTCGAGATCCTCACCCCGCACGCCAACAGCATCGCCGCGAACATCGCCAACGGCTTCGGCGAGGCCACCCAGATCGGCCGGGGCGCGCTGATCGCCTCCGGTCTGGTGCTGTTCGTCATCACGTTGCTGGTCAACATGGGCGCCCGCCTGATCATCAACCGCCGCAAGGAGTACGCGAGGGCCGGCGCATGACAGCCATCCAACACATCTCGACCAGCCGACGGATCAAGGACCGGTTCGTCCAGGGGCTGGTCTACCTGGCGTTCGCGCTGGCCGTGGTGCCGCTCGTCTCGGTGCTCTGGCTGGTCATCTCCAACGGCCTGGCCCGCTTCGACATGGAGTTCCTGACGCACTCGATGCGCGGCATCGGCGCCAGGGACGCGGGCGGCGGCGCCTACCACGCCATCATCGGAACGCTGGAGCAGGTCCTGCTGGCCTCGCTCATCTCGGTCCCGATCGGCCTGCTCACCGCGATCTACCTCGTGGAGTACGGCAACGGCGGCCGGCTGAGCCGCTCGATCAGCTTCTTCGTGGACGTCATGACCGGCGTCCCTTCAGTCGTTTCCGGCCTGTTCATCTTCGCCTTCTGGGTCCTCTTCCTCGGCTTCGAGTTCTCCGGCTGGGCGGGCGCGCTCTCCCTGTCGATCCTGATGATGCCGACAGTGGTCAGATCCGCGGAAGAGATGCTGCGGCTGGTGCCCAACGACCTGCGCGAGGCGTCGTACGCGCTGGGTGTGGCCAAGTGGCGCACGATCATGAAGGTCGTGCTGCCGACGGCCTTCACCGGCATCGTCACCGGCGTCATGCTCGCGGTCGCCCGGGTCGCCGGCGAGACGGCGCCGCTGCTGCTGACGGTGTTCTTCACCAACTCCATCAACAACGACCCGTTCAACGGGCCGCAGATGGGCCTCCCGCTCTTCGTCTTCGACCAGGCGGCCCGCCCGAACGACACCGCCATCGACCGGGCGTGGACCGGAGCGCTCACACTCATCCTGATCGTCATGCTGCTCAACCTGGTGGCGCGTCTGATCGCCTGGTGGCGTTCGCCCGCCAGGGGCCGATAGGGGGTAATCGCCGAAATGTCCAAGCAGATCCAGGTCTCGGGTCTCGACGCGTACTACGGGTCGCACAAGGCGATCGAGGACGTGTCGATGACCATCGAACCGCGCTCGATCACCGCGTTCATCGGTCCGTCCGGGTGCGGCAAGTCGACGTTCCTGCGCACGCTCAACCGCATGCACGAGGTGATCCCCGGCGCCCGGGTGGACGGCAAGGTGCTGCTCGACGGGGAGGACCTGTACGCCTCCAACGTCGAGCCGGTCTCCGTACGCCGGATGATCGGCATGGTCTTCCAGCGCCCCAACCCGTTCCCGACGATGTCGATCTACGAGAACGTGTCCGCCGGGCTCAAGCTCAACGGCCGGCTCGCCAAGTCGCAGCTCGACGGCATCGTGGAGGAGTCGCTCAAGGGCGCCAACCTCTGGAACGAGGTCAAGGACCGCCTCAACAAGCCCGGCGCGGGCCTGTCCGGCGGCCAGCAGCAGCGCCTCTGCATCGCCCGCGCGATCGCGGTCAAGCCGGAGGTGCTGCTGATGGACGAGCCGTGCTCGGCCCTCGACCCGATCTCCACGCTGGCCATCGAGGACCTGATGGCCAAGCTGAAGGACCAGTACACGATCGTCATCGTCACCCACAACATGCAGCAGGCCGCCCGGGTCAGCGACAGGACCGCGTTCTTCAACCTCGCCGAACAGGGCAAGCCCGGCAAGGTCATCGAGATGGACGAGACGTCCCGCATGTTCACCAACCCCACCCAGAAGGCGACAGAGGACTACATCACGGGGCGCTTCGGCTGATGATCCAACAGCAGGCGGCATCCACGATGAACGGGGACACGAGGACCAAGCCCGTGCTGCTCATCGCCGACCCCGACAGCGCCGTCGTGGACGACGTGGCCACGGCGCTCGAGCGCGAGGGGGTGGCCGTCACCGGCGCCCCCGACGGTGCTCAGGGGTTGCTGCAGGCGGGAGCCCTGCAGCCGGACGTGGTGCTCGTCTCGGCCACGCTGCCGGTCATCGACGCGGTGGAGTTCGTCCGCGCCGTACGGCTCGCGCGCGCCGTCCCCGTGCTGCTTGGCGTCAGCGAGGGGCACGCCGAGCAGGCGGTACGCGCGCTGGCCGCGGGCGCGGCGGCCTGCGTGGCCCGGCCCTACCGGGTGCCGGAGCTGCTGCCGTTCATCCAGGCGGCCTCGCCCGAGTCACGCAAGGTGCTGGCCGTGGGCGGGGTCGAGCTGGACATCCAGGCCTACCAGGTACGCGTGGGCGGCCGGGCCGTCCACCTGCCGCTGCGCGAGTTCGAGCTGCTGCAGTATCTGATGCGCAACGCCGACCGCACGGTCACCCGTGAGCAGATCATGCGCCACGTGTGGCACGCGGCCGGCACCACCTCGACGAACACGATCGCGGTGCACGTCAAACGGCTGCGCGCGCGGCTCGGTGACGAGGACGACCAGCTCATCCAGACCGTGCGCGGGGTGGGCTATCGACTCGTCAGTCCCGGCATTTCCGGAACGACTGCATAATCCGCTTGGTCACGCCTTCGACGGTCGCTATGCCGTACCCCACCTCAGGGCTCCCCTCGGTGAGTACGGCAATGGCGTAGTCGTGGCCGTCACCCCGGATCAGGCCCACGCTGATCGTGGCCCAGAGCTTGGTGGAGACGCGCTTGAGCCAGCCGTTCTTCACCGCCACCCGGTCGCCTTCGCACGCGGCGACGCCGATGCCCCAGTTCTGGCCGTCGATCACCTCGCCCATGAGCTTGAGCACCTGATCGCGGTCCTTGGTCTTGAGCGGGCTCTTGCCGGACACCAGCGCCTGCATGAGGCGGATCTGGTCGTCCACCGACGTTCTGGTGATCCCCCAGCAATACAGGTCGACACAGTCACCTGGGACGCCCTGGGTGTGCTTGAGGCCGAACGTCCTGCCCGCTTTGGTGAACCCGGCCGCGCCGCCGACGCGCAGCCACAGGCGGTCCGCGGCGTGGTTGTCGCTGTAGCGGATCATCATCTCGGCGTCGTGCCTGACGTCCGCGGGCAGCTTCTTCCACGGGGTCTTGAGCAGGAGCGCCATCAGGATCTGGACCTTGGCCGAGCTGGCCGTGATCAGCCGCTCGCCCGGGTGATAGCGGTAGAGCCGCCCCGTCGCCAGATCCTTCACCATGGCGGTGACCGTCGCCGACCGGCCCGCCACATAGCGGTCGAGCCGCTTGCCGATCTCCTTCGCCGGGATCTCCGCCAGCAGCTCCGTGCCGAGGCTCTGCTCGATCTTGCCCAGCGGCGCCTGCCGGGCGGTCTCCGGCTGGGTCCGCGTGCGATCGGGCAGAGCCTGCCGGACGATCGGCGCGAGAGAGGACCTGGGGGCCGGCAGCGCCGCCTGGATCTCGGCGGGCACCCGCCTGGGGGCCGAGACCAGCGGCAGGATCAGGGCGAGCACGATGACCAGCCGTGGTATCGCCATCGCCCCATCCGCGATCATTCGTGAATTATCACGAAAGATCGCGACAAGCCGCTAGACGCCGACGGCGATCATTTTCGCGACCAAGCCGTCGCCACACGCGCCCCAGAGCCCGTCCATGACGTCTTCCAGGCCCTGAAGGGACCCGGCCCGGCCCTCCACGTCCCGATATTCACAGGCCACCTTCAGAAGACCACCGCCCACATCCCGGCCTCCCCCGCCCCAGCTCCGCCGCCTACCTCTGCAACAACGCCGAGGAAGAGGGTCCGCACGGGGAGTGCGCCCGCTGGTTCGTGGTGACCCGCAGCAGCCGGACGTGGCAGCTCACGGACGCGACCGAGGGCGCTTCCGTGGATCTCAGCGCCGACGGCCGCTACCTGGCCTAGACCCGAGCCGCCGACCAGCGACTCGCCGTCCTCGACCTGACCACGGGAATCATCCGCCCGATCCAGGAGTCCGTACGAGCTACCGACCTGCTTGGCCGCGAGCTCGTGCCCACCCTTCTCGTCACCAACCAGGCCACGGACTCAAGCGGCGAGGAGTCCCCATGCCACCCGCGTTCATCGTGGACGCCGCCAACGGCCGGACGATCTGGCACCTGCCCCGGAGAGCGCCCTGGCCCGCCTCGACCAGGATCGATCGCGAATCATCGTCACCGACGGCCGGACCCTCTCGACCCTCGACTCCTCGGGCACCAGCACGATCCGGCTCCCCGCCCCGCTACGCACCGCGACATCCACCGGCACCCTGACCCCGGACGGAGCCGGCCAGGCCGCACAAGTCCTGGCCAGGAATCCCGCGGCCGGCGGCACGGACATCCGCCCGGCCCGCCTGGTCACGATCGACACCCGCGACGGCAAGATCCGCCACGACGCACGCCTGCGCCTCGCCCTGAGCGACCGGGCGAGCGCCTGCCACACCAGACATTGGGTGAGCGCTTCCGAGGTGCTGTTGAGCTGCGGCATGGGCAGCCCTTTCGACGAGACCACATTCCGTGTGAACACCAGAACGGGCGCGCACGCGAATGTGACCGAGCTCCACCCGCCCCGGCCGCACCTGTTCGACCTCGTCAGGGCGGAAGGCTGAGAAGAACCTGCCCCGGAAATGCAGAAAGGGCCCGACGCATAGCGTCGAGCCCTTCCCGAAAGATTGTCCGGCGGTGACCTACTCTCCCACACCCTCCCGAGTGCAGTACCATCGGCGCAGAGAAGCTTAACTTCCGGGTTCG
>NZ_VCKX01000341.1 GCF_005889725.1 Nonomuraea zeae
GCCCATCACCTCCGACCCGCCCTTCCACCACGACGCCCGCAAGCTGCTGCTGCCGGCGTTCACCAGGTCGGCGGTCGCCGAACACGAGGCGGCGACGCGCGCGTACTGCCACGAGCTGATCGACGCCCTGAAGGGGCGGCAGACCGTGGACGCCGCCCGCGACTACGCCCAGCACATCCCGATGCGGGTGATCTCCGGCATGCTCGGCTTCCCGCCCGAGGACGGCCCGCGCTTCCGCGAGTTCGTCGAGAACGTGCTGGAGAGCGTCAACCAGCCGCCCGAGGAGCGCTTCGAGCTCTTCAACGCGCTCACCGACTACCTCGTCGCGCAGATCAACGACCACATCGCCCACCCGCGCGACGACCTGACCACGTACCTCATCAACGCCGAGCTCCACGGCCGCAAGCTCGACCCCCTGCACGTCGTGGGCATGGTGATGCTGCTGCTCATCGCGGGCATCGACACGACGTGGAGCGCCATCGGGGCGTCCCTGTGGCACCTGGCCAGGACCCCGGCCGACCGCGAGCGGCTGGTGGCCGAGCCGGGGCTGCTGCCGACCGCGATGGAGGAGCTGCTGCGCGCCTACGCGCCGGTCACCATGGCCCGGCTGGTCAAGCAGGACATGCACTGGAACGGCGTGGACATGAAGGCCGACGACTGGATCCTGCTGTCCTTCCCCGCCGCCAACCGCGACCCCGCCCAGTTCGAGCGGGCCGGCGAGGTGGTCATCGATCGGGAGGTGAACCGGCACGCCGCCTTCGGCCTCGGCATCCACCGCTGCGTGGGCTCCCACCTGGCCCGCATGGAGCTCCGGGTCGCGCTGGAGGTCTGGCTGGAACGCTTCCCCGCCTTCACCCTGGCGGACCCGGCGGCGGTGACCTGGGCCGCCAGCCAGGTGCGCGGCCCCCGTACGCTTCCCCTCCGCATCCTCTGACCGGCGAAGCCCGCACCGCCCACGAATCCGGAGCGACCACCGATGAAAGTACGCATCGACCCCGAACGCTGCCAGGGCCACGGCCGCTGCCACGACCTCGCCCCCGGCCTCTTCACGGAGGACGAAGAAGGCTACGGCCAGGTCGTGGGCGACGGCACGACACCGCCCGACGAGGAACATGTGGCCAGGCTGGCGGCCTCCAACTGCCCCGAACGCGCCATCGACCTTCTGTAGGGCAGGAGCCGTTCCAGTCCAGCGGCGGCTCAGGCGCCGGCGTCCGCGAGGTCGCGGTAGGTGTCCCTGACGACCTCCAGACGGTCGCGGCGGAAGCGGGGCGGCTCGGCATCGCGTACCTCCTGCCCGCGCGCGGACCAGAAGGCGTCCTGAGGGACCTCCTCCTGGCCTTCGGGGATGAACTTGAGCACCTCCTCCACGGCCGAGCGCGCCATCGAGAGTGCCCGCTGAGCGTTCGCCGGGTCGCTGGGAACGTTGCCGGCCGTGAGGTCGGCGACCCACATCCACTCCCCCGCGTCGAGCAGCTGGGATGGTTCGTGTCCGCCGAACGTCGGCCAGGCGCGTGGCATGACCTCGCGCCTGGGCAGCGAGAACAGGAACTCCCGCTCCGCATCGCAGCCTGCGCAGACGCCCGAGTAGCACTTGGCCATCGAACCTTCGACGCTGACGACGCCGCTGTCCCATTCGGTCTCTATTGAGCCGCACTCGCACGGAGTCAGGTCGAGGTACACGAGAGCCTCATCGCGGGTGCGGGCAACCGGCCAATCCGTCACACGCGCAATCTATAAGGGGGGAGGACGACCCCACTAGAGTGTCCGCATGCCGGTGCCGACCCCGTTCGAGGAGCGACTCCAGGAGGCGCACGGCCGAGGGGACCTGACCACCTGCCTGACGCTGTTGCGGTACGCGGACTTCGCCTGCCCGGTCGGCGAAGCCGCCGCCAGGGGTGACGAGCAGATCGCCTGGCCGACGATCGCGGGGACGGATCGGACCTGGCTGGCGGTGTACACCTCGGCGGAGGCGATGCGGAAGGCGACCGGCGACGCCGTCCGGCATTTCCGGATCGTGTCGCTGGTCGAGCTCGCCGCAGGCTGGCCCGACCTGCACTGGGGGCTGGCGGTCAACCCGGGCCTCGAACCGTCGTTCCTGCTTGAGCCTGGCACGGTCGCGCGCCTGGCGGTGCCCACGCTGGAGCAGGACCTGGCGGCCGAGCCGGACAGCGGCCTCCCGATCGTGCAGAAGGCGCTGCAGGTGGCGCAGATCCAGGAGTTGCTGGACAGCGAGCGGCCGCGGGTCTCCGGCTACTGCCATCACGCCTTGGACGTCGCGCACATCGCGACGCCTTCCGTCCTCGCCGACGCGCTGCTGCAGGACGACGCGCTCACCACAGAGGGCGCGATCAACCTGCTGCGCTGGCCGGCGATCGGGCTGGAGCTCTATCGCACCCCGTACGGCGGCATCGACGAGAAGGGCCGCGTGGCGGTGGCCGGCTGGGTGGTCGAGGAGCCGCCGTTCGTCGGCATGGGCCTGGTGCCGAATGCGAATCAGACCATCAGGGAGTACAAGATCGACGGCATCGGCCTGCCGCATGGTGCCGAGATCGTGGAGCTGGCGGCTGACGGGCAGGAGCGTACGCACGCGAGGTATGACGCCGATCACGGCCGCTGGCTGATGGTGGCGGGCGAGTGAGCGGGCAGTCGTATCGCGCCCGCTGGGCCGGGGCGGACTACGAGGCGGCGGCGGAGCTCATCGACGGTCTACCCTGGATGCGTCTGTACGGCTCGGCGCCCGCGGACGGTTTCACGCAGGTGGCGACCGGCCGGTTCGTGCGCGCGGTCCCGGCTGCGGAGTGCGCCGCGGTGTGGCATGTGACGACCAACTGTGAGTGGCATGGTGCCCCGTTCCTGGTGCACACGACGCGGGAGACGGATCTGCTCCTTGAGTACACCGGCGGGGACGCGCTCCGGGCCGTGGCCCTCGGCCTGGAGCGGATCGAACGCGGCGTGTACCGCGTCTGGGTGAAGCGTCACGAGGTGGCAGCGCTCACCGAGAAGGTTGTGATGATTGTAAGCAATTGATGAACAAGATCCCCCTGGTTCCCTTCAGGTCGGATGTTGTTGTTGTTATATTCACCCCAGTTAGGGGGTGGAGGCTTGACAGAGGACGCTGACGCGGCAGGGCTCCAGGCCTACGCCGACGAGTTACGCGAGACCTTCATGCGCATGCAGCGCGAGGCGAGCGACCTCAACGCCCGGGCCCAGGCGATCCGGACCACCGAGAAGTCCGCTGACGGCCTTGTCTCCGCCACGGTGAGCGTCCGCGGGGACCTGATCAGGCTCGACCTCGACCCGCGGGTGTTCCGCCGTCCCGACGCCAGGGGGCTGGCGGACGCGATCACCGACACCGTGCAGCGGGCCAAGGCCAAAGCCCTGGAGGAGTTGGTCGGGCTCTTCGAGCCGGTGATACCGCCCGAACAGTTACGCGCCCATCTGGACGGCGATCTGGAGGCCGTGCTCGATCAGCTCTCCAGCCGGATGCTGGGAGAAGGACGCCGTCGATGACCGCCGACGACCGCGCGGACCTGCACATCCGCGAACCGATCAGCAACAGCCTGAACCAGTGGGACGCCATGGCGGCCGACCTGGCGGCCGCCTGGCCGGGCATCGCGGCGCGGATCCGCGCGCTGAACGCCGCGCTGCCTCAGGGCGACGGGCCGGACGGCGCGTCCTTCACCGCGAGCTACATGGCCGGTGGGGGCCCCGAGAGGTTCCTGCGTGACACCGGCGATCTGATCGAGGAGATCTCCGGCTCCGGGCCCCTGCTGCGCGCGACGGTCTCCAACACGCTCACCACGGAGCAGGCGATCGAGGCGGGCCTCCCGAACACCTACCACCAGGCATGATGGCGGGCAAAGGAGACGTCAACGGCGCGCGGCAGCCGACGAGCAGCGCCCACGCGTTCGGTGGCGGGATGGCTACCAAGGACGTGGAGCCGGTCTGGGAGACCGAGGCGTTACCCGGCTGGGTGGTCCACCACCTGATCCCGCTGCTCACGGCAGGCCAGAGCTGGCCCAAGGGCAGCGAGAGCAAGCTCTGGGAACTACGTGTCGAGTACGTCAAGCTGATGAACCTGCTCATCGGGACTCTCGACCCGACCGCCACAACGGTGCAGACCCTGAACGGCAGCCTCCAGTCGCCCGCCAAACCGGCCATCTTCAAGCGGCTCGCCAAGCTGTCCGACGACAAAGCCGGCGTGGTCGCCAAGGCTCAGGAGTCGTTCTCGTACGCGAAGATGGTCGACAACTTCGCCCGCGAGACCCAGTACTCCAAACTCTCGGTCAACGTCGCGTTCTGGGTCGCGGTGATCGCCGCGTTCATCGCCCTGATCGCCGCGGGCTTCTCCCCGCTCGCGAGCCTGCTGCTGCGCAGCGTCGGCACCGCGGGCGCGAGCAGGATCGCCCTGATCATGGAACGCCTGGCGCTCCTCGCGGCGAGGTCGGGCCCGGTCGCCGCGAGCGGCCAGGTCACCAAGCTCGCGGGGACCGGCAACAAGTTCTTCAACGCGGCACTGGCCTTCGAACTGGTCGAGGAGATCTCGGAAGAGCTCGCCATCGACGCCCTCGCCCAGTACCAGCAGATCAAGATGGGCACCCGCGACACGTGGGACTGGAAGAAGATCCAGGCGGCGGCGATCGGCGCGGGCACCGGCGCGGTCGTCGGCACCAAGCTCGGCGGGCCGATGTCGCGCTTCACCGACAATCTGCCCGGCGTCTCACGGCTGAACAGGATCGCGGGCGACAATCGTGGCGTCGGCAACGCGTTCCTGCGTTTCCCCGGGCGCGCCCTGAACACCGGCCTGAACAACATGGTCGCCTCACCCGCCGGCAGCGTCGTCGCCAACTACGCCGTGTACGACCAGTTCTCGCTGCCGGGCGCCGAAGGAATGTACGGCGGCTTCCTCGGCGGCGCCGGCCGTACGAACACCATCAGCCCGTTCAACCCGAGCGTCGCGGGCGCGATCGTCAACCCGATGTCCACGCTGAGCGGCGTGTTCGACTCCGCGATCGAGGCCCAGCAGGGCAGCGCCGGCACCATGGGAGGTCCGGCCGCCGGCGACTCTTCCGCCACGACCGGGCCCCGCCCTGGCTCGCCTGACGGCGTCGCTCCGGTGGTGCCGCCTCAGCGGCAAGCAGTCGACACCGCCGGCCCGTCCATGGGCCCGACCAGGCGCGACAGCACCGGCACGGGCGTCGACCCGGCAGGCCAGCAGCCCGGGAGGAAGGGGACCCAGACCGCACCGGCACCGGACATCGTCACCCCGGACACCAGCCAGACCAACCGGTCGCAGCAGGGCAACGACGCTAAGGCGCAGCAGGACCTTCCCGCTCCACGGCAAGAGGTGGCGCCGGACGTCCAGAATCAAGCCGAGGACCAGGACCGGGGGCCGGTGTCCCAGCCCACTGCTCGGGACGCCGCACCAACCGCTCAGCAGCAGCCCGCACCCGCACCCAATCAGGCACCCGATCAGGCACTGGCCGAACCCTCGGGCACACCCACCGACGCCCCAGAACAATCGAGCACCCCGACCAGCACCCCGGACCCGGCGAATGCTCCCGAACCGGCCGCCGCTGCGGACCCGGCGAGTGCTCCAGCGGCGGCCACCGCCCCAGAGCCGGCCGGCACCCCGGAGAACTCCGGCGAACCTCACACCTCCCACGCGCCCGAACCCGTCGACGGCACGCAAGACGCCGGCCCGCCCGACACCGTCACCACCTCCGAGACGGCCGGCACCGCCACCGCCACGGCGCCATCGGCGGACAGGCAGCCTGCCGTCTCGCCCGCGCCCGCCCTGCCGGCCCCGAACGCACCGGGCCTGGTCACCCGGCTGATCAGTGGGGCCCGCCGCACCAGGGACACCCACGCGACCGTGACCGGGCGCCCCATCAAGAAGACGAGGTTCGTCGCCGACGGCCGCCACGAGGATGTGCCCCCGCTCACGGTGCAGGAGGCCAGGGCGGCGTTCGAGGCCGAGGTACGCGCCTCCGACCTCGGCGACACGGTCACCGGCCTGCGCTGGACCGGGCCCGCCACTCTGGTGGTCGAGCTCAACGGCCTCCCCGATCAGACGTTCACCTTCGAGGTGGGCCGCGTCCCTCGCCGGCGACTCGGCCGCACCCTGCTGAGAACCGGCCACCTCAACGAGGTACGGCTGGCTCTGCGCGTGGCTCCCGACCAGGTGGCCCGGCTGGTCCTGCACGAGATCGCCGACACGCTCCAGGCCAGGAACCATCCTCGGCAGGGCCCGCTACGCCGCCTGGCCACCCTGCCGGGCGACCGGGACGAGTGCCTGACGGCCCGCCTGCGCGAGGAAGCGTTCCTGAGCCGCAGGATCGCCGAGGCGAGCGCGGACCAACGGCCGGCCCTTGAGGCGGAACGTGACGCTGTGCGCGACATCCTGCTGGCCCGTGGCCTGTGGCAGCCGCCGCCGGCGCCCGCCGTGCAGACTCCGCCGTCGGTGGCCGACCTGATCAGCCGGCTGCGCGAGCACGACCAGGCGGTCGGCCCGGCCGTACGGGAACTCAACCTGGCGCTGATGGAGCAGATCGACCAGCTCCTGCAGATCGAGTTGAACCTGCAGTTGCAGGCGATGGCGACGGCGGGGACCACCACCGACCCGTTGCTGATCGCGGTCGCCCAGGCGAGAGCCGCCTATGAGGACGCGCAGTCCCTCACAGGCGGCTCCCCCGCGCAGCTCACCAAGCTCGCACGGGCGCTGCACAGAGCCCACCAGCTCCACCAGCGCTATGAGGAACAGGCGCAGCCGGTGGCCGCGCTCCCCGCGCTGACCGAGATGGCGCCAGGACCGGATGCGCTCCGCCGGCACATCGCCGCGCTCCGCGCCGCCGACCTCAGCATCGCGACGTCGGCCTCCTCGCTCACGGCGGCCGACCGGAACGCCGCGGCGGCCGCGGCGACGCAGTCCGCCGAGGTCTACCAGTCCCTGCTGGACCAGATGGACCAGGCGAGCCAACATTCGGCCACCCTGCCGAGCGCGTACGTCTCGCAGATGCTCCGGCTGGGCGCCACCTATGAACAGCACTACCGGCAGGTCACGGGGCAGGAGCAGGTGCCGACCAAGCACGGTGCCGAGGACATCGCCCGAATACGTGAGGCCCTGCTCAAGAACGTTTCCGGCCGCCAGGCCACAGCACTGGCCCTGCGTTCCACCATCGAGGCGTTCGACGCGGTCGTCGACGCTCAGCATCGTACGGTGGGCGCCTACCACGAAGCGGCGCGCCAGGCGAACGCGCTCGCGACGGACGCACAGGCCCGCGGCGACGTGGACGCTGCCCGGACGCGGCAGGCGGCCGCCGGAGATCTGATCCGGATCGCCGGGCTGCAGGAGGAGGCCGAACGGGCGGCGATCGCCGCCCGTGACGCTCACCGGGAGCTCGCCGACCTCCTGGACACGGTGGTCAAGGGAGGTCCGGTCGACCTCGCCCAGCTGAACGTCCGCGCGGACGCGGCGGCCGCGGCCCTGCGCGCGTATCAGGAGATGATCGCCCGGCTCCCGCCGGCGACGCCGCCGGCTCCGCTCATCGACCCCACGCCGCCGCCCGACACCGCGCTGTCGCGGCTCAGGCAGGAGACCGACGACAGGGCGAACGCCCTGGCCGCCGCCCAGCAGCACAGTACCGAGCTCAGCCTCAGGCACCAACGGGACGCCGCGCAGGCGAGAGAGAAGGCTCTCGCCGCCTGGGGCCAGGCGACCCGGCACAGTGGGGATCAGGACGACAGCGCGCGCGAACGTAGGCGTAAGGCGGAGGTGGAGGCCGAGCTGGCGACGTCCATCGAGGCGCACCACACCCGCATGGCCGAGCTGTACGAGGCCGCGGCGGCAGCCGCGGGGCAGGCGTTGCAGGCCGTCGATCCGTTGCGGGCCGGGCTGGACGGGGTGAACAGGCCGGACAAGCCGATGACCCTTCAGGTCGAGCTCGCCCTGCAGGAGCTGAAGACCCGGTCGGAAGCCTACGACCAGGCCCACCAGGCGGCGCTGCCGTCCCCGAAGGCGCTGACGGGGACCTATCCGGCGGGGCCGATCGCCGGCCTTGGAGCATTGAACGCGTTGGTCAACGACCTGCTCACGCAGCAGGGTGTGGCCGCGCCGTTCACCGAGGAGCAACTAAGGTACGCCATCCGCCAGGCCTTCCGGACCGCGGTCTCACCCGACGGCATGGTGCTGCGCCTGAACACCTCCACGGGCGCGGAGTTGCGGATCCGGTTGAAGCTGGACGATCTCAAGGAGGTCGTGAACCCCGGCACCTCGCACTCCGAGACCATGATCGGCCTGCTCCGGCAGGGCGGTGGCGAGACGTCCACGACCGGCGCTCTCTCCCACGACGTCGCCTTCAACGGAAACCTGGTCCCGCTCCTCGCCTGGACGCTGATGCTCATTCCCGGCCTCGACCTGGCCGCCGAGGCCGCCCGGCTGGTGGCCGAGCATGCCGTGCTGAACGCCAAACTCGGGTGGGGTGACGAGCAGTCCGTCTCAACCTCGTCGCAGAGCAACTGGCTGGGCGGCAACGTCGAGGACAACCGCGGCATGTCCGCGATGTTCGACGCCAGGGCGAACTGGGAGGTGGAGCTGGTCACGGAGTCCGGCCGGGTGACGCGGACGCTGGAGGCCGGCGCCGAGCGTCAGAGCCTGTGGATCTCACACGCCTACCTCACCGGCCCGCCGGGACGCATCCTCCAGCTTGAGGAGGCAGATCGGCAGCAAGTGCCCTTCCCCGAGCACGTCGTCACCGGCTTGACCGGCCTGACCGCGCTGGGCGGCCGCGTGGCCGACCAGCTCGAAGCGGCCGGACTCAGCCCTGTCGCGCGTAACCAGGTCATCACGACCATCACCGAGGATCTGCCCAGTTATCTGGGCGAGGCCATCAACAACCCGTCAGGACTCCAGCGGACCATCACCGTGAACGGCCGGGTCCGAGCCGTGGTGACGGTGCACACCGAGGTGGCACCCGGGGGCACGCCCGTCGGTGGCCCCAGCACCAAGCACCACCAGGAGCGGCTGCGCAACGGGTCCTCCACCGCGGGCAAGAACCGGTCCGACGCCGACCACAAGAGCGGCGTGGCGGAGGGCGGGGTCGCCCCGAATCTCATGGGCGCCCGGGGGATGGACCAGAAGGGAGAGTGGGGCGGGAAGCTCACCGGGAGCCTCACTCCGTCGCGGTCGGCCGCGGCGTCCACCAGCGTGAACGCGACGGCCATCCATCCGAGCGTGCAGCGGTGGGCGGGCCACACCCAGGGCTACGTGCTGGACCTGACGCACACGGTGACGGTTCAGCTGGTCGGCGCGGCCCCAGTCACCCTGCCCCCCGAACAGAGCGCCGGGTTGTTCCGCATTCCCGAGCCGGACGCCTACCGCTACGGCCTGCCGGTCGACGCCGAGGCGGAGACCGGGCGCGCCGCGGACGGGACCATCCTGTTGAGGGACGATCCCGACGAGGCCGACCCGCCAGGCAGGGTCGGCGAGCCGCCCACCTGGTACGGCGACGACCCGGGACAGACCCGTGGCGCCGGCCCGGCACTGGTTCAGCAGGTCACCGGCATGGACTCGGTCCGCGCCGAGGTCGAGAGATATCTGCGGGGCAAGGGCGTGCTGCCTCAGCTCGTGAACGGCGTCCCTGTCTACTCCGCCTCCCCCGTGGTGAGGGCGAGCCAGATCGCCAACGAACAACTGGTCGCCGAGCAGTTCTCCGCAGAACGTCTGGAGACCGGTTACGACCAGGCGGCCCAGGAGGGCCTGTTCATCAACCTCGTCCATCACCGGTGGGGCCGCGCGGCCGAGCATTACACCCTGCGCATCACTCTGGAGCAGGACTTCACCCAGATCGCCTACCAGGGCGTGACGAGCGCCGAGCCGGTGGTGAACCTGGACATCGGCTCGGACACCTACTCCGTGACCCGCAAGCACGGGTCAACGCTGACCGGCTCGGTCCAGGCCGGACCCGAGTTCAAGAACGACCCCGGCCTCGACTGGGCGGGGACGGCGAACGCCGGCTTCAGCTACGGCAAGGGCAACCAGATCACGACCACCACGGGCAGCACCGTCAACCAGGTGAAGCTCATCGAGGGCGGTGGACTGACCGCGGTCCTCCGCATCCCGCACACCATCCGCGTCGATCGGCTGACCGGCCCGGACCACGCGGAGCCCGTGGTGGAGGACGAGGCCGGCGACGCGCGCGTCCTGCTCCCCGCTGACCTGCTGCCGCTCTCGCCGTCCGCGGACGGACACCCCCGGCCGGAGAGCCCGCGCCATCCGACCTCGCCGGCGGCTCTGCGGCTGGCCACGATCGCCCATCTCGACGCCGGCGCCGTGGCGACGGAAGCCGCGAACCGGCTCGCCACGCGGCTCGACCGCGATTCGCCGCAGTTCCAGCACCTGGCGGCGTTCTTCAACGTACGCGGCCTGATCAGTCACCCCGAGGTGTTCACCTCCGGCCTCCGGACCGGGGTGCACACCCCGACCATGTTAGGGGGACTGCGGCACCAGCCCGTCTCCCTGCGCCTGACGCCGGGCGAGTCCCGCTTCCTGTCCGCCACCGACCTGGTGGTCGGCGACATCAACCTCACGCTCGGCTCCCACGCCGGCTCTACCCAACGAAGCACGACGAAGGGCGGCGGGGTCACCGCCGGAGGTCCGCTGCACGGCACCACGGGCTCCGAGGAAGGCGCCGCGGGCTCCTGGTCGACGACCACCACCCGTGAGGGGAAGGTCATCGCCGGACCGGAGCGGCTGGGCATCGACACGAGCAAGAAGTACGCCTTCGCCATGGACGTCACGCCGGAGCTGACCGTGGGTTCCGGCGCCGACGCCGAGACCACCGAACTGAGCGACGGCACCGTCATCTACCTGCTCGCCGAACGTGACGCGCTCGACCTCTACGCGAGCGGGGAGGTGCAGCTGCCCCTGCACCAGGCGGCCGACGCGGCCGAACGGCTGATGAACGGCAACCTGAAGCTCGGCCGCCGGATCGCGATCAGGTTCATGGCCCGCTACCTCCAGGACCTGGACCAGGCGAGAGGCACCAATGCGGGCCGGCCTGACGTGCCCGGTGTCCCGCTCACCTCGGGGCATACCAGGCATGGGGCTTTGCGGGCGCTGCTCGAACTGTTCCCGGAGAACAGGCTGATCGAGCTGATGCCGCCGGGCGTCCCTGCGGGGCAGCCGAGCGAGAAGGCCGCCGAGACCCGCGAGCGCATGCTCAGCAGGCCCGAGTTCTACCTTCATGTGCTGGACAACCTGCTGGCCGCCGCCCAGCGGCTGGAGAACGGCGAGGTCCCCGCCGAGCTGGCGCCGGCCTACGGCGACTCCATCGGCATGAGTACCGTCAAGCAGGTCAGCCTCCATCCGGCCACCGAGCCGGACACCGAGGTGGAGCTGCTGAGCCAGATCGTGTCGGCGGTCAACGAGGTGGCGCCGGGTGCGCTCGATCAGGACACCGAGCTGTGGCAGGCACTCGCGACCGACTACTCCCGCGAAACCTGGCTCGGGAAGATCGACGACCTGCTGGACCCGGACTCACCCGGCGGCGACTACGTCGTCAGGGTCGACGGGGTCGAGGACCTGCTCGAAATCACCGTACGAGTTGAGCTCGGTCCCGACGTGGCGTATCGGGGTGAGATCTTCGACTACGGCCAGATCTTGCAGCGCTACACCATGCTCGAAGACAACACCTCCGAATCGGCGAGCACGACCGGCAGCCCCAGCTTCAAGGGGGCGGTGAGCGCCGAGTCGGGTGCCGCGACCACCGACCGTGGACACACCAGCACGGGCGCGAGCAACCTGCAGCAGACCCGGGTCGAGCGTGTGGCCTCGTTCAACGGCCCCCAAGCGGAGGTACGCCAGGGCATCAGGATCTCCGTCGAGGTGCGCAAGAGCCCGGCCGTACAGAGGAATCCGCCCAACCAGTCGGTCCCGAGCCCGCCGTCGGTCGCCGCCAGGGAGGTGTCCGGCACCATCGACCGGATCATCCCCGCCGGCATGGTCTCTGTCTCTTATACACACT
>NZ_VCKX01000342.1 GCF_005889725.1 Nonomuraea zeae
GGGTGGGCGTCACGCTGGGTTCCTCAATCTGCTGGAAGGGTGCGAGCTGGCGCAGATCGCCGGTGACCGGCGTACGGAGGCCAAGGCGCGGTACGCCTTGGCCTCGGAATATGTCAAATGCGGAGAGATGACGCTGGCGGCGGCCGAGTACACGACAGCCCGGGCGCTGTACCACGCGCTCGGCGACGACGTGGGGGCCGCCCGCGCTCAAGAAGGGTTGGCGAGCCTCGCACGAGCGGTGCCCTAACACATTCCCCAGGGCGGGTCGTACTGCGTGCACTGAGAGGTCGTCGTTGCGTTGGCGGCGACGGTTCCGAAGCTCAGGAGGGCGAAGAGGGCGATGAAGGTGGCGGCGATCGCTTGTCTTGATCTCATGGTTGGATCCTTTACGGGGCCGCTACCTCTGGCCTATCCCTGCACTGCCTCACCTGCGAAAAGCATCCGGCCGTGGCACAGCGTCTCGGCGTAGGAGAAGACGAAACCGCTGCCCACCTGGAGCGGAGCGAGCGTGGCGAGATCGTCGGGGAGGTCGTCGGCGAAGTGCAGGCTCGCCTCTCCCTCCCAGATCTCGCCGAACTCCACGTCCTTGACCTCTGAGGCGACCAGTTGCGACACCGGCTCGTCCGCCGGCGCCCAGGCGGGGAAGTGCCGGGTGTGGACGAGCGGCACCGTGTGCAGCAGGGGCGGGTCGCCGCCCCGGACGGTCAGGGTGACGCTCGCCTTGGCGATGCGGGCGCCGTACTGGGAGGCGACGCCGCGGAAGACGCCGCCCTCGGCCAGGTGCGGGCCGGTGCGGCCGATGGGCTTCGGATGGGTCAGGTGGACGGCGCCGAACTGTTTGGGCATGCCCTGGATCCAGCCACGGGCCATCGGGATGGCCTCGTCCACCCAGGCGTAGGGGCAGCGCGCCATCGGGCGCCCCTCCGCCGAGCAGCCGAGCAGGATCAGGAACTCGTTGAACTGGTTGCGCGCGGGGTCGTCGGCCTCCTTCTCGGTCTCCGAGCGCCAGTGCCAGTGGGCGAAGACGGCGGCGGCGGCCCCGGGATCCGGCCCGGGGTCCACCCCGGGTGGGAAGAAGGCCGCCGCCGCCTCGGGGTCGGCGCGGTACTCGACCATGATCACGTCCCCCGAGAAGTACCACGGGGGCGGGCTGACCATGGCCGCCCGCCCCGAGGGCGACAGCGGAAGGCTGTATCCGCGGAGTTCCGGCGGTTCTGTCAGGTGCATGAATGTGTCCGATCTGTCGGGTTCCAGGCCGCGGCCAGCCTGTGTGCCGCGGCAGCCAGTCTGCGGGGCGAGTTGAAGCTGAAGGCCAGCCTGATCCCGGGGCTCGCGGTCCGGCCGAACCGCGAGCCCGGATTGACGATCACGCCCGCGTCGCGGGCGCTGGTCAGCAGCGCCTGCTCGTCCTGCCCGCCCTCCGCGTTCAGCCAGAGGAAGAAGCCGCCTCCCGGCCGGTCGAACGTGAACTCCTCCCCCAGGCCGGCCCGCAGGGTGTCGACGAGGACGTCCCGCCGGGCCCGCAGGCAGGACCTGAGCCAGTTCAGGTGCCAGTCGTAGGACCCGTTCATCAGCAGGGTGGTCACCGCGAGCGAGGCCAGGTGGTTCGGCGAGCCGCCGCTGTCGAACACCCCGTGGGCCTGGATCCTGGCCACCGTCCCCGGATCGGCCGCCAGCCAGCCGAGGCGCAGGCCGGGGGCCAGGGACTTGGAGAAGGAGCCCAGCCGGATCACCCCGCGGTATCCGGACAGGCCGGCCATGGAGTCAGGCATGCCGCTCCGGCCCAGGGCCAGCTCCGCGTACGCGTCGTCCTCGACGATCATCGCCTCGTGCCGGGACGCGACCTCGATGAGCTCGCGCCGCCGTGCGGACGGCACGAGGATCCCCGTGGGGTTGTGGAAGGTCGGGTTGAGATAGACGAACGTCCGGCTCCCCCCGGCCGCGCCGAGCTCCCGGTCCAGCGCCTCCGGCACCATGCCGGATGCGTCCATGGGGACGGCCCGCAGGCGCAGGCCGCTGTCGGAGAGGATGGCGTGGCCGAGGTCGTAGCCGACCTGTTCGACGAGGACGAGGTCGCCGCGCCGGAACAGGACGGCCGCGATCAGGTGGAGCGCGTGGGACGTGCCGGAGGTCACCATGATGTGGTCGGGCGTGCACGGAGGGCCGAGGCGGTCGGCGAGCAGCGTCCGCAGGGGCAGCGCCCCCGCGTTGGGGCCGTAGCTGAGCGCGGCCGAGCCGAACTCGGCCAGCGCGTCGGCGTAGGCCTGGCGGAGGAGGTCGACCGGCAGCAGCGCCGGCTCCAGGTAGCCCGGGCCGAGGTCGAACGTCTTCGGCGGGGCCACCTGCTGCACCACGTCCGGGTACCACCGCCTGTGGTGGGACAGTGGTCCGGCCAACTCCCCGGCCATGCCGATCAGATCTCCGACAGGACGGTCCGCAGGGTCGCCGCGCCGATCGCGAGCGCCGCCGGCGGCCGGGCCAGGGCGATGCGCAGGATGCCCTCGCCGCGGGCGGAATCGGCCCAGAAGAACTTCTGGCAGGGCAGGGCGAACACGTTGTGCTCGCTCAGCGCCGACCATACGGCCAGGTTGGAGCGGGACCCGATGCCGACCCGCTCGACGCTGGCCCGCGAGTCCGGATCGAGGAACTCGACCTCGGGCAGGTCGGCCAGCGCCGCGCGGACCAGCGCCCGGTTGCCGGCGATGAAGTCGTGCAGCTCGGCCAGGCCGCCGCCCGCGGCGTCCTCGGCGAAGCGCCGCACCATCGACATCACCAGCGGCGACACGCCGAGCAGGATGTCGGAGTACACCTTCTCCAGCGGCAGGCCCACGTGCTCGGGCGAGACCAGCCAGCCGATCTTGAGCTCGAGCGTGGGCCACAGCTTGCCGGTGTCCTCGATGACCACCCAGCGGCAGCCGCTCTCCTCCAGCACGGCGTAGTGGTCGTAGTGGGCACGGGTGTCGAACCCGCGGAAACACGTGTCCAGCGCCAGCACCACGTCGTACATGGCGCACTGCTCGGCCAGGATGCGCAGCCGCTCCTCGGACACCACGCGGCCGGTCGGGTTGTTGGGCGTCGTGACGAAGATGGCGCCGACCTGGGTCATCAGATAGGGGTCGAACTCTCCTTCGTGCAGGACCTCCTCCTCGACGGGTACGAGCCGGAGGCCCACGCCGCGGAGGATGTCGGGGATGTTGTCGAAGGTCGGGTGGATCAGGCCGATCGCGTCGCTCACGCCGGCCAGGGACCTGGCGAAGATCTCCATGGCCACCGACGAGGAGTAGCAGGCCAGCACCCGGCCCTCGCCCCGGGGATAGCTGTGCTGGCCGAACAGGCCGAAGAAGGCGCTGCGGGCGTCGGCCTCCACCTCGCTCACCGGCCGCTTGATGGCGTCGGCCCACAGGCTCGGCAGCTCCTCGATGATCCTCGACTGGCTGGGGGTGAGCTCCTGGCGGGCGTGGCCGTCGGACAGGTTGAGTGGACTGTTCAGGGCCAGGTATTCGTACTGGGTGAGATTCCCCATCTCGATCAGCGGCGGACTCTGTATCACGGTCATAAAGCACCTCGCTCAGCAGTGGAATAACACTGATAATAGCTGTCGAAAGAATCACCACAAGGGCTCGGAAATGGCGACCTGCGTATTTTCCGTATAATTCAAAAATGTGGACTCGGATCACTGCGGAGGAGACGATACTGCCCTGGCTGCCTGCGGATTCTCCCGCGCGCTGCCCCGCCCGCGACACTTCCGACCCGAGAGGGCGACCGATGAGGAAAATGGCCGGCAACCAGGCCGTGAAAATGACGTCCATCAGCGGATGGGACGTCCGCTGGGGCATTATTCAGCAGCCGCGGATGCGGCTTTTCTGCGCGCCCCACGCCGGCGGCGGCGCGGGCGTCTACCGGACGTGGGCGCGTTTACTCGCGCCCGAGATCGAGGTGGTCGCCCTGCGGCTGCCGGGCCGCGAGATGCGCTACGGGGAGACTCCCTACACCTCGGCCGAGGAGCTCGTGCCCGAGCTGGTGCGGGGCGTCGCGCCGCTGCTGGACCGGCCGCACGCCTGGTTCGGCCACAGCATGGGCGCGCTCATCGCCTTCGAGAGCTGCCGGTGGCTCCGGCGCACCGGGCTCGGCGAGCCGGCCAGGCTGCTGGTCTCCGGCCGGTCCGCGCCCCAGCTGCCACTCCGCGGGCGGCTCGTGCACGACGCGCCCACGCCGGAGCTGGCGCGGTGGCTGCGCGCCACCGGCGGGACGCCTCCGGAGCTGCTGGACGACCCGGCCCTGTTCGAGGCCCTGCTGCCGATGCTGCGCGCCGACATGACCGTCGCCGAGACCTACCGCTACCGTCCAGAGCCGCCGCTCGCCTGCCCGATGTCGGTCTTCGGCGGCAGCGACGACGAGTACGCCACCCCCGAGGAGCTGCGGCAGTGGGACCGGCAGACCACTGCCGAGTGCCGGACGCGCCTCTACCAGGGCGGCCACTTCTTCATCCACGACATGAAGGAGCAGATCCTCCCCGTGATCGGGGAGGATCTGCTGGAGAGCGTCAGCCATGGCGCCGGGCCAGCCGGCCGGTGATCTGCACCAGCTCGATCGTCCCCGAGCCGGGATCGCGGAGGAAGCGGCCGATGTAGGGCATCGACCCGGCGTCCGAGCCCTCCGTGGTGAAGCGCAGGTCCTCGAAGCAGCGCAGCCGCCACCGCGGTCCCGACCCGACGGACAGGTACAGCCCGCCGTCCGCCGCCTCCACGGCGCAGGTCCAGGAGCCGTTGGCGTACCGGCCCGCGCATCCGGTGTTCGCGGGCGCGTCGCCCGACAGGGGCGTGCCCGCGCCGGCGAGCGCCCCCAGGGGGTAGTGGCCGACGTCCAGCCCGGCTGCGCGCAGCTCCTCCACCAGCGCTTCCCACAGGGCGGCGCCGTTGCTGCCGTTGGTGGTCAGCGCGACCGCCGCCCCGGTCTCCGGCTGCACCCGCAGGTGGCACCAGGCGCCGTCGCCGGTGCCGTCGTGGCCGAACCACGTCCCCGACGCCGTGGCGTACAGGGACCAGCCGAGGCCCCAGCCGTCCGCCAGGCCGAACGCGCCCGCGGACAGGCCGGAGAGCTGGTCGCGGCGCATCTCGGCGGCGCTCGCGGGGTCCAGCAGGCCGGGGCCCTCGTGGCCGGGCAGGTGCAGCGCGGCCAGCGCGAGCAGATCCGACGCGCTCCCGGCCAGCCCCGCGACCGGCTCCTCCAGCGCGGTCACCGACTGCTCGGCGATCGGCAGCGCCACGCCGCCCGGCCGCACCACGTGACCGTCGGCCGCGGGCCTGCCGCCCGCCGCCCGCCGGGCGCCGACCGCGAACAGCGGCTCGATGCCCAGCGGGCGCAGCAGGAACGACTCCACGGCCGCCCGCCAGCTCATCCCGGTGAGGTCCTCGATGAGGTGCGCCACCAGGAGGTATCCGGCGTTGGAGTAGGAGAAGGCGGAGCCTGGCGGATGCACCGCGCCCGCGGTCGTCTCCGCCCAGCGGCGGCGGGTCAGGCCCGCCGCCGATTCCTCCACGTTGGCCGGGAACCCGGCCGAGTGGCTGAGCAGCTGGCGCAGGGTCGCCCGCCCCGCCCCGGGCCGGAGCCCGGGCAGGTAGGCGGCCAGCGGCTCGTCGAGGTCGAGGTCGCCGTCGGCGACCAGCATCATCGCCAGCGTGGCGGTGAACGGCTTGGTGAGCGAGCCGAGCGGGAACGCCGACCGGCCGGTGACCGGGCGGCCGGCGCCGCTGCTCTCCTCACCCGCCTCGGCGGTGAACGTCCGCCCCCGCCACCGTACGGCGAGCTGCGCTCCGGGGACACGGTGCCGGCGCAGCAGGGGCGCCAGCCGTGCGGTGATGTCATCCACGTACGGGCCTCACCTTTCGATCGTCGGGTCGCAGGAGCGGGCGATCGAGCGCAGCGCGGCCAGGAAGTCCCCGGCGACCCGCTCGACGGTCCCCCTGTCGTGCAGGGCCTCGGAGTAGTGCCAGTCGAAGGCGAGCGCACCGCCCTCGGCCGCGCCGACCACCTCCAGCAGGTGCAGCACCCGTTCGCCGGGGTCCTGCTCCTGGCCGACGGTGTCGTGGAAGGCGTGGTAGAGGGACCTGCCATCGGTCCTGGTGATCTCGTCGATCTGGCTGTGGTAGTTGAACAGCACCTCGGGTGAGCGGCGCCCGGCCAGCTCGGTGTCCCCGAGGTGGCGCAGCGCCCCGTAGCCCAGCCCGTTGCCGGGCACGGCACGCAGGGAGCGGCGTACGGACCTGACCACGGCGGGCCAGGCCGGATCGGCGAGGGCGGGCATGTCCAGCAGGACCGGATAGGAGCTGGTGAACCAGCCGACCGTGCGGGACAGGTCGATGTCGTCGAAGATCTCCTCCCGGCCGTGGCCCTCCAGCTCGATGACGAGCCGGTCCTCGCCCGTCCACCGGCACAGCGCCCAGGCCAGGCCGCTGAGCAGCACATCGTTGACGCGGGCACGGAAGACGCCGGGGGCCAGGTGGAGCAGTGCCGCCGACTCGCGCTCGTCCAGGGAGACCCGCAGGATCCGCCGGGAGGAGACGACGTTCTCGCCCTCGCGGTCGATCGGCAGCGGCGTGCTCTCCGGCACCGCCGACCAGTGCGCCACCTCCTCGCCGAACCCGCCGCCCGCGACGTGCTCGACCAGCCGGCGCGCCCACTGCTGGAACGACGAGGTCTTGGGCCCCAGGTCCACGGGCTCGCCTGCCGCGGCCTGCCGGTAGGCGGTGTCCAGGTCGTCGTTGAGCACCCGCCAGGACACGGCGTCCACCACCAGGTGGTGCACGGTGATGAACAGCCACGGCCGCCGGCCGGGCCCGAGGTCGAACAGCAGCGCCCGCAGCAGCGGGCCGCCGGCCAGGTCCATGGACGAGTCGGCCGCCACGGCCAGCGCGTCCATCGCGCCGGCCAGCTCCTCCTCCGGTAGCGCCGACAGGTCGTGCCGGCTCAGCACCTCGGCCGACTCCTCCGGCGCGTTGTACTGCGTCCAGTGGCTGTCCTCCCGCACGAAGCGCATGCGCAGCGCGTCGTGCTGCCGGAGGACGGCCGCCAGCGCGGTGCGGAGTGCGGCCTCGTCGACGCCTTCCGCAAGCTCGGCCAGCACGGACTGGACGGTGTGGTGGGGGGCCACGGTGTGCGTGCTCAGGAACTCCCGCTGGATCGGGGTCAGCGGCACCTCGCCCTCGACCGGCGCCTGCGCGGCCTGGGCGGGCGCGCCCGTGCCTGCCGCTGTGCCCGCCACTGTGCCCGCCGCTGCGGCCAGCTCCTCGACGGTCTGGTGGCGGAACAGGTCGCTGGAGTAGATGGGCAGGCCCGCCTGCCGGCTCCTGAAGACCACCTGGATGCTGAGGATCGAGTCGCCGCCCAGCTCGAAGAAGTTGTCCCGCACGCCGACCCGCTCGACGCCCAGCACCTTCGCCCAGATGGCGGCCATGGCCTCCTCCGCGGGCGTGCGGGGGGCGAGGTAGGGCCGCCCGGCCTCGTCCTGGCCGGGCTCCGGCAGCGCGCGCCGGTCCACCTTGCCGTGGGAGGTGAGCGGGAGCCGGTCGAGCACGACGAACGCCGCGGGCACCATGTACTCGGGCAGCCGGCCGCCGACGAAGCCGCCGAGCTCCCGCGGCTCGATCCCGGTGCCCGCCTCGGCCACGACGTAGGCCACCAGGCGCCGGTGCCCCGGCTGGTCCTCGCGGACGACGACCGCGGCCTGGGCGACCGCCGGGTGCCGGGTGACCGCCTGCTCGATCTCGCCCAGCTCGATCCGGAAGCCGCGGACCTTGACCTGGTCGTCGGTCCTGCCGACGAACTCCAGGGTGCCATCCGATCGCCACCGCATCAGGTCGCCCGTGCGGTACATGCGCGATCCCGGCGGGCCGAACGGGTCGGCCACGAACCGCTCGGCGGTCATCGCCGGCCGCGCCCAGTAGCCGCGGGTGACGCCGTCACCGGCGATGTAGGCCTCCCCAGCGACGCCGGCGGGGACCGGGTTCAGGTCGCCGTCCAGCAGGTAGATCCGGGCGTGGGCGACCGGCCGGCCGATGGGGACGGTGCCGTCGCCCGCCGCGATCTCGTCCACGGGGAAGCAGGACGCGGTGACCGAGCACTCGGTGGGGCCGTAGGCGTTGACGATCTCCAGGCCGGGCAGCGCCTTCTTGACCCGGGCGCAGTGGGCGGGCGACAGGGCCTCGCCGCCGACGACGACCTTCCGCAGCCCGGACAGGATGCCCGGATCGGTGTCGGCGATGGCGTGGAAGAACCCGGCCGCGAACGACATCGCCGACACCCGGTAGGTCCGCAGGAAGTCGTCGAGCTGGTCCACCGAGCGGAAGTCGCCGGGCTGCACCACCAGGCAGGCCCCGGTGAGCAGCGCGTTCCACAGCTCGTTCTGGGAGGCGTCGAAGGAGATGGAGTGGTGCTGGGCTATGGTGCCGGCGCCGCCGAAGGTGTGCGCGCCGGAGGCGAGCACCAGCCGTACCAGGCCCCGATGGGTGAGCATCGCGGCCTTGGGCTGCCCGGTGGAGCCGGAGGTGTAGACGAGCACCGCGAGGTTGCCGGGGGTGACGGCGGCCTCGGGGGCGGTGTCCGGATGCCGGCCGATGGCCTCGGCCCGCTCGTCCAGGCAGATGACCTCGGCCTGGGTGGGGGGCAGCCGGTCGGCCAGGCGGGACTGGGTGATCAGGACCGGGATCGCGGTGTCGCGGGCCATGTAGGCCAGCCGGTCGCTCGGGTAGAAGGGGTCGAGCGGCACGTACGCGCCGCCCGCCTTGAGCACGCCGAGCACCGCCGTCACCATGTCGAGGCCGCCTTCGAGGCAGATCCCGACGGGCACCTCCGGTCCCACGCCGTGCCCGGCCAGCTCGTGGGCGAGCCGGTTCGCGCGGGCGTCGAGCTCGGCGTAGGTCAGCCGCTCGCCGGCGCACACCACGGCGGGCGCCTCGGGGACGCGGCGGGCCTGCTCGGCGACGAGGTCGTGCAGGCAGCGCTCCGGGTAGCCGCTCGTGCTGTCGTTCCACTCCACCAGGAGCCTGCGCAGCTCGGCCTCCCCGGCCACTGGCAGGGCCCGCAGCGGCCGGTCCGCGCCGGTGACCATGGCGTCCAGCAGGTGCAGCAGGTGGTCGGCGAAGCCGCGCACGGTGTCCTCGTCGAACAGTCCGGGGTCGTAGCCGAGGCGCATGGCGAGCGTGTCGGTCATGTGGGCGACGCAGGTCAGAGCGTAGTTGGAGGTCTCCACGCTGGTCAGCTCGCGGATGCTCAGCCCGTTCCGGCCGGCCGCCTGGTCGTCGTAGGGGAAGTTCTCGAACACCACGGCGCTGTCGAACAGGTTGCTGCCGGGCGGCATCTCGCTCCACTGGCGGACCTGGGCGAGCGAGACGTACTCGTACTGGCGGGCGTCCACCTGCTGCTCCTGGATGCGGCGCAGCCACGTCAGCACGTCGAGGTCGCGGTCCACGCGGACGCGGGCCGGGAGCGTGTTGATGAACAGGCCGATCATCTCGTCGGAGCCCGCCAGGTCGGCGGGGCGGCCGGAGACCGTGGTGCCGAAGCACACGTCCCGCTCGCCGCCGTAACGGGACAGCGCCGCCGCCCAGGCGCCCTGGATCAGGGTGTTCACGGTCACGCGGGCGTCGCGGGCGAAGCGCTCCAGCCGCCGGGTGCGCTCGGGCGGCAGCTCCAGCTTCAGGCAGGCGGTGTCCCGCGACTGGTGGGCGCGGACCGGGGGCCGGTCGTACGGCAGCGGGCTCGGCGCGGTGAACCCGGCCATCGTCCGGGTCCAGTACCCGGCCGCGGCGCTCTCGTCCTGCTCGGAGAGCCAGCGCAGGTAGTCGTGGTACGGCCGCCGGGCCTTGGGCGGGGTGACTGGCCCCCCGGTGAGGGCGGCGTGCTCCTCGAACACCTCCGACAGCACGTCGGCGAAGCTCCAGCCGTCCAGCAGGATGTGGTGCGATGACCACAGGATCTGCACGCTGGTGTCCGACAGGCGGGCGATGTGCAGGCCCATGAGCGGCGGGGTGGCGAGGTCGAGCTCCTCGCGGGCGCACTCCTCCCACAGCAGCCGCGTGCGTTCGCGCTGCTCGTCCGGGGCGAGCCCGCGCCAGTCGTGCTGGGTGACGGGCAGCAGGACGTCGCGGTAGACCACCTGGAGCGGGACGCCCACGTCCTCGCCGGTGACGGCGGTGCGCAGGATCGTGGTGCGGTCCACCACGCGCTGGAAGGCGGCGGCGAGCGCCGTGGGGTCGGCGACGCCGTCGAGCACCAGGCCGAAGTGCGTGTAGTAGATGTCGCTCTCGTGCTTGCCGAGCGAGTGGAAGAGCAGCCCGCTCTGCATGGGGGTGAGCGGGTAGACGTCCTCGACGGACCGGCCGTCGCCGGCGATCGCGTCCACGCCTTCCTGGTCGAGCCCGGCGAGGGGGAAGTCCGACGGGGTGCGCCCGCCCGCGCCGGGGGTGGCGCAGTGCTCGGCGATCTCGGCGAGGGCGGCCACGAACCGGGCGGCGAGCCGCGCGATGGTCTCCTCGTGGTGGATGCCGGCGGCGTACTCCCAGTCGAAGGCGAGCCGGCCCTGGCGCACCATGCCGGTGATCTCGATGAGGTTCTGGCGCGGCAGGTCCGGGCTCCGGTCGGGGACGGGGCTGGGCAGCCAGCCGCGGATCAGGCCGTCGTCGCCGGTGGTCAGGTCGAACCGGCCGTGGTAGTTGAACCCGACCTGGCAGCCGCGGCCGGTGCCCAGCGTGCCGCCGGGGGCGAGGTAGCGCAGGACGCCGTAACCGAGGCCGGAGGCGGGGACGGCGCGCAGCCCCTCCTTGACGGCCTTGAGCACGCTCCCCCAGTCCCGCCGGGCCGGCAGGGTCAGGGCGACGGGATACAGGCTGGTGAACCAGCCGACGGTGCGGGAGAGGTCCACGTCGTCGAACAGGTCCCCGCGGCCGTGCCCCTCCATCTCCACCGGGACGGTGTCGCCGCCGGTCCAAGCGGCGAGGACCGTGGCCAGGGCGCTGAGGAGCACGTCGTTGATCTGGGTGCGGTAGACGTCGGGCACGTCGCGCAGCAGGGCGCGGGTGGTCTCGGCGCTCAGCCGCACGGTCACGGTGCGCGCCGCGCCGACGGTGTTCTCCCCCTCGCCGTCCACGGGCAGCGGTGGCGCGTCCTGGATGCGCCGCTCGGCGGCCGTCCAGTACGGCAGCTCGGCGTCGAACCTGCCGGCCGAGGCCGCCTCGCTCAGCCGGGCCGACCAGTCGCGGTAGGAGCTGGACCTGGGCTCCAGCCCGCGCCCTTCGCAGGCGGCGGCCAGGTCGCCCAGCAGCACCCGCCAGGAGACGCCGTCCATGACGAGGTGGTGGACGGTGACGAACAGGCGGGCCGCGTGGCCGGGGCCGGAGGTGAACAGGACGGCCCGGATGAGCGGGCCGGTGTCGGGCCGCATCCCGCGCTGCGCCTCCAGGACGGCCGCGCGCACGGCGCGCTCCCGTCCGGCGTCGTCCAGGTCCGCCAGGTCTACCGCCCGGAGCACCTCGGCCGTCTCGGCGGGCGCGTAGCGCTGCCGAAGGCCGCCGCCGGTGTGTTCGACGCGCAGCCGGAGCGCGTCGTGGTGATCGAGCACCGCCGCGAACGCGGCGCGCAGGGCTCCGGGGTCGGCGTCGGGAGCGAGCTCCAGGAACATCGACTGGTTGAAGTGCGTCGCGCCATCGGGGAACTCCTCGTGATACCAGTGCTGGATGGGGGTCATGGGGACGTCGCCGACGGCCGGGAGCGCGGGCGTGGCCGGCGCGTACTCGGCGGCGGCCACGGCGGCCAGGTCGGCGATGGTCTGGTGCCGGAAGATCTGCTTGGCGGTCAGGCTCAGGCCCGCGCGCCTGGCCCGGGAGACGACCTGGAGGCCGAGGATCGAGTCGCCGCCGAGAGCGAAGAAGTTGTCGTCGACGCCGACCTCTCCGGGGGACGCGCCCAGGACCTCGGCCCAGATCTCCGCGAGCGTGACCTCGGCGGGGGTGCGGGGGGCCGCGACGCGGCCGGCCGCGGCG
>NZ_VCKX01000343.1 GCF_005889725.1 Nonomuraea zeae
ACCCGGACGCTGCGCCCAACCTGGGTGCTGACGAAGTCTCGCGCTGATGCTGTTTTTTTTTTCAAGCAGAAGACGGCATACGAGCTGTCTTAGGGTCTCGTGGGCTCGGAGATGTGTATAAGAGCCAGGTGTACGCGGCGAAGGGGGTGCGGCTGGAGCTGGACGTTCCCGAGGCCGCGGAGATTCCCGAGGCGGCGGCCAGGATCGCCGACATCGCCCTGGACAACGCCCAGAAGTTCGTCCCCGAGGGCGGCACGGTGACCGTGACCCTGCTGGACGGGGTGCTGCGGGTGGCCGACGACGGGCCGGGGCTGAGCGAGGAGGAGCGGTCGGAGGCGCTGGGCCGGTTCTGGCGCTCCGGTGCCCACGCCAACGTGCCGGGCAGCGGGCTGGGCCTGGCCATCGCGGCCGAGCTGGCCAGGGCGTGCGGGGCCGGCCTGCGGCTGCTGCCCGCCGTGCCGCACGGGCTGGTCGTGGAGCTGCGCCTGGATCAGGCGCACCCGGATCCATTGGACGCCACGGATCGGGCTGGCACCGGCCAGGCGGGCACGGATCGGGCGGGCACGGATCGGGCGGGCACGGATCGGGCGTAACAGCGTCTGGGTCAGCCGTACACCGAGCGGTAGTAGCGGGCGGCGCCGGGGTGGAGGGGCACGACGCCGGTGCCGATGGCGTAGCGCTCGTCGAGGCGGCCGCCGGGCGCCGAGGGGGCCTGGAGGCGGTCGCGGGCGCGGAAGAGGGTCTCGGTGATGGTGTGGGCCAGGTCGTCGGGGAGGCTGGTCCGGCACATCAGGTAGCTGGGGGTGCCCACGGTCGCGACGGGCCGGGTCGCGCCGTACGCGCCCGAGGGGACGGACGCGTGCTCGTACACGGGGCCGAACCCGCGGCGCAGCACCGGCACCAGCGACTCCAGCGGCACGAGCCGGATGCCGTCGAGCGAGGCGAGCGCGGGGGTGGGCACGCCGCCCGACCAGAAGAACGCCTCGATCCGGCCGCCGCGCAACGCGTCGATCGAGGCGTCCAGGCCCAGCCTGACGACCTGGGGCGGCCGCTCCAGCCCGGCCGCGGCCAGCACGCGGGCCGCGGTCACCGCCGTGCCCGAGCCCTCCACGCCGAGCGACACGGCCCGCCCGGCGAGCTCCTGGACCGAGGCGATCCGGTCGTCCTCGCGGACGACCAGGTGGACGTAGTTCATGTACATCCGGGCCAGCGCGGAGACCGCCTGGTGGCGCACGCGTACGGCGTCGTCGGCGCTGTCGGCCAGAGAGAACCCGGCGTCGGCGCGGCCGTCGGTCATCATGGTCAGGTTCTGGACGCTGGCGGCGGTACGCAGCACCCGCACGCCGATCCCTTCACGGCGCAGCTCCTCGGCCAGCCGGTCCCCGAGCGCGCCGTACGGGCCGCCGGCCAGCCCCGTCGCCAGCCGCAGCTCCCTGGGCCCGTCGCCGGAGCCCGAGCACCCGGCGGCGAGCGCCAGGCAGGCCCCGGGTAGGGCCCCGAGGAAGGCGCGGCGGGATATCGGCATGAATTCACGGTATCCGGTCCACCAGAATGGACATCGTGACCGAACCGGACGCACGCCTGCGCATCGCCCCGGAGCTGATGATGTTCCTGCCGGCGAGCCGCCGCACGGAATGGCAGGAGGTGACCCCGGACGGCACCTCCACGCTGGGCCACCACGTCGAGTCGATCGGCATCCCGCTGACCGAGGTGGGCCCGATGATCATGCGGGGCTCTGGCGTGGCACCCTCCTACCTGCTCACGCCGGGTGACGTCGTGGAGATCCATCCGGTGCCGAGGCCCCAGCAGCTCCCCGCGGAGCCGCGCTTCCTGCTGGACGTCCACCTGGGCACGCTCGCGCGGCGGCTGCGGCTGCTCGGCCTCGACGCGGCCTATCACAACGACATGGACGACCCGGCGCTGGTGGTCCAGGCCAACGAGGAGCGCCGGGTGCTGCTCACGCAGGACCGCGGCCTGCTGCGCCGCCGCGCCCTGTGGCTGGGCGCGTACGTGCGCGGCTCCCGCCCCGCCGACCAGCTCCGCGACCTGCTCGAACGCTTCTCCCCCTCGCTGCGCCCGTGGACGCGGTGCACGGCGTGCAACGGCGAGCTCGCGCCGGTGACCAAGGAGGAGGTGGCGCCGCTGCTGGAGTCCGGGACGAGGCGCAGCTACGACGCGTACGGCCGGTGCCGGGAATGCGGCCAGGTGTACTGGCACGGCGCGCACAGCAACAGCCTTGAGGAAATCGTGCAGTCGGCGCAACTCTGGACTAACGCCTCCAATTCCCGATAATACCTGAACGGGTAACAATTCTTTCCCGATCATCGACTTCGGGAAAGACAGTCAAGTCGCTCTCGATACACCCTTTCACCAGGGATTACACGAGCGATCTTGGGTATGAGTAGTGGCAACCACTACCCCATTTCGGGTGCGTGGTAACCGCCCTCTAACTAACCGCGCCAAAGACTCATAAGTCGCAGCATTTGTCGGTAAAACCCGACAACGGCGCTACTTTGGCCTATGTCATACATCGGGACACTCCGTGAAATACGGGGGGATTCGCCCAAGATTGGGGGATTTACCGGAGATGGCCAAGAATGGGAAACCCGACCACGACGTCGGGTCCGCTCCTCGGATGTGGAGCGTCAGAAAGAAGTGGGCGACCGCCATCGTCGGCATGACCACGACGCTGGGCCTGCCGAGCGTCGTGGTCCGGATCAGCCAGGCGCAGGGCAAGGAGGACGCGTCGAGACTCGCCATCACCGCGCCCGCGACCGGGCCGGGAGCCACCGCGGCGGCCTGTCCCATGGTCAGAGGCACCGCGACCCTGCCGGAGGGCTCGACCCTGCTGGTCGCGGTGCGCCGTACGACCGGCCTGCCGCGCACGAAGCAGACCCGGTTCTACCGGGTCGACACCGTCCGGCCGTCCGGGCAGTGGGACGTCCCCGTCTCGCTCGAAGGCGAGGATCCCGGGATGGCGGGGCAGTGGTACTCGATCACCGCGCTCACCGTGCAGACCTCGTGGGCCGACTTCCTGGAGAGAATCCGCGGCACCGCGCACGATCCCATGATGATCGCCTCCGCGCTGCCGCCGCACGAGGGCGAGGCGCCCTCCGTCGAAGTGCAGCGGGAAACCGTCCCGGGCTCCTGCTGAACCCGCTTCTGTTTGCCTGGCGGCGACGTCGGGCAAACAGAAGCCCGAGAGCGACCGGCCCTACGGGCACACGCCGAACGGCTCGATCCCGGGCAGGTGGCGGGCCCACTCCTGGGCGGTGAGCGAGCGCCCGGCGCGCCGGCAGACGGCCGCGGCCATGTGCCCCTCGTCGAGGTCGTGCGCGCGCAGCGTCCCGTCGGACGCGACGCTGTAGAGCCGTCTTCCGCCGGCGGAGAACGCGATCGACTCGTTGCCCGTCGCGAGGTCCGTCATGCCGTCGAACACGAGGCCGAGCGGCTGCCGGGCGCGTACGTCCCAGAGCCGGACCCGGGCCCCCGACTCGTACGTGGCGATCGTCCGGCCGTCCGGCGACCAGGCCAGTTCCCCCACGGAGGAGCCGGGCACGGCGGGGAACAGCCCGGCCTGCGTCTTGAGCGCCCCGTCCCAGAGGGAGAGCCGGTCGGGCCCGGACAGGACCACCTGGGCGCCGTCCGGGCTGAAGGCGTAGCCGCCCAGGAGCCGCCCGAGCCCGGGTCCCGACGGCAGCCTGGCGCCCGTCGCCGGATCGACCGGCGTGGGCGACATGCCGGTCAGCAGCAGCCGCCCGTCGGGGCGGAAGGCGACCGCGCCGCCTCGGACGGCCGTGACGAGCCGCGGCGAGCGGCGGCCGAGGTCCCACAGCTCGACCGGGCGGACCGTGAAGTCGGCCGCCGCGGGCGAGACGGCCAGCGTGCGGCCGTCGGGGCTGAAGGCGAGCGCGTCGACGCCGCTCGCGCCCGGCACCGCGAACCCGGCCGACACCTTGCCGGTGCCCACCTCGATCACGCGGACGGTCGGGCCGTCGGAGGCGGCAAGCCGCCGGCCGTCGGAGCTGAACGCCAGCGCCGGGTGGCGCTCGGTCCACGGCAGCGCGGGCGCGAGCGGCCGGCCGGTGGCCGGGTCCCTGAGCGTCAGCCCGTCGAGCTGCCTGGCCGCCAGCGCCCGCGCGCCGGGGCCGAGCAGGAAGCGGCCATGGTCGTCGCCCCTGGCGAGCTGGGGGTCGAACAGCATGGAGACGTCCAGCGTGTGGACGCTCCCGCCGTCGCTCAGCAGGCGCAGCACCCGCTGTTCCTCGTCCACGCGGAGATCGGCGACGGGGCCGGGCGGGCGGCGGCGCACCACGATCTCGCCGCCGGGCCGCCGCCTGATCACGAGATCCTGCCCGTAGGCCCAGGTGATGACGAACCGGTCGCCGAACCCGAACTCGACCGCGTCCCCCGACTCGCCGCCCATCAGCACGGCGCCGTCCGGCAGCGTGCGGACGCTCAGCGCGCTGCCGCCCGCCGGCTGGTTCGCGGTGACGGCCAGCGCCTTGCCGTCCGCGCTGAACTCGCCCTCCAGGAGGTTCGAGCGCAGCGGCAGCCAGCCGGCCGGCAGCCGCCGGCCCGCCCGCAGGTCCCAGAGCTGCGCGCGGTCCTTCGCGCCGCCGGCCACCAGGCCGTAGCGGCCGTCCGCGCTCACCGCGTCGAGGCCGAGGCCCGACGGGGTGGTGAGCGGGCGGCGGGTGGCGACGTCCCACCAGCGCTCGACGGCCGCGACCCCCTCGGAGACGGACAGCAGCCGCCCGGTCGCGTCGAACTCCAGCTCCCCCGCCCCGTCGCCCGGCCCGCCGAACCGGTCGCCGTCCTGGCGGCCCGTGGCCACGTCCCAGAGCCGTACGCCCTGGTCGTCCTGGAGGGCGAGGGTGCGGCCGTCGGGGCTCAGCGCGGCCTTGCGCACGCTCGCGCCCACGCCGGGGAGCTCGCGGAGCTGCCGGTGCGCGGGCACGTCCCAGATCCTGGCCACGCCCTCCTGGACCGCGACCAGCCGGCGGCCGTCGTGGCCGAGCCCGTACACGGAGTCCGTCCCGTTGTACGGGTCGGTGAACGCGTCGGTCACCGGCTGCGCGAGCGAGTCGTAGAGCGCGCCGCGCGTCTCGGCCGACCCGGGGCTCAGCCGCCAGGCCGCCACGCTCAGCAGCCTGGCCAGCGGCGGCTCCGTCTGCCGCAGGTCGGCCGCGCGCAGGGCGAGCTCCCTGGCGAGGGCGTCGTCGCGCTGGCGGCCGGTCTCCCTGCGCAGGTGCTCGGCCAGCCCGAGCCCGCCGAGCGCGACCGCGAGCAGCACGGCCAGGGTGGCCGCCAGCAGGCCGCGCCGCCGGGACCGGAGCCGCACCTGCGCGGCGGCGGCGTCGAGGAACTCGCTCTCCCGCCTGGCCAGCGTGAGGTCCCTGCGCTCGGTGGCCGCCCATTTGAGTGTCCTGTCCAGGTTGGAGCCGTGCAGCAGGTCCGCCTGCTTCCTGCCGTGGCTCTCCCAGAGCGCGGCGGCGTCGGCGAGGCGGCGGTGCACGGGCAGCCCGTCGCGGTTGGCCGCCACCCACTCCCGCAGCCTGGGCCAGGCCTGGACGAGCCCGGGGCGGGCCAGCGCGTACCCGTCGCCGCCGTGCGTGAGCAGGCCCGCGGCGGTGAGCACGGCCAGCAGGGCGTCCACGGCCTCCGTGCCGGGCAGCTCGGCGCGGCCGACCGGCCTGAGCGCGTCGCCGTCGATCATCCGCAGGAAGACCTCGGGGACGGCGGCCCGCTCGGCGTCGGTCAGCTCGGCGAACAGCTCCTCCGCGACCGCGCCGAGGCCGGGCTCCGCCGTGCCGGTCAGCTCCCCGGCCAGCGTGCCGCCCCTGGCCAGCAGGGCCTCGGCGGGTTGCTCGTCCTCCTCCTCGCCCAGCAGGCCCAGGAGCACCGCCTTCGCGCCGGGGCGGCCGGCGGGGTCCTGGGCGAGTGCGGCGGTCACGAGGGGGCCGAGCGGCTCCGGCAGCCCGTCGGCGCTGGGGCGGAAGCCGAGCACGCGGGTGACGGCCGCCATCGGCTCGCCCGGCTCGATCGCGTCGCGGCCGTGCGCCGCGAACAGCACGACCATCCCCCACGCCCACAGGTCCGCCGCCCCGGTGGCGCCCCGCCCGGCGAGCACCTCCGGCGCCATGTAGCCGGGCGTCCCCATGAGCGGCCCCGACGTGGTCGGCCCGGCCTCGCGGGCCACCCCGAAGTCGATCACGCGCGGCCCGTCGGGGCCGAGGATGATGTTGTCCGGCTTGAGGTCGCGGTGCACGATCCCGGCCCGGTGGATGGCCATCAGCGCGGTCGCGACCCCGATGGCCAGGCGGCGCAGCCGGTCCCCGCCGTACGGGCCCGACTCCGCGACCACCTGCCGCAGGCTCGGCCCGGGGACGAACTCGCTGACGATGTAGGGGGCGGGCACGTCCGTCCGGGCCTCGATCACCCTGGCCGTGCAGAACGACGCCACCCGCCGGGCCGCCGCCGCCTCTTTCGCCAGCCTGGCCCTGGACTCGGCGCTGTCGAAGCGCGGCACCTTGACCGCGACGCGCTCGCCGGCCTCGTCGTAGGCGTCGTAGACGACGCCCTGGCCGCCCCCGCCGAGCCGGCCGGCCAGCCAGTATCGCCCGAGCCGATGCGGGTCCGAAGAAGTGAGCGCGGCCATCAAGTATGCCATTCTGATCGACGTCTCCTCCTCGAAGGAAGGTCGCGTGGAATTTCGCATCATGGGGCCGCTCGAGGTTCGCGACGGCGAGGGCCGAGATCGCACCCCGACCGTGCCGAAGCATCGCGACCTGCTGGCGATGCTCCTGATGAACGCCGGCCGCCCGATGACGGTCGAGCGGCTGCGCAGGCTGCTGTGGCCGCGTGAGGGCGGCGACCGCTCCGACTCCCTCGTCCGCGGATACGTCGGCCAGCTCCGCCAGCTCGTCGGTAAAGACGTGATCACGACCGTCTCCGGCTCGTACGTCCTGAGCCTGGGCGACGGGCAGCTCGACGTCGACAGGTTCCGGCTGCTGGTGGACCGGGAGTCCTACGAGGAGGCGCTGGCGCTGTGGCGCGGCGAGGTCCTGGAGGACGTGGACCCCGAGGGCGAGCGGTGGGTGGAGACGCGGCGGCTGCGCGAGGAGCTGGAGGAGCTGCGCCTGCTGGCGCTGGAGCGCAGGGTGCAGGCCGACCTGGACGCCGGCCGCCACCGGGAGCTGCTGGCGGAGCTGCGGCGGCTGACCAAGCAGCATCCGCTCTGGCAGCGCTTCCGGGGCCAGTACATGCTGGCCCTCTACCGCAGCGGGCGCCGGGTGGACGCGCTGGCGGCGTACGCGGTGCTGCGCGACCAGCTCGACGGCGGGCACGCGATCGAGCCCGACCCCGAGCTGCAGCTCCTCTACCACCGCATGCTGCACGACGACGTCTCGCTGCACGTCTCGGCCGGCCCTCCGGTGCTGCTGCCGCCCGACGTGGCCGACTTCACCGGCCGCGCCGACCTGCTCGACCGGGTGGTCGGCGACCTGGCCGTGGTGCACGGCCAGGCCGGCGCGGGCAAGTCGGCGCTGGCCGTGCACGCCGCCTGGCGGCAGCGGGACGACTTCCCCGACGGCATCCTGTACGCGGACCTGCGCGAGACGACGGCGCCCGCGGCGGTGCTGGAGGACTTCCTGCGCTGGCTGGGCTGCCCGGCCCAGGCGATCCCCGCCTCGCTGGAGCAGCGCGAACGGCTGTTCCGCACGTACGCGGCCAACCGCAGGCTGCTGGTGCTGCTCGACAACGCGGCGGGCGAGGCGCAGGTGCGGCCGCTGCTGACGTCCTGCCCGACGGTCGTGACCAGCCGGTCGTCCCTGGGCGGCCTGACCGGCGCGCGGCGGCTGTCCGTGGGCGTGCTCGACGACGGCGACGCGCTCGAACTGCTGGTCAGGAGCTCGGGCCGGTCGGCGGACGACGCCCTGCGCAGGCTGGCGCGGTTCTGCGGCGCGCTGCCGATCGCGCTGCGCATCGCCGGGTCCCGGCTGGCGGCCAGGCCGGAGTGGACCGCCGACTACCTGGTCGGCCTGCTGGAGGACGAGCACGAGCGGCTCGACGGGCTGCACGCGGGCGACCAGGCGGTGCGCAGCGTGTTCGCCATCGGCTTCGACGGGCTGGCCGAGCCGGCCCAGCGGACGCTGCGCGGGCTGGGCGCGCTGTCCGCGCCCGACTTCGCGGACTGGGTGACCGAGCGGCTCGGCGGGCACGCGGAGGCGCTGGTGGACGCCGGGCTGCTGGAGACGCACGGGGTCGACGTGGCCGGCCAGATCCGCTACCGGCTGCACGACCTGACCCGGCTGTTCGCCCGCGAGCAGCCGGTCCCCGGCGTGCTGGAGCGGCTGTCGGACGTGGTGCTGGCCAGGGTGCAGGCCTCACGGTTCTCGCTGGTGTCGGGCGATCCGGCCACGGCCGTGGCCACCAGGGACATCAGGGAGTCCGTCGAGTGGCTGGCGGCCGAGCGGGCGTTCCTGGTCAGCCTGGTCGCCGACCTGAACGCGGCCGGGCTGGACGACCCGTGCTGGCGTCTGGCGCACCTGCTGGGGCCCTACCTGGAGCGCCACCGGTTCCTGGACGACTGGCGGGCCGTCACGGGGGTGGCGCTGGAGTCGGCGCGGCGGGCGGCCGACGACCGGGGCGAGGCGCTCATCCTGCTGGACCAGGGCGACCTGCACCTGGCCGAGCGGGAGTGGGATCTGGCGCACGAGCGGCTGCGGCTGGCGCTGGCCATGTTCCTGGGGCGGGGCCGGGCCCGCGACGTCAACCACACCAGGCGCCGGCTCGGCCGCGTGCACCTGGAGCGGGGGCGTCTGGAGGAGGCCGAGCGCGCCCTGCTCGCCTGCCTGGAGAGCGCCGGCAGCCAGCGGGAGGCCGCCGAGGCCGAGCGGGTGCTCGGCACGGTGCTGCGCCGCGCGGGCCGGCTCGACGAGGCCGTGGAGCGCCTGGTGGCGGCCGTCGAGCACCTTGGGGAGCTGGGCGACCGGCACCGGCAGGCGGACACGCTGCTGGAGCTGTCGGCCGTCTACCTGTCGCAGGCCGCCAAGCCGGACGCCAGGGCCGCCGCCGAGCGGGCCAGGGGCATCGCCGTGCGCTTGGGCGACCGGCTGCTCGACGCGCAGGCCCTGCTCACCCTGGCCAAGGTGAACCGGGCCGAGGGCGCGACCGGCCGGGCCCGCGAGCTGGCCGCGGCGGCGCTGGAGGTCTTCGAGGCGACCGGCGACCGCCAGGGCGGCGCCAACGCCCGCGCCCTCCTGGCGCTGAGCTGAGCGCCCGAGCGCCTGAGCGCCGCCCGGGCAGCTCAGACCGCCAGCAGCCGCCGTACGTCGTCGCGGTGCAGCTCCTCGGCGGTCCCGGTACGCACGACGTGCCCGCCGTCGAGGATGACGAACGTGTCGGCCAGCCGCAGCGCGATGTCCAGGTACTGCTCCACGAGCAGCACGGCCAGCCCGGAGGCGTGCAGCCGCTCGATGGCGGCCTCGATCTCCAGGATGATCGAGGGCTGGATGCCCTCGGTCGGCTCGTCGAGTATGAGCATCCTGGGCCTGGTCACCAGCGCGCGGGCCATGGCGAGCTGCTGCTGCTGGCCGCCGGACAGGTGCCCGGCGCTCCGCTTCAGCAGCGGCTTGAGCGCGGGGAAGACCTCCAGCGCCTCGTCGATGGCCGCCCGCTGCTCCTTGGCCGCCTCCATGGTCACGAGCAGGTTGCCCAGCACGGAGAGCTGGGGGAAGCACTGGTGGCCCTGCGGGACGTAGCCCATGCCGAGCCGGACCCGCTCGTGCGGCTTCAGCCTGGTCACGTCGCGCCCGTCGAACGTGATGCGGCCCGCCGTCGCGGGCAGCACGCCCATCACGGTGTTGAGCAGGGTGGTCTTGCCGACGCCGTTGCGTCCCATGACGCACACCAGCTGGCCCGGCTCGACTTCCAGCGAGACGCCGAACAGCACGCGCGCCCGCCCGTACCCCGACTCAAGGCCGCTCACTGACAGCATCGCTGGGTCTCCTCCCCAGATAGACCTCCTGCACCCGCGGATCGCCGCTGACCTGGTCCACCGACCCCTCCACGAGCACCTTGCCCTCGTGCAGCACCGTCACCTTCGAGGCGTGCCGCCGCAGGAACTCCATGTCGTGCTCCACCACGATCACCGTGTGGTCGGCGGCGATCTGGGTGAGCAGCTCCCCGGTACGCTCCCGCTCCTCCCTCGACATGCCGGCCACGGGCTCGTCCAGCAGGAGCAGTCGCGGCCGCTGCGCCAGCAGCATCCCGATCTCGAGCCACTGGCGCTGGCCGTGGGAGAGAACGCCGGCTGAACGCTCGGCGAGCTCTTCGAGCCCGGTCCTGGCCAGGGCCTCCTCGACGGCCTCGGTGACGCCCCTCCGCCGCCTGGCCAGCGACCACAGGGGCTTGCGGAAGCTGGCCGCGAGATCCAGGTTCTCGACCACGGTCAGCTCCTCGAACACGACCGAGGTCTGGAAGGTGCGGCCGACCCCGAGCCGGACGATCTGGTGCTCCTTCCGGCCCACGAGGTCGTGGCCGCCGAACCGCACGCTGCCCGCGGCCGGCCTGGTCAGGCCCGTGATCACGTCGATGAGCGTGGTCTTGCCCGCGCCGTTGGGGCCGATCAGGAAGCGCAGCTCGCCCTCCGGCACCGTCAGGTCGACGCCGTCGAGCGCGCGGAACCCGTCGAACACCACCTGTACGTCACGTAGCTCGAGCACTGCGCAACCTCCCTGCGACGCCTCTCGCGATGCCGGCGATGCCCTTCGGCGCCAGCGTCATGACCAGGATGAACAGCGCGCCCTGCAGGTAGAGCCAGCCGTCGGCGAACTGCTCGCTGAACGCCGTCTTGGCGTAGCCCATGACGACCGCGCCGAGCACCGCCCCCGCCAGCACGTGCCGCCCGCCCACGGCCACGGCGACGACCAGCTCCAGCGAGGGCACCACGCCGAGCAGCGCGGGCGAGATGATGCCGACGACCGGGACGAACAGCGCGCCCGCCAGCCCCGCCATGCCCGCCGACGCGGCGAAGGTGACGGTCTTGACCAGGGCCGGGTCGTAGCCGAGGAAGCGCACCCGGTCCTCGCCGTCCCTGACCGCGACGAGGAGCTTGCCGTACCTGCTGTTCACGAGCTGCCGGGTGAGGAGGTAGAGGACGCCCAGCACCGTGGCGACCACCAGGTAGAGCACCCGCTGCGTGGAGTCCTCGGCCAGGTCCTGGCCGAACAGCTCGAAGAAGTTGGTCATGCCGTTGGTGCCGCCGGTCAGGCCCTGCTGGCCGACCAGCAGGATGACCATGGCGGCGGCCAGGGCCTGGGTCAGGATGGCGAAGTACGCGCCGCGTACGCGCTGCCTGAAGACCAGCGTGCCGAGGATCAGCGCGATCGCCACGGGCCCGAGGACCGCCATCGTGACGGCGAAGACCGGGTTGGCGAACGGCACCCACAGCGCGGGCAGCTTCTCCACCCCGCTCCACACCATGAAGTCGGGCAGCCCGCCGCCCTCGGTCAGCTTGAGGTACATCGCCATCGAGTAGCCGCCGAGGCCGAAGAACACGCCCTGGCCGAGCGTGAGCATGCCGCCCTTCCCCCACGCCAGCCCGATCCCGAGCGCGACGATGGCGTAGCACAGGTACTTCGCCAGCAGCCCCAGCCGGAACGGCTCCAGCAGCAGCGGCGCCGCCACCAGCGCGAGCACGGCCACGGCCGCGAAGGGCAGATGTCTCTTGATCATGTGAGCACCCTCGACCTCAGCACGAACATCCCCTGCGGCCGCACTTGCAGGAACGCGATGATGACGGCGAACACGATCACCTTCGCCAGCGAGGCGTCGGACCAGAACTCGGCGTAGGAGTTCAGCAGCCCGAGCGCGATCGCGGCCAGCACCGCCCCTGTGTCTTATACACATCT
>NZ_VCKX01000344.1 GCF_005889725.1 Nonomuraea zeae
ACCACGGACCCGGCCACCCCCGCGCCCGTCCCCACGGGCCCGCTGACCGTCGAGATCGACGACCTGGTGGTCCGCCACGTCCCCCGCACCGTCACCGCGGCCGCCCCGGCGCGCGGCGGTGCTCATGAGGCGGTCGTGGCGGGCGGTGACGGGCGGCCCGCGCTGGACGGGGTGTCGCTGCGGCTCGGGCCGGGCCGGCGGGTGGCGGTCGTCGGGCCGAGCGGGGCCGGGAAGAGCACGTTGCTGTCCGCCCTCATGCGCCTGGTCGAGCCGGAGTCCGGCGGCATCCGGGTCAACGGCGTGGACCTGCGCGACCTCGCCGCCGACGACGTGCGTACGCTCATGACGGGTCTCACCCAGGACCCGTACATCTTCCGCGCCAGCCTGCGCGACAACCTGCGCCTCGCGGGCCCCGAGGCGGACGACGAGACGCTGCGGCAGGCCGTACGCGATGCGCGGCTCGACGGCTGGGTCGAGCGGACCGGATGGGACGCCGAGCTGGGCGAGGACGGCAAGACCGTGTCCGGCGGCCAGCTGCAGCGGCTGGCCCTGGCCAGGGCGCTGCTGTACGACCCGCCCGTGCTGCTGCTCGACGAGCCCGCCGAGGCGCTGGACGAGGAGACGGCCGACCGGCTGATGACCGACCTGCTCGACGTCACCAGGGATCGCACCACGCTGCTCGTGACGCACCGGCTCAAGGGCCTGGAGACGGTCGACGAGATCGTCGTGCTCGACGAGGGCCGGGTCGTCCAGCGGGGCACCCACGACGAGCTCGTCGCCGTGCCCGGCTACTACCGCGACCTGTGGGAGTCCGAGGTGCTGACCCGCCGGTAGGCCGCCTGCCCGAAGTCTCGCATTGTGTTTGCCTCGCCATCAGGTTTAAGATGCAAACCAGTTTGAGAATTTGAGGAGTTTGCGATGGCAGACCACGACCGTGCGCCGAGCCCGGAGGAGATACTCCGCGTCATCGAGGAGCAGAGCGTCGCCACCGCGAGGTTCGTCTATCCCAACCCGGCCCTGCTCTACGTGCCCTGGGGGGTGGCGTGGCTGCTCGGCTTCACCGCGTTCTTCCTGCACTACGGGCTCGACGGCCGGCCGTACGCGCCGATCTCCCAGATGCAGGCGCTGGCCGTGCTGATGGGCGCCCAGCTCGTCGCGGGAGCGGTGACCTCGTTCGGGATCGTGCGGATGAGCAGGCCCGTCCGCGGTGACAGCTCGGCCAGGGGCGCGATGTACGGCTACGCGTGGTTCGCCGGGATGCTACTGGTGGCCGTGATCGCCACCCGGCTGGGCCCGCTGCTGCCGCCGGCCGAGAGCGGGCTGGTGTGGGCGGGCGCGTCGCTGATGGTGGTGGCCATCCTGTACATGGCGGGCGGCGCGATCTGGCTGAACTGGCCGATGTTCTTCGTCGGCGGCTGGGTCGCCGGCGTCGACGCGCTGGGCGTGCTGCTCGGCCCCGGCTGGCACGCGCTGCTCACCGCCGCGCTGCTGGGCTGCGGCTTCATCGCCATCGGGCTGTGGCAGAGGCGCTGCCGATGACGACGGACAACGCCCTGCCCGACCTCGACCCGGTGATCCACGCCCAGGCCAGGCTGCGGGTGGTCGCCGCGCTCAACGTTCTCCCCGAGGGCGACGAGATGGCGTTCGCCTCGCTGAAGCAGCTGCTCGGCATGACGGCCGGCAACCTGTCCGTCCACCTCACCAAGCTCGAAGAAGCCGGATATATCCGGATCGTCAAAACCCACAAGGGCCGCACCCCGGTGACGTTCGTGGCGCTCACCAAGCGCGGCCGCCTGGCTTTCGAGGACTACACCAAGGCGATTCGCGCCCTGCTGGACAACGCTGGAGGAATCACATGACGGCCCTCGCCAGAGCGATCGAGGTCACCCGCCGCTACGGCGAGGTGCTGGCGCTCGACCGCGTCTCGCTCGACATCAGGGCGGGCGAGCTGGTCGGCCTGCTCGGCCCGAACGGCGCGGGCAAGTCCACGCTGATCAACCTGTTCGTGGGGCTGCGCCGTCCGACGTCCGGGACGGTCGAGCTGCTCGGCGGCTCGCCCCAGAACCCGGTCACCAGGCGCGGCATCGGCGTCACCCCGCAGGAGACGGGGCTGCCCGAGTCGCTGAGGGTCGGCGAGATCGTCGGCTTCGTGTCGGCGCACTTCCCCGAGCACACCGACAAGGGCGAGCTGCTGGACCGCTTCGGCCTGTCCGACCTGGTCAAGCGCCAGATCGGCGGCCTGTCGGGCGGGCAGAAGCGGCGGCTGGCGGTGGCGCTGGCGTTCGCGGGCAAGCCCCGGATGGTGTTCCTGGACGAGCCTACGACCGGGCTGGACGTCGAGGCCAGGCGCTCGCTGTGGGACGGCGTCCGGGCCTTCCACGACGAGGGCGGCACGGTGCTGCTCACCAGCCACTACCTGGAGGAGATCGAGGCCCTGGCCGAGCGGGTGGTCGTGGTGGGCCAGGGGCGCGTGCTGGCCGACGACACGATGCGGGCCGTACGCGACATGGTGGGGGTCCGGCGCGTGTCGTTCGCCGCGGAGGTGGTGCCCGAGCTGCCCGGGGTGCTCGGCTCCGAGCGCGAGGACGGCCGGATCAACCTGGTCACCACCGACCCCGACCGGCTCGTCGTCGAGCTGGTGCGCAGCGGGGCGCCGTTCTCCGGCCTCGAGATCAGGCCGACCACCCTGGAAGAGGCCTTCCTCGCCATCACCTCGAAGGAGACCGCCGATGTCTAGCCTGATCGCCGCGCACACCAGGTTCCTCATGATCGAGCAGCTCAGGGTGCCCATCAGCCTGCTGGCCAGCTCGCTGTTCCCGGCCATCTCGATGCTGGCGTTCGTGGTGCCCTTCGCCGGCGACGATCCCAAGGCCGCCACCATGGCGACGGGGTCGCTGATGTTCTTCGGAGCCATGTCCGGGGCGCTGATCGGGCTCGGCATCGCGGTCGCCATGGACCGGGAGCAGCCATGGAACCCCTACCTGCGCACGCTCCCCGCCGGGCCGTTCCCCCGCTTCGCCGGGCGGATCCTGTCCACCATGGCCGTCATGCTGCTCTCGGTGATCCCCGTGCTGCTGGTCGCGGCGCTCTTCACCGAGGCCACGATCACGCCGGTCCGGCTGCTGCTCGGGCTGGGCGTGCTGGTCGTGGGCGGGATCCCGTTCATGCTGATCGGCCTGTTCGTCGGCTTCGTGCTGACGGCCAAGACGGCCATCGCGGTGTCGCAGCTGCTGTTCTTCCCGCTGGCGATCCTCGGCGGGCTGCTGCTGCCGCCTCAGGTCCTGCCCGACTTCATCGAGATCGTCTCGCCGTACACGCCGGCCCGGGGTGCGGCGGAGCTGCTGTGGTGGGCCATCGCCGGCAATGACCCGAACGTCACCGCGCTGATCGCGCTGGCCGGCTGGACCGTGGTGGCGGCGGCCGGTGCGGCCTGGGCCTACCGCCGCGACGAGGGCCGGCGCTTCTCCTGACGAACGCGCCCGCGAATGGGGGGGTGTGCCGCCGAGTCCGCAGCGATCTCAACGGCACACCCGTCCATGAGGGGGTCCTGTTATTTCTTCTCTTGGAGGGTGACGGTGACCTCAGCGGCCTTACCGTCCCTCATATATGTGATCTTGACCTGTTGGCCCGGTTTGAAACCTCTGACCTGCCCGACAACCGTATCGCCCCCGTCAACCGCCTTGTCGCCGATTTTGGTAATGAGGTCGCCTTGCTGCAGACCCGCCTTCTCCGCCGGGCTTCCAGCCGTAATCTCCCTGACCAGGGCACCCGGCACGTCGCCCGTCGCGTCCGTGACGCTCACGCCGAGGAAGGCGTGACTGACCTTGCCGCTGCTGATGAGCTGCTCGGACACCTGCTTGGCGGTGTTGACCGGGATGGCGAAGCCGACGCCGCCGCCGGCCGCCTCCGAGGCGATGGCGGTGTTGATGCCGATCAGCTCGCCCGCGGCGTTCACGAGCGCGCCGCCGGAGTTGCCCGGGTTGATCGAGGCGTCGGTCTGGATGGCGCCGCCGATCGTGGTGGTGCCGCTCCCCTGGCTCTGCTGCTGCTGGCCCCAGCCCGGCGGGATCTGCTGCTGCTGCTCGCCGCCGACGGTCAGCGTGCGGTCCAGCGCGCTGACGATGCCCGCGGTGACGGATCCGTCGAGGCCGAGCGGGCTGCCGATGGCCAGCACGCCGTCACCGACCTTGAGCTGGTCGCTGTCGCCGAGCGTGGCCTTGGTCAGCCCCGAGACGCCTTCCGCCCTGATGACGGCCAGGTCGGTGGCGGGGTCGGTGCCGACGACGCTGGCCTTGGCCGTCTTGCCGTCGCTGAACTTGACCGTCATCTGGCCGCCGCCCTGGCTGGCGCCCTCGACCACGTGGTTGTTGGTGAGGATCAGCCCGTCCTCCGACAGCACGACACCGGAGCCCTCGCCCGTCTGGCCCTGGATCATCACCACGGTGGGCTGCACCTTGGCGGCGACCTCGGCGACGGTGAGCTGGCTGGAGGCCGGCTTGAAGACCGGGCTCGGCGTGCTGCTGCTGGCCACGGGCTCGCTGTGGAAGGAGTTCGTGATGGCGGCTCCCACGACGCCGCCGCCGATGGCGGTGACCGCGAGGGCGAGCCCGGCCACGGCCGTGCGCCCGGCGGAGAAGGCGGGCCGCTTCGGTGGCGCGGGCGGCGGGGGAGGTGGCTGCTCCATCATGATCGTGTCCCGCCGGGGGAAGCCCCCGGCGGCCGGCGGGGTGGCACCGAACTGGCTCCACCCGCCGGTGCCCTGCTCGCGAGGCTCGTTCGCGTCCATCTGTCATCTCCTCAAGTCCCGATGACTCAAGAGTGCCAAGTGGCGCGTAAGAGCACGTTAAGCCGGTGATCAGAGGTTGATGAGAAGCGTGACGCGCGGCTTATCACCGCTGCTGGAAGGGCACTTGCGGCGCTGCGGGACGCGCGAAAGATCTTCCAGTTATTTACATCCAGGTGATGGACCGCACAAGAAGCGCCTCGAAGCTTGAGCAGCTTGCCGCTTGCTGAGGAGGCGCAGCCATGCCGGAAGGCGATGTCGTCCCCCATCACCTCCGTGTCCGTACGGCGAGCTGCCGCAACCCGCCCGAGACGTGCGGCCGAGGTCGCGGCCGGCTCGTCGTGCTGAGTCGTTTGCGAAATCCGCGGTTGCAGCCCTTGCAGATCATCAGCGGGTTGGGGAGTACCCGCTCTTGCTGTCTATGCGGCCGTCCTGCCGGATGAACTCGGTCTCCGCGAAGGAGGGCGCGCCGCCGGTCCGCCCGCTGGAGCACGCCTGATGACCGGGCTCGGGGCGGGTGGACCGGGATGGGGCCCCGAGCGGCCGGGTGTCGCGTCAGGCGCTGGGCCAGTATTCGTCTCTGAGCAGGCGTTTGTACAGCTTGCCGGTGGGATGGCGGGGCAGCGCCTCGCGGAAGTCCACCGACTTCGGGCATTTGTAGTGCGCCAGATGCTCGCGGCAGTACGCGATGAGCTCCGCCTCCAGCGCCGGGCCCGCCTCAGCCATGGACACCGGCTCGACCACGGCCTTGACCTGCTCGCCCATCTCCTCGTCCGGCACCCCGAACACCGCCACGTCGGCCACCTTCGGATGCACCGACAGGACGTTCTCGGCCTCCTGCGGGTAGATGTTCACGCCGCCGGAGATGATCATGTACGAGCGGCGGTCGGTCAGGTACAGGAAACCCTCGTCGTCCAGGTAGCCGATGTCGCCCAGGGTGGTCCAGCCCTTGCCCTGGGGGTCCTGCGCCGAGCGGGTCTTGCCGGGGTCGCCGTGGTACTCGAAGCGGCCGCCGTTCTCGAAGTAGATCGTGCCGTGCTCGCCCGGCGGCAGGTCGTTGCCGTCCTCGTCGCAGATGTGCACGACGCCGAGCAGGGAGCGGCCGACCGTGCCCTTGTGCTGGAGCCAGTCCTGGGAGTTGACGTAGAGGAAGCCGTTGCCCTCGGTGCCCGCGTAGTACTCGTGGATGATCGGGCCCCACCAGGCGATCATCTGCTCCTTGACGGGGACGGGGCAGGGGGCGGCGGCATGGATCGCGTACTTAAGAGATGAAATATCGTGCTTCGTCCGGGTTTCTGGCGGCAGCTTGAGCATCTTGATGAACATCGTCGGCACGAGCTGCGAGTGCGTGACCTTGTAGCGCTCCACCAGCTCCAGATACCGCTCGGGGTCGAAGCGTTCCATCACCACCACCGTGGCGCCGAGCCGCTGGAACGTCAGGCTGTAGCGCAGCGGCGCGGCGTGGTAGAGCGGCGCCGGCGAGAGGTAGACGCTGTCCTCCGAGGGCGCGAACAGCGCTTCGATGAGCTTGAACAGCAGTCCCGGCTCGGTGAGCGGGCCGTGCGTCGCGGCCAGCTTGACGCCTTTCGGCCGTCCCGTGGTGCCCGAGGAGTAGAGCATGTCGGTGCCCATGCACTCGTCCTCGATCGGGGTGACCGGCAGTCCCGCCACGGACTCCTCGTACGACTCGAAGCCCTCCGCGGCGCCGTCCAGCATGAGCCGCAGACCGACGTCCGGCGTGGCGGCGGTGATCGAGGTGGCGACGCCGGCCAGGTCCGCGCTCGAGATGAACGCGCGGGCGCCGCAGTTGTTCACGATGTAGGCCAGCTCGTCGGTCTGCAGGCGCGAGCTGACCGGCGTGTAGTACAGGCCCGAGCGGTGCGCGGCCCAGGCGACGACCAGGAAGAGGGGGTGGTTGGCGAGCATGAAGGCGATGTGGTCACCCGGCCGCAGCCCGGCCGCGCGGAACAGGTGGGCCAGCCGGTTCGACTCCTCGTCCAGCTCGCGGTAGGTGATGACCCGTCCGGAGCCCGCCATGATCACAGCGGGCTTGTCGGGGGTGACTGCTGCGATGGCTCCCGGATACATGAACAGAACAGTATTCGGTTGATCGCCCGCCGCGCCAGGACCCGCGCGGCACGGCGAAGCCGCGGCCCCACCTTCGAGGCCGCGGCTTCACGCGGATCAGGCGGCGTACACGTCCTGCCAGCCGGAGTGGTAGCCGGTCGGACGGTGGCGGTCGCCCCTGCTCACGTCCACGTAGATGTGGGCGGCGTTCTTACCGGAGAACGAGAAGTCCTTCGGGTGCTTCGAGCAGTTGACGAAGCTCTTGAAGAAGGCGGAGCCGTCCTTGTTCACGACCTTGAACGTCTCCCACGCGCATTTCCGCTTGCCCCACCATTTGTCGTTGGTGAGCCTGCTGTGCACGTTGTAGAAGTCGTCGGTACGCCACTCCCATTTCCACTTCTTGACCTTCTTGACGACCCATTCGCAGCGCCGGTCGCCCTTGTGGTCCTTCTTGCACACCCACTTCTTGACCAGGGCCCACTTCCAGGACCAGTGCTTGAACCGCTTCTTGACGACGGTCACGTGACCTTCGGCCGCGGCCTTGTGATCGCTGGAGAAATAGGGTCCCCAGCTGTCGGTGGCGGATGTTGCGGACGTGGCCGTCGCGTTCGCGGCGACCGGAGCGGCCACCGCCACCATTGTGGCGGCGGTGACGCCGAGAATGACGCGTGCAACGAATCGCATTCCGGGTCCTCCTCGGGAGAGGTTTTCGCTGACGCCGCTGTCGTACGTCCGCCGGATTGCGCTCCGCTTACAACTCGCTGAACGTCGTGAAACCTTGGATAAGGAGGTTTTCCCGATCAGCTCATTCGGCGGGAATGACTGAGCCCGCGTACTTCTGCTGGATGAAGTCCTTGACCTTCTGGTCCTGGAGGAGCTTGCCGAGAGTGACGATGTTGGCGTCCTTCTCGTGGCCGGCCTGCACGACGAGGCCGTTGACGTACGGGTTGCCCTCGGTCTTCTCCAGCACCAGCGCCTCCGAAGCGGGCTTGAGCCCGGCCTCGATGGCGTAGTTGCCGTTGATGACCGCGGCGTCCACGTCCTCCAGCGAGCGCGGGAGCTGCGCCGCCTCCAGCGGCTTGAACTGCAGGTTCTTCGGGTTGTCCACGACGTCGCGCTCGGTCGCCGCGGTGCCCGCGCCGTCCTTGAGCTTGACCACGCCGTTGTCGGCGAGCAGTTTGAGCGCGCGGCCCAGGTTCGTGGCGTCGTTGGGGACGGCCACGGTCGCGCCGTCGGCCAGCGCGGTCGCCGAGGTGATCTTCTTCGAGTACAGGCCGAGCGGCTCCAGGTGGACCGGCGCGACGAAGGTCAGCTTGGTGCCCTTGGAGGCGTTGAAGTCGTCGAGGTAGGGCTTGTGCTGGAAGAAGTTCGCGTTCAGCTGGCCCTCGTCGAGCTGCACGTTCGGCTGGACGTAGTCGGTGAACTCCACGATCTCCAGCTTCAGCCCGGCGGCCGGCGCCAGGTTCTGCTTGACGAAGTCGAGGATCTCGGCGTGCGGCACGGGGCTGGCGCCGATCTTCAGCACGGTGTCGGCCGACTCGGCGGTCTTCGTGCCCGCGCTGCTCTCGCTACTCCCGCCGCTCGCGGTCTGCGACGTTCCGCATGCGGCGAGCGACAGAGCCAGCGCAACCGCACCTACTATGTGATGAATCTTCATGATTTTTCCTTTTATTTATGCGAAAGACGCCGGGCGACCCAGTCGCCCAGGCTCTGCAGGAGTTGCACGATCACGATGAGCAGTACGACGGTGACGATCATCAGCAGCGTCTCGAAGCGCTGGTAGCCGTACCGGACGGCCAGGTCGCCCAGGCCGCCGCCGCCGAGCGTGCCGGCCATCGCGGAGTAGCCGATGAGCGCGACGACGGTCACGGTCAGGCCCGCCACCAGGCCGGGCAGCGCCTCGGGCAGCAGGACCTTGCGCACGATGGTGGTCCGGCTCGCCCCCATGGCCTGGGCGGCCTGCACCACGTCGGCGCCGACCTCCCTGAGCGCCGTCTCGACCAGCCGCGCGAAGAACGGCACCGCGCCGGCGGTCAGCGGCACCACGAACGCGGCGGTCCCGATCGTGGTGCCGACGACGAGCCTGGTGAACGGGATGATCGCGATCATCAGCACGATGAACGGCAGCGACCGCCCGATGTTGACCACGAACCCGAGCGCCGACTTCAGCGCCGGAACCGGCCGCAGCCCGTCCCGGTCGAACACCACGAGCGCCACGCCCAGCGGCAGCCCGAGCAGCGCGGTGAACAGCGCGGACCAGCCGACCATCTGCGCGGTCTCCAGCGTCGCCGGCCAGAGCAGCGGCAGCATCTCTTCCCAGGTCACGCGCTCTCCCCCGTCACTCCGCCGGCCCGCGCCCCACGGCCCGCCCCGGCCACACGGTCCGCCTCCGCCGAACGGAGGGCTCCGGCCACACCGCCTGCCGCGGCCACTCCGTCTGCCCCGGCCACCTCTACGATCAGCCCCGCCTCGCGCAGGTACGCCAGGGCCGCGACGCTGTCGGCGCCGTCGAGCGCCACGCGCAGCCGCCCGGCCGAGCCGCCCGCCAGGTCCTCGATCGAGCCGCCCAGAATGCTCAGGTCCACGTCGAACTTGCGCACCAGCTCCGACACCACCGGCTCCCGCGGGTCGCCGGTGAACGTCACCGTCACGGAGCCGGCCGGCGCGGGCTCGGGCAGCGGGAAGATCTCCCTGGTCAGCCGGGACCCGGGCGTCCTGATGAGGTCGGCGATGGTGCCGGACTCCTCGATCCGCCCCTGGGCCATGATGGCGACGGAGTCGCAGACGCTCTTGACGACGTTCATCTCGTGGGTGATGAGCAGGATCGTCAGGCCGAGCTCGGCGTTGAGCCGCTTGAGCAGCGCCAGGATGGACTGCGTGGTGGCCGGGTCGAGCGCGGAGGTGGCCTCGTCGGACAGCAGCACGGACGGGTTGCCCGCCAGCGCCCGCGCGATGCCGACCCGCTGCTTCTGCCCGCCGGAGAGCTGGTGCGGCCGGTCCGTCCCGCGGCCTTCGAGCCCGACCAGTTCGAGCAGCTCGGCGACCCGGCGCTCGCGCTCGGCCCGCGGCACGCCCATCACTTCGAGCGGGAAGGCGACGTTGCCCGCGACCGTGCGCGATGAGAGCAGCGCGAAGTGCTGGTGGATCATGCCGATGCGCTGCCTGGCACGGTTCAGCTCGCCGCTGCGCAGCGCGGTCAGGTCCTGCCCGGCGACGGTGACGGTGCCCGCGGTGGGGCGTTCGAGCAGGTTGACGCAGCGCAGGAGCGTGCTCTTGCCGGCGCCGCTCTGGCCGAGCACGCCGTAGATCTCGCCTTCGCGCACGCACAGGTCGACACCGTCGAGCGCGACGGTGTCACCGTACTGCTTGCGCAGGCCGGAAGCCTGGATCACGGAAAATCCCCACGACTGAGAGCGGCCGCCATCGGGGCCGAGGACACGTACATCACCGGTGGAAACGGGGCGGCGTCAGCGGGTGCCCGGGGGGAACGGCAGGTGGCTGAGCCTGCGCAGCACGAAAACGGGTGTGATCATGATGACCTTCGAGGAGAACGGGCGGACGGTGTGCTCTAGCGGGCCGGCATTCGCCCCATACGCATGCGACAACACACAGCGTCGCGGTGGGCGCTCGGGTCGTTCGCGTATGCCTCGTTCACGCCGTTGTTAACGATGCTCTTATATCCCCCTATTCCCCGTCTGTTTCGTGATCTGCATCACGCTCTGCTACGAGGAAGCCACCCCTGCCGGTCGAGGGCCTGCCGTACTCGGCCGCCAGCGCGGCGCGCTCGAACGTACGCGTGCGCCATCCGCACTCCCCCAGCCACGCGGCGGCGTCCTCGCCGAGCCCGCCCCGCCACAGCTCGGCGACCCGCCGCAGTCTCGGCATCGTACGCGCCCGCTCCATCAGCCCGGCCGCGGCGGCCGGGTCGTGCTCGAACGCCAGCCTGCTCCCACGCGCGGAAAGCTCGCCGACGCCGGTCAGCAGCCGGGCCGACTCCCCGGCGTCGAGGTAGATCAGCAGCCCTTCGGCCAGCCACGCGGCCGGCTCGCCCGCCTCGAACCCGGCCGCGCGCAGCGCGCCCGGCCAGTCCTCGCGCAGGTCCACGGGCACGGCGACGCGCTCGCACGACGGCCGCGCCCCCATGTCCGCCAGCACTCGCTCCTTGAACGCCAGCAGCTCGGGCAGGTCCAGCTCGAACACCCGCACCCCTGGCGCCCAGTCCAGCCGGTAGGCCCGGCTGTCGAGCCCGGCGGCCAGCAGCACGACCTGGCGGCAGCCCGAGCCGGTCAGGTAGCCGTCGAAGAACCTCGTACGGAACGCCAGGTGGTCGGCGAACAGCTCGCCCGACGCGGCGGTGTATCCGGCGGCGGCCACGAAGGCGCTCGCGTAGGGGTCGTCGAACAGCCGGTCGGGCCGCGCGCTCTCCCGCGCCCGCCCCCAGGCCGCGCCCACGGCCGTGTTCGGCACACCTGTCAGCTCATTCATATCGCTAACGATACATCTCCAGCGATATGATGTCAGCCATGAACGTGGCACGACTCCGGCGACTGGGCCGGCACCTGATCGAGTTGTCCAAGTCGGCGGCCGGCCCGACCAAGGGACCCGCGCTGACGCCGGGCGAGGAGGCGGTGTTCGAGGACGTGCTGCGCCATCCGGGCAGCGCGGTCGGCGAGATCCAGGCGCGTACGGGGTTCGTGCAGAGCCACGTGTCGGCGTCGGTTGCGCGGATGCGGGAGCGCGGGCTGCTGGAGACCGCGCAGGATCCGGCCGACGGGCGGCGCACCCAGGTGCACGTCACCGATGTGGCGGTGCGGGCGGTGCTCCGGCGCGCGAACCTGCCGGTGGATGCGGCCGTACGCGCCGCGGTGCGCGACGAGGCGCAGGCCGGGCGCGTCCTGGCGCTGCTGGCGGAGCTGGAGACGCTGCTCGCCGACGAGGACACCGCCGACCCGGCCTGATCGCCTCGAAGGGGGACACGGGGGCCTTCGCCCTCGTACGGGAAGGGTCCGCCGCCCGGCGCATGGGGCGCCCCGCCCTCGCCCAGGGAGGGCCCGACCCGGCGCATGGGGACGCCCCGCCCTCGCGCGGACCCCAACACGCATGGGAACGCCCCGCCGTACCCGGGAGGCCGGGGACGGC
>NZ_VCKX01000345.1 GCF_005889725.1 Nonomuraea zeae
AAGGAGTTTGGTCGGCAGCGTCAGATGTTTATAAGAGACAGGGGGGGGGTCGTAGGCCGCGCCGCCGCCCAGGAACAGGCCCGACAGCGGATCGGCGCGAGCGGCGTCGAACAGCGGCAGCGTCTCGGGGGAGAGCACCACGCTCTGCGGTGCGCCGAAGGCGTCGCGGTCGATGTACTGCACGAGGTTGCCGTCGCCGTCCAGGAGCGCGTTGATCGTGCCCCCGGCGCCGGCGATCGGGTACAGCACGCTGTCGCGCTCGCTGACCGCGACGACGCCGCCGGGCCCCGGCACGAGGTAGATGTAGCGGGTGGTGGTCGCGCCCGTCCCGTCGGTGACCGACTCCAGCCGGGCCAGCGGCAGCCCGCCGGGCGAGCGCAGGTCGAGGCTGCGGGCGGTGGCGCCGTCGCCGGTGGGGGTGGCGATCCGGCAGACCGCCGCGTCCCCCCAGCCGAACCGGGTGTCGTAGGCGCACACGCCGCTGCTGTGCTCGGCGGCGAGGTCGCCCTCCGGGGTGTAGGCGAGGCTGTCCAGGCCGCGCGTGGGCAGGGCGGTGATCCGGCCGGCCGCGTCGTAGCCGATCGGGCCGCTCGCGCCGGCGCCGGTGATGCTGACGTCGTCCACGCGCAGCGCCGTGGCCCCGCCGTTGACCAGCCTCAGCGCGATCTCGGACACGCCCGTGGCGGGGGAGACGTCGCTCAGCGTGCCGAGGTCGAGCGTGAACGTGCGCGACGTCCACGTGGCGGGCGGGTCGTCCAGCGACTGGACGAGCCGCGTGCCGATCACACCCTGCGGGCCGTGCAGGTCGACGTACCAGCCGGCCCCGCCCGTCCGCCCGTTCTGCAGGGGGTCGGCGGCGACGTAATAGGTGACGGTGTAGACGCCGCGCAGGTCGAACGGCCAGCGGTACTCCAGGTAGGCCGAGCCGCCGGGCACCCCGGCCGGCAGGCGCAGGCACCTGGTGCTCGACTGCGGCCCGCCGGTCACCGGCTCGGTGGCCGCGCCGCCGGGGCCGAGGTTGGTGCCGCCCCACGACCAGCCGGGCGGCGCGGTCTCCTCCTCGAAGCCGCAGCCGGCGTCGAGCGCGGTCGCGACGGACAGCACCCGGCCCGCCGCGGGCGCGTCCTGCTCCGCGGCCTGGCGGCGCCCGTTCCGCGCCGGCGCGTAGCTGTAGGTCGCGACCGAGTCGCCGCGGCCCACGGCCGACAGGTTCCCGTCGAGGTCGTAGCCGACCGGATGGGTCCCGCCCAGGTACGGCACGGCCGCGATCATCCGGCCCGCCCCGTCGTACCCGTACCTGGTCGTGGTCTCGCGCAGCGGATGGAGCGCGTCCGGCCCGGCCGTCCAGCGCGAGCGCGTACGGGCCACCCTGCCGTCGTGGAAGCCGCCCGGCCCCGGGTAGCCGCCCTGCGTGTAGTCCACCTCCTCCTCGTACGCCGGGGCGGTGACCTTCGACGGCCAGCCGGCCGGGGTGTACTCCAGGCTCACCGGCACGTTCCCGGCCGCGTACACGACCCGCGACGGCGTCCCGTCGGCGTTGTAGGTGTAGCGGGCGAACTCCCCGCTGGTGTCGGGGACCGGGCCGAGCGGCCGGTACGGGCCGTCGTCCGGCGGGGTGCCGATCGCGGCCACCCGCCCGGAGCGGTCGTAGGTGTAGGCCACGCGCAGCGGCGGCGCCCCGTCGGTGACCGCCTTCGGCAGGTCGATGCCGGCCAACCGGCCCCGGCCGTCGTAGGAGTAGGCCGACTCCCACACGTTGTCGTCGAACCCGGGCACGGCCACCCGGTGCCGCACGACCGAGCCCCGGTCGTCGTAGTCGTAGGTCTCGGTGACGGCCGTCGCGCCCGAGCCGGTCACGACCTTGGACAGGCGGCCCTCGCCCGCCGTGTCGAAGGTGCAGGTGCGGTACGCCTGGAACGTCACCCCCGCTCCGGGCCAGGCGGGGTCGTCGGCGTGCCCGGCCGCGGCCTCCCAGGTGAGCGCCGCGTCGGCGATCACGCCGGTCTCGGTGATCCGGCCGAGCCGGTCGAGCCTGCGGTAGCCGATGCGCGGCGGCGTGGCCGCGGCGTCGGCGGCGTCCTGGGTGAAGCGCAGGCGCCCGGCCCGGTCGTAGGCGTACCGGGTGGTGCCGGACTGCGGCGAACCGGCGGCGACCAGCCGGCCCAGGAAGTCGTGGGTGTAGGTCGCCGGGCCGCCCGTCCCGCCGTCGAAGGAGCTGGGCGGCCGGATCGCGCTCAGGCGGCCCGCGCCGTCGTAGTCGTAGCCGGTGGTCAGCTTGGTGCCGTCGGCCAGCAGGTGGCGTTCGGCGGCCAGCCGGCCGTCGGCCGTGGTCAGGGCCAGCGCCGTGCCGCCGTCCGCGGCCGAGGTGGTGACCAGGCGATAGGCGCCGGCCTCCGCGTCGGGCACGGCTCCGGCCATCGGGCCGGTCGCGGTGTTGCGGGCGACCGTCAGCGAGGCCGACCGGCCGCCGTCCACGGCCAGGTCGTCGCCGGGCAAGCCGAGCGCCACCGGCCGCTCCAGCGGCGACTTCTCGTAGCCGACCTGGACGAAGGGCGCGCCGTGGCCCCTGGCCGTGTAGTCGGCGACGCTGCTGACGCCGCTGGGGAGGTAGCCCGCCACGCCGCCGCCGATCACGTCGCCGCTGTCGCGCACGGGCGCCAGGACCGGCTTCTTGTCGTACGAGCGGCGGCCGGCGTCGTCGTACAGCAGCCCGTGCGCCTCGACGGTCTGGGCGTCGCGCAGGTCGAGCGACTGCTGCGGGAGCCCGCGGGCGTCGCAGAGCGTGAGCCGCAGCTGCGGCTCGGCCAGCGCGACGAGGTCGGCGAACGCGCTGGGGCCCGACAGGTACAGGCCGAGCGTGCCGTCGGGCACCACGCCGGTCAGCCGGTGCGAGAGGATCTGGCGGCCGCCGGCGAAGCAGGACACCCGGCCGTCCACCAGGGCGAACACCAGGTCGCCGTGCGGGAACGCGCCCGCGCGGGTGACCGCCGTGCGCCACGTCCCGCTGTCGAGATAGGCCAGCGACCACTGCCCGGCCGTGCCGTCGCCCGGGTCGTCATGGGAGACGAGCACGTTGCCGCAGCCGATGCCGGCCTTGCGCGGGCCGGGCGGGCTCTGCGGCAGCAGCCGCACGTACGCCGCGACGTCGGCGGCGGCGAAGCCGTTCAGCACGGCCCGCGCGCCGTACGGCCCGCCGCCCGTCCCCGTGAACGCCAGCCGCCCGCCGCCGATCGCCCATCCGGACGGCAGCGTCCAGAGCCCGGCGTCGGATGACTCGAAGTCGTGGTACTCGGCGTCGCCGCCCGAGGTGACCTCCAGCAGCGTGTTCGGCAGGTCCTCCGCGTAGGAGCCGTCCCGCGTCAGCAGCCTGGCGAAGCCCGGCACACGCAGTCGGGCCGACCTCCCGTCTGGGCCGATCGTCGCCGTCACGACCCGGTTGCCGTCGCGCACGAGGCGGGTGGTGGCGCCGTTCGGGCCGAGCGTGCCGTGCGGCAGCCCGGTCAGCGGGTCGTTGATCTCGGCATGGAAGGCGGCGTCGAGCGGCTGCAGGCGCAGCCCGTCGATCAGGACGGGCTCGGCCGCCGCGCCGGCCCCTGTGTTCGGTGCCGTGTTGACCACCCGCACCCGCAGGCTCGCCGTCGTGCCGGTGTGCCCGGTCAGCAGCTCTGCCAGCGGGATGGGCACCGAGAGGTAGCGCCAGGTCCCGCCGGTGGCCGGCACGCCGGCCGTGATCGGGTCGCCGAGCGGCGCCGGCGGGTCGCCGAGCGCGGTGAGGCCGATCTCGACGCGGGCGTCGCCCACGGCGTAGCCGGGCCCGGTCTGCACCCAGCAGGAGAACAGGTACGCGCGGTCCTGCCCGGCGGGGACGAACGTCGCGTACGGCCCGGCCACCCCCGCCGGGTCCGCCGCCACGGCCAGCGAACCGGTGCCGAGATGGCTCTCCCCGGAGACCAGATGGGGCTGGACCGGCCCGCTCGCGCCCGCGGCGTCGCGGTAGCGCCACGGGCCCGGGTCCTCGCCCGGCTCGCAGGCGTAGAAGTGCGCCTCCCCTGCCGCGCAGTCGGCGGCGGCGAAGGCGGCCGAGCCCGCGGGCCCGTACAGCGTGCTGCCGGCGCCGCCGAGCGCGTCGCGGGTGCCGGTGACGCGGCCGTCCGGCGAGCGGGAGGCCACGAGCTGGACCCGCTCCCAGCCCGCGGGCACGGCCGAGCCCTCCTGCCAGGCGGTGAAGGCGGCCGCGCCGGCCGCCGTCACCCGGTGGACGGCGCGCGGGGCCCACTGGCCGGGGCCCGCGCCCCAGTCGTCGCTCCACGTCGTCGCCTCGCCTCCGGTGAGCCCGCCGCCGGCCGTGTTGAGCGTCAGCACGACCGGGGTGAGCACGTTGAGCAGCCGCTCCGGGTCGTAGGCCCGCCACCAGTGGGTGAAGTCGGCCTGGACGACCCGGCCGCCCGGCTCGGTGCGCGCGGTCGTGACCATCAGGCCGGTCAGCTCGTCGTAGGCGTGCGTGCTGCGCAGCGGCGCGCCGTCGACCTCGGCGAGGTCCTCGTGGCAGCGGGCCCAGCCGCCCGTGTCCCGCGGGCCCCAGCGGGTCGTGGTGACCCACCACCACATCGTGGTCCTGCTCACCGGCGCGGCCGAGCCCTGCTTGTAGATGGCCTGCGCGTAAAGGGAGCCGGCCAGCCTGGACAGGTGCGCGGCGGCGTTGGTGGCGGCGCCGCCCGGATAGTCCAGGCCGGTGGCCTCGGCGGCGGCCAGCCCGTTGAAGAAGTCCGTGACCGTGCGCCCGCCGACGGGGGCGGCCGCGTCGGCCGTGCCCGGCGCGACCGTCACCCGGGCGGCGGCCACCCGCTGCCCGTCGGGGGAGACCGTGGCCGTGGCCGGGTCCACCAGGTAGCCCACCGGGAGCCGGTTGTAGGCGCTGTCGGGCCCGGTCGCGGTGCTCGGGCCGGAGCCGTACAGCGTCACCGATCTGACCTGGGCCGGGGCGATCGTGCCGCGCACGTCGCCGGTGACGACCCGGTGCAGCCGCAGCACCGCGTCCACGCCCCACGTGCCGGTCCTGGTGGCGAACGCGGCCGGTCCCGTGGCGGCCAGGCGGGCGTTCGCCAGGTTGATCGCCGTGCCGGGCGCGCCGGGTTCGAGCGGGATCGCGGTCACGCCGGCGGAGGTCTCGTACAGCACGTGCGACTCGCCGAACAGCCGGGGCGCGGCCTGCTGGGCGAGCGCCGGGCCCAGGTCGAGCGCCCGCACCCATCCGCCGCCCGCGCCGCGCAGGTACAGGCCCGTGCCGCTGATCGCGTACCGGCCGCCGGCGGCGCCGATCGCGCCGGCCGGCGCGCTCACCCCGGTCACGTCCGGCGCGTACGACCAGGTGAGCGTGGCGGGATCGTAGGCGATCAGGTCGTACGAGGTGCTCCCCGCGGCGGTCGTGGCCCGGCACACCACGTCGGCCCCGAGGGCGAGCTGGGCCGTGCCCTGGCGGGCCGGCAGGGCGAAGCGCTGCCAGGCGGTCCCGTCGTAACGGTGGGCGACCTGCCCGATCAGCACGGCGTCGCCGCGCGCGCTCACCGGGGGAGCGGCGGCCGTTCCGGTGACCTCGCCGAGCACGGCGGTCGTCACCGCGCTCCCCGGAGGCCCGTCCTGCCGCACCGCGAGCCACGTCGCCGTCCGGTCGGTCCCCGACCAGCCCTCGCAGGTCAGCACGGCGAAGCCGGCGCCCTGGACGACCCCGACGCGGACCGGCGCGACCGCCCACGACCTGATCCGGGTCGTGGTGGCCGCCCAGCCGGCGGCCGGGTCCCTCCGGACGGTGGTGACGCTCTGCTCGGAGGCCGACGTGGCCGCGCACAGGCGGGTGAGCGTGCCGTCGCGGCCGTCCAGCGCCGCGAGCGTGGTGCCCGCGGGGGCCGGGCAGGGCAGCGTCTGCCAGGCGGCGCCGTCGAACCAGCGCACCGTCATCGTCCCGGCCCTGGTCCCCAGCACCGCGATCGCGCCGTCGGCCGCCGCGGCGGCGACCGGCTCGCCCTGCGGCAGCCCGGTCGGCTCGGCCGCCGTCGAGCCGATCCACCCGTCGGGCGTCTCCGGGTCGGCGTGGAAGAGCGTGTACGCCGCCGCGCCGACCACGGCGAAGCAGCGCGGCCCGGTCACGACGGCCAGCGTCGCCAGCGCGCCGGGCGGGACCGGCACCTGGCGCGCCAGCCAGCGGCCCTGCCAGCGGTAGGCCGTCGCCGTGACCGTCGCGTCCGCGCGCGGCCACAGCACCACGGCGAAGTCGTCGCCGAAGGCCACCTTCGGCTCGCCCGCGCCCTGCGGGGGCGTGAGCGCGAGGTCCCGCACGGCCAGCGGCACGGCCGGCTCCGCGTACTCGAACTCGGCCACGCCGCCCGCCGGCGTCGTCACCCGCACCAGCGCGCCGTACGACGGCGAGAGCGAGGAGGCGTCGTAGCCGAAGTCCACCGGCGGCGTCGCGTAGCCGCCGGGCACGGTCCTGCTCAGCGAGGTGAGCAGGCGTTTCTCCCGGTCGCCGCTGCCGATGACGGCCGGGCCGCCGGTGGAGGCGTCGTAGCCGAGCGTGGTCGTCTTCAGCGTCGCGCCGCCGGGCGAGATCTCCGTGAGCGTGACGAGCGCCCGCGTGCCGTACCCGGACTGGCGGGCGGGCGAGTCGTCGTGCAGGGCGGCGTACTCGGCGGGGCGCTTGTCCGCGTAGCCGAACTCGACCCGCCCGCCGTCCGGCCCGGTGATCCACAGCGGGTAGGTCGCGCGCACGTACGCCGCGCCCCCGGCCAGGGTCGCGGTGTCCTGGAGGTAGGAGTAGGCCGTGGCGTTGCCCCAGACGTCGGTCCGCGAGACCAGCCACCAGGCGCCGGCGACCTTGGCGCGGCCCGAGGTCTGGACGCTCGCCCCCGTCCAGCCGTTGTAGGCGTACTTCCAGTCCACCGCCCCGTCGCCGCCGAACACCAGGCGGACGCCGTCCTCCCGGACGATGGTCCACGTCTCGGTCCTGGCGTCGTAGGAGATGCGCCAGAAGGAGTGCGGGTCGGCGGCGTACCCGGTGGCCGACGGGATCAGGCGGTAGTCCACGCCGTCCAGGCGCAACCGGTATCCGGTGGCCTCCCGGGTGATGACGGCGCTCTCCAGCGTCCAGCCGAGCCCGGCCAGGCCGGTCGGCCGCTCCAGGTTCCAGCCGTCGCGCACGCCGGCCACCAGCGTGCTGTCGTAGGTGAGCAGCACGCGCCCGCCCTCGGCGGCCACGTCGCCGGGCACCTGGGCGAGGGGGACGGCGAACCGCACGGCCACGTGATGGGCGTCTACGGCCTCACGCAGGTCATCCAAGCTGATCATGGCACGTTCCTCCTGCGCCGCTACTTGTTGGGACTGCCGAGGATGGTGCGCACGGCGCTGGAGGTCCGGCGCCACAGCTCGGAGCCCTCGGTCCTGGCCACGAGCGTCCAGCCGCTTCTCCCGGTGTTCGACGCCGGGGCGCTCCAGCCCCCCGTGGGCGGCACGCCCGTGCCCGTGGGCCCCTCGCCGGGCTCCACCCCGGAGCTGTCGGACGAGGTCGTCTCGCCCGCGCCCTCGCTGCTGGAGCTCTCTTCGAGCAGCCCGCTGGCCTCGGTGGACTCGGTGCCTTCCGCCGCGAGCTCGGTGAGCCCCAAGTCCATGCCGGTGCCCGCTGCGGCACCCGTGCCGGCTCCCGCCCCCGCGCCTGCCGCGGTCATGCCGAGGTAGATGGTGGCTCCGCCGACGACCACGATGCCGCCGATGGCCACGATCGTGCCGACCACCGTGCCCCAGGTCGACGACGGATCAAGGCCCAGCGGGTCGCCGCGCAGCAGCGGGTCGCCCTGCGCGTAGGCGTACCGGTTGGTCGCCACCCCCGAGACGGGCAGCCCGAGCAGGAAGTCCTGGCCGGTGAACGCGGCCGCCGCGGGCGCGTACGCGCGGGCCCGCATGTTGAGCAGCCCGGGCGCGTCGGTCATCACGCCGTACCGCCCCGCGTACCCGAACGGCTGGTCCTGCGCGTCACCGCCGGCGGGCCGGCCGTGCAGGTCGTAGGCGTGCCTGGCGACGACCTCGCCGTTCCTGACCAGGGCCACCGTGCTGCCCTGGCCGTCGAAGACGTGCGTGGTGAACGTGCCGTCCGCGGACTCCGAGCCGATCAGCCCGAGGCCGTGGACGTACCTGGTGGGGGTCGTCCCCTCGGAGACCAGCAGCCGGTCCGCCCCGGCGAGCGGGTCGGGCCGCCGGACGATCGCGCGGGCCGGATCGGCCTGCTCGCGCCAGGGGTTGACGTAGTCCGCGGCGTCGTAGCGGTGGGTCACGCCGTCGATCCGCGTCCGCAGGCCGTCGGCGTCGTAGCCCGCCGTGTGCCCCGCGAACGAGACCGGCGCGCCGAACATGTCGTAGGCGAGCGGCCCGGACAGCCCCGGGACCGTCGTCATGTTGCCGTCGTCGTCATATGCCGCCGCGACCCCGTCGATCGCGGTCAGGCGGCCCCGGTCGTAGGTGAGCGACCGGGCGCCGGCGGCGCGCTCGGGTGTGGCGGGCAGGATCTCCCGCACGTCCACGATCTCGTCGCACGCGTTGTACTCGTAGGCGGCCCTGGACAGCAGCGCGGGGCCCAGCCAGGTGGACAGCTCCCGCAGCCGGCCCTCGTCGTCGAGCTCGGCGGTCGTGCGCACCCCGCCGGGCGCGTCGATCTGGGCGGCCTGCCCGGTCGGGTGGTAGCCGTACGTCGTGGTCCGCCCGGCCCAGTCGATGACCGTGGTGAGCCGGCCGAGCCCGTCGTAGTGGCAGGTGACCTGCGTCCCCTGGGCCGGCAGCGGGTAGTCGAGGGTGGCGACGCCGCCGAGCGCGGCGTAGGTGTAGCCGACGGCGCGGCCGTCCGCCGTGCGCTTGGTCAGCCGGCCGAGGTTGTCGAACTCGCGGGTGACCTGCGGCGTGCCGTCCACCTCCGTGCGCGTGCGGTTGCCGTCGAGGTCCAGCACGTGGTGCACGGGCGGGCCGTCCGGCCGGATCAGGTCGGTCAGCCGGCCGGCCCGGTCGTAGCGGTGGGTCACGCTCTGGCCGCGGCCGTTGCGGTAGGTGCCGATCGCGCCGCCGGGGGCGTACTCGTAGCTCTCCGTGCGGCCGGCCGGACCGGTGCAGCTCGCCAGCCGGCCCTCCCCGTCGTAGGAGAGCGCGGGACCGGCCGCGCCGTCGGTGTCGATCGTGACGGTGAGCCGCCCGGCGGCGTAGCCGTAGGACGAGCTCGTGGTCGAGCTCAGGCCGTCCGCCCCCGACGTCGTGACCGTCGTGGTCCGGCCCAGCGCGTCGTAGCCGATCCGGACGGATCTGGCCGCGGCGTCCGCGCCGCGGCGCAGCTCGACCAGGCGGCCGGCGCGGTCGAGCAGGCGCAGCTCGGTGCCGCCGCGGGGCCGGGTGACGGTCACCGCCAGCGCCGCCGCCCCTGGGTCGGGCACGCTCGACGCGGGCGCGTAGGACCAGCTCGTGCGCTTGCCGCGCTCGTCGACGCGCTCGACGACCCGGCCGAGCGGGTCGGTGGTGACGCTGCGCGTCCACGGCTGGACCTGGCTCTGGCCGGTGCGCGGCAGCACGGTCGTGACCTTGAGTCCCTTGGCTCCGCCGGGCAGCGTGACGGTCTCGTACCGGTAGGCGGTCTCGCCGCCGGCCCGGTCCGCCCGCGAGACCGTCCGGCCCAGCGCGTCGGTGACCGACCGCTCGCTCAGCGGGATGTGCCGGTCGGGGCCAGGCTCGGGCAGCGTGACCGTGCGGGTGAGCCGCGACCCGTCCGCCGTGGCGGCGAAGGTGTACTCGCTGCGGGTGACGTGGCCGCGCGGGGAGGTCGTCGTCAGCACCCGGCCGAGCGCGTCGTACGAGGTCAGCTCCACGACCCCGGCCCCGAAGTCGAGCGAGTACCGCCGCTCCTCCCTGTCGTACAGCGGCGTGACGGTGTCGCCGTTGGCGAAGGTGATCAGGTCGGGCCGGCCCGTCTTGCCGAGCCGCAGGTGGGTGGCGTCGCGGGCGGAGTCGGTCTGCCGGGTCAGCCGGCCCTCGTCGTCGTACTCGTAGTCGTAGCGGAACGCCTCGGCCTCGGGCTGCCCCGCGTACATGACGCGCCGGTGCAGCGGACGGCCCATCGCGTCGTTCTCGCGTTTCTCGACCCGGACGACCGCGCTCTGAGGATCGCGGCGGGTGATCGTGGCCGCCCAGCCCCAGCCGTCGTAGCCGAACTCGGTGGAGCCGGTCGGGTCGGTGACCGTCTTCAACCGGCTCTGGCCGTCGTAGTCGTAGCGGGTGACCACGCCGCAGAAGTCGGTCACGGTCTCCACCAGGCCGCCCGGCGTGCCCGGCCGGTAGGTGACGTGGTAGCGCTGGCCGAGGGGGTCGGTGATCGTGTCCAGCGAGGGGCCGTCGTAGGCGTACCTCGTGGTGTTGCCCAGCCGGTCGGTGCGCTCGATCGGCCGGTTGCGCGCGTCGAACGCGGTGCGCTCGACCCCGCCGAGCGGGTCGGTGACGGTGGTGAGGTTGCCGTTGCCGTCGTGCTCGTAGGTCCACACGTCCTCGGCGGGCAGCGCCTGCGGCGGACCTTCGGTGACCGCGCGGCGGCGCAGGTTGCCGTTGCCGTCGTGCGCGTAGCGCGTCCGCCTGACCAGGGCCGGGCCGAGCACGACGGTCTCCTCGACGGGCAACTGGGTCGCCGTGTCGAGGATGTGCGTGATGACCTGCCCCTCGCGGTCGGTGACCGTGGTCGTCGTGGTCGTCCCCGACGTCACGTACGCGAACGCCGTGCCCCATTGCTCCCCGGCGGCCACCGCGCGGGCGTCGCGCTGGAAGGTGACCCGGCCGTCGGTGTAGGTGTTGTCGGCCAGCGTCGCGCCGGTGGCGTCGATCAGCTGGGTCATCCTGGAGCGGGCCTCGTAGTGGAAGTGCCGGGCGCCGCCGAGGGCGTCGGTGAACGTGGCCAGGTCCGCGCCCTCGTAGTCGTAGGACACGCGGGCGCCGGTGTCGGCCGTCACGTGGGCCACCCGCCCGTCGGGGTGGTAGTCGAGCTGGAGCCAGTGCCCGGACGGCTCGCTGACCCGGGAGAGCCTGCCGCCGGTGTAGTCCAGCCTGGTCACGTTGCCTGCCGGGTCGGTGACCGTCAGCAGCGTGCCGGCCCGGTCGAAGGTGCGCACGTACTGGTCGCGGGTGGTCAGCGTGTACGTCAGGTCGGCGGCGACGTACAGCGTGGACCCGGTCGGCACGCCGCGCTCCGGCTGCAGGCCGGTCACCGACGACGGCACGTCATAGACGACGATCGACAGGTCGCCCCACACGACGGCCAGGGTCTTGCCGTCGGAGTCGCGCTGGATCCTGGTGTTGTGGCCGTGGTTCCAGCGGGCGCCCATCGGGGTGCTCGGCAGCGGGTGCGCGTCGTCGGGCAGGGGGCTGTCGCTGCGGTAGGCGACGTCGAAGGACAGCGGCACCGGGCCGGGGACCAGAAGGTCGCGGTTGGCGTAGCCGTACGCGCCGGTGGCCAGGTTGATCGGGTCGCCGTGGGTGGGCGTGTCGGGGATGTGGGGCTTCTCCGGCTCGCCGGCCTTCACGGTCTTCGTCTTCTCCGGGCCGCTGATCGGGCCCGAGCCGTTGGCGGGCACCACGGCCCGCACGCCCACCTCGTACTCGTCGCCGCGCACGACATGCGTGTCACCCGCCATGAGCGTGATCCCCGAGCCGGTGAGGCCCTCCCTGGTGAAGCCCGTGCCCACCCGCACGGTGAACGTCGCGCCGGTGACGGGCTGCTCCATGGCCCAGCCGATGGTGAGGTCGCCCTGGTCGTTCGAGGTGGCGGTGAGCGAGGAGAGCCCGAGCCTGCCGATGCCGAACGTGGTGCTGACCTGCCCGCCCCACGCCCCCGACTGCACGAC
>NZ_VCKX01000346.1 GCF_005889725.1 Nonomuraea zeae
GGTCGGGATCGGCGCGGTGTGGGCGGTGGCGGTGCTGTCGCTGCCGGCCGTGCTGGCCAGCGCGTGGCTGGGCGCCCAGGTCCCGTGGTGGGACGAGAACCAGGGCGTGGACCCGATCGGGCTCATGTTCCCGCTCGCTGGAGCGTTCCTGATCTCGCGGCGGCCCAGACTGCTGTTTCCGTGGCTGATGTGGGGCACCGGGGTGGTCTGGTCGGTGTACTCGCTGCTGTTCTCGCTGGCGGTCTGGATGTCGGTGTACGCTCCGGGGCCGCTGACGCCGTACGTCGCGTGGCCGGCCATCTGGCTGTGGTTGTGGGCGGTGCCGACGTTCACGGGGATCATGCCGCTGCTGTTCCCCGACGGGCGGCTGCCGTCCAGGCGGTGGCGGCCGGTCCTGTACGGCAACCTCGCGCTCATGGTCGGGCACTCGCTGCTGCTGGGCCTGTCCCCCGATCCGTCGTTCGAGCTGGGCATGCCGATGGGCAACCCGTTCGGCGTCGCGGCGCTGGGCACGATCCCCCAGGTCGTGGAGTCCTGGATCGGTCCGCCGATGATCCTGCTCTGCCTGCTCGGCGTGGTCTCCCTGGGCTTCAGGTACCGCGCGTCGCCGCCGGAGGTACGCCGCCAGATCACCTGGTACTTCTGGGCAATGGTGATCTTCGTCGGCTACTGGATCGCCAGCGCGGGCACCACGGACGAGGTCGTCATCGCGCTGCGCATCTTCGCGGCGGCCGGCATCCCCATCGCGATCATCGCCGCAGTCCTGCGCCACCAGCTCTACGGCATCAGGCTGATACTCAACCGCACGCTCGTGTACGGCTCGCTCGCGGTCGTCGCCGGCGTCACCTACTCGGTGCTCATGTGGGCCTCCAGCAGCGTGGCCGGCGACTACGGCGCGGTGGCCGGGCTCGTCGCCGCCATGGCCACGGGCGCGGCCTTCCATCCCGTGCGGCTGCGCCTGCAACGCTCGGTCGACCGGCTGTTCAACGTCGAACGCGACCCGTACCGTGCGGCCGACCTGCTGAGCCGTACCGTGCAGCGGGCCGGCGACCCGTCGGAGGCGCTGGCCGAGGCGATCTCCGCGGTGCGCTCCCTGGTCGGGGCCAGGGGCGTGGGCGTGGAGGTGTCGGGCGAGCCCGCGCTGTCCTTCGTGGACGGCGAGCTGGGCGCCCGGCCGCGGGCGACCGAGCTGACCTGGCACGGCACGCGGGCCGGGCGGCTGCTGCTGGCGGGCGGCCGCCTGAGCAGGGAGCAGCAGTCCGTCATGGCCGGGCACCTGGCCGAGCTGGCGCAGGCCGTCCGGCTGAGCACCGACCTGCGCGACTCGCGGGAGCGCATCAGCGCGACCCGCGACGACGAGCGGCGCCGGCTCGGCAGGGAGCTGCACGACGGGCTCGGGCCGACGCTGACGAGCGTGACGATGCGGCTCGACGAGGCACGGCGGCGGCTGGAACGCGATCCGGCGTCGGCGGACGAGCTGCTGGCCGGCGTGCGCGAGGAGATGACCAGCACGCTGAGGTCGGTGCGCGAGCTGGTCGACGGGCTGCGCCCGCCCGCGCTCGACGAGCTGGGGCTGGCCGGCGCGCTGCGCTCGTTCGGGCAGGGGCCGGGGCCGCAGGTGGAGGTGGCGGTGACGGGGCCGCTCGACGGGCTGCCGGCCGGGGTGGAGACGGCCGCGTACCGGATCGCCCAGGAGGCGCTGACCAACGCGCGCCGCCACGCGCAGGCCGGGTCCGTGCTCGTCACGCTGGAGCTCGGGGCCGAGGCGCTGCGGGTGTCGGTCGCCGACGACGGCACCGGCCTGCCGGAGTCGCCGTCGCCGGGGGTCGGGCTGACCTCGATGCGCGAGCGGGCCGCCGAGATCGGCGGGACCTGCGCGATCGGGCCGGGAGACGGCCGCGGCACCGAAGTGACCGCGGTGCTCCCGCTGCCGGTGTGAGGGCACACCGGCAGGCCACACCTGTGAGCCGCGCCGAACCCGAGAGAGTCTCGTCTGGCCAGACCCGGGAGGGAGCCTCGTCAAGCCGGTCCCCGGAGGGAGCCGCATGGAACGGGGTGGAACGCCTTTCTAGCGAAATGGGTTCGGTGACGGGGACGACGACGCCGGGGGGAGCCATGGCGGAATCAGGGGTACTGGAATTAAGGGTGCTGGGGCCGTTCGAAGCGGCCGTACACGGTCAGGCCGTGGAGCTGGGGGGCCCGCGGCTGCGGGGGGTGCTGGCCCGGCTCGTGGTCGCGCGCGGCCGGGCGGTCGGGGTCGAGACGCTGGTGGCCGAGCTGTGGCGGGGCCGCCCGCCGGCGGACGCGCAGCGGACGGTGCGCACGTACGTGTCGAGGCTGCGGGCGGCGCTGCGCCGGGCCGGCGGTCCCTGCGCGGAGGACGCGCTGGTCACCCGCCCGCCGGGCTACCTGCTGCGAGCCGACCTGACGGCGCTGGACGCGCTGCGGTTCGAGGGCCTGGCGGCGTCGGGCCGGCAGGCGCTGGACGCCGGGCTGCCGCAGGTCGCCGTGCAGCGGCTGACGGCCGCGCTGGACGTGTGGCGGGGTGACGCCTTCGCCGAGTTCGACGGGCATCCGGGGATCGCGGCGGAGGCCGCACGGCTGGAGCGGGAGCGGCTCTCGGCGATCGAGGCCAGGCTCGACGCCACGCTCGTCCTCGGGCTCGACGCGCGGGCCGCGGCCGAGCTGGAGGGGCTGGTCCACGCCCATCCGACGCGGGAGCGGCTGTGGGGGCAGCTGATGACCGCCCTGTACCGGTCGGGACGGCAGGCCGAGGCGCTGGCCGCCTTCCGTGCCGCCCGTGCCGTGCTGGTCGAGGACCACGGGGTGGAGCCGTCGCCCAGGCTGGCGGAGATCCACCGCCAGGTCCTGCGCAACGACCCCGCCCTGGACACCGTCCCCGCCTCAGCCGCCTCCTTCGCCGGACGTGGCGGTTAGCAGGTCGAAGCCGAGGCCGCTGGAGCGCTCGCCGCGCCCGGTGCCGCGCTGCGCGCTGAGCCACACGACAGGCCGGCCGTCGCGCCACCGGGTGCGGTTGTAGGCCACGGTGACCTTGGTGCCGGTCCGCGGCACCTCCTCCTCGTTGATGAAGTACGGCCGCCCGGCGTCGAAGCCCGCCCGCAGCAGCGTCGTGCGCGGCCGGACCGGAGCGGCGTCCACGGCGCCGGGCATGGCGGCGCGCTGGAGCTGGACGCTGCGGTTGTCGCCGGGCACGTGCACCGGGATGAACGGGATCCAGTTCTCCGGCACGGAGCTCATCACCTCGTACGCGATCGCCGCCCGCGGGTCGTCCGGCGGCGGCTGCGGGTGCAGCCTGCGCCGGTAGGCCAGCGTCTCGGCGGCGGCCTCGTCGCCGCTGCCGCCCTCGCCGCTGGCCAGCCGGACCGTCTGCTCGATCCCCCAGACCAGGTTGGCGTTCTCGTCGCGGACCAGGGACACCTCCTCCAGCGCCGGTCCCGTGGCCACCTTCGGCACGCCGGGCGGCAGCAGCAGGCCGCCGTCCGTGCCCGCCGGCGCGTCGCCGAGGGTGTCCAGCGTGTACATCGACCAGCGCTGCCAGTCCTGCCCGGCTCCCGTGCCGGCCGGGGTGATCCACAGCCGCTGCCCGAACACGTCGGTCACCGCGAGCCCCTGGATCGTGGTCAGGGTGCCCGCGGGCAGGTCGCAGGGCAGCTGGTACCAGTCGTTGCTGAAGACCAGCGCGAACTCCAGGAAGATCAGCCGGGCCAGGTCGGTGCTGTCGGGCGTGACGGCGGCGAAGTTCGCCTGCCCGTCCTCCAGCGCCCACCAGCGCGGCAGCGGCATCCCGGAGAAGCGGACCGGCACCGGGAACACGGTCCGGTTGATCGTCGTCGCGGCCGGCTGCGTGCCACCGAGCGTGTCGCCCGGCGCGACCGAGAACGCGTGCCAGTCCAGCTCGCCGCCCGGGTACTCGGGCGCGGTGAGCACCCGCTCGCCACCGGACGGCCCGGCGGCGGACACGGAGAACCGGTGTTCCAGCCGCCGCGGGTCCCAGGCCGAGTCTCCGTCCGGGCGGTTCTCGGTCACCCCGCCGGGCTGGTCGATCAGCGCGTCGAACCAGGCGACCAGGCGGTTGCCGAGCTGGTCGAGCTCGGCGCGGCGCTGCTGCGAGCCGGCGCTGATGCCGTCGGACGCCTTCCCGCCCGTCTTGACGTGCCGGTAGAGCAGGTAGCCGTCCATGCGCCGCCCCGCGAACGCCTGCGTGCTCGCCCAGACCTCCGGGTGGGCGACCCGCTGGAGGTCGGCGTCGGACTCCGGGTCGGGCAGGGCGATGGGATAGCGCTGGACGTACTGGTCGCGTACGTTCGTCGGGCGCAACGACGAGGACCGCCCGACCAGCTTCAGCCAGCGGCGGCCGATCGCCAGCCGCAGGTCGAACGAGATCGGCTCGGAGCCGAACGCGAACGGCAGCGCCCGCCGCTCGGCCACGGTCTCCAGCGGCCGGCCGCCCGGCAGCGGTCCCGCCGGGCTCCCGTCCCCGCCTTCCGGCCGGAACCGGCCGGGGGCGGCGGCCGAGACGGAGTAGGTGGCGGTCACCGGCGATCCGGCGTCCGCGCCGCGGAACTCGCCCATCTGCCATTGCCTGGCCAGCAGCCACAGCGGGTCGCGGATCTCCGCCCGCAGCGCCCGCCCGAAGTCGGTGGTCCGCGGGCGGCCCTCCAGCCGGTTCCACACCCCGACGGTCGGATGGTCGCGGCGGGCGAACGCCGCCGGGAGGTCTTCGATGCGCAGCTCAGTCATGGTCCGCCTTCCAGCGCACGTTTGCGACCGCGAGGTCGGTGCTGATCGTGATCGGCTGCCTGGTCGCCGAGAGCAGGGTCGCGGGCAGCAGATGGGCGTACGCGGTGTCGTCGAGGTGCCCGGGCTCGACGGCCCGGCTCCTGGCCAGCTCGAACGTCTCGTTCACCGCGGCCACCAGGTCGTCGAGGCTCCACGTACCGGTCTTCACCGGCGGGCTGACCAGCAGCATCGCCTGCGGCGGCGCGGAGTCGGGTGCGTCGATGTGCACCGCGACGCCCGTGGTCTCGCGCGCGGCCGGGACGACCTCGGTCCACTCGTCGAACAGCAGGCCGCACTGCGTCACGTCGTCGCCGGGCTGCGGCCGGGTCGCGTAGTGGGCGGTGAACAGCAGCCGGTCCTCGGTGATGGCCGTCCCCGGGGCGAACTCCATGCCCAGCCAGCGGTCGTTGGCCTTGAAGGGGAGCTGGATCGGCACGAGCTGGGGGTCGTCGTCGTCCGGGTGGTTGCCGAGCAGGCCGTCGTCGCCGCGGAGCGCGTCCGCGAGCAGGATGACGCGCTCCCACTGGCGGGGCTTGTCGCGCACCCGTGCGATGCCGTGCAGCCAGTCGTCGACCGGGAAGTCGCGCCCGATCGGCGGCTGGGTGAGGTGCCGGATCAGCTTGTCGCTGTCGTCGCGCGCCTTGCGGATGTCGCCGGCCAGCTCGGCCGACGCGGTGAACTCGGGCACCACGAGCACGTCCGCGCCGAGCAGCGCGCGCAGCGCGTCCGTCCCCGCCTGCACCCGGTCCGGTCCGGTGACCGCCTTGTCGTAGTCGGCCAGGCGGGCGGCGGCGGTGGCGAGGCGGTCGGTGATCTCGGCGCGCAGCGCGCGGGCCCGCTCCAGCAGCTGCCCGCCGAAGGCGACGATCTGGTCGTGCACCGCGCTCAGGTCCAGCCCGGCCGGGTCGAGGTCGGTCAGCGGCAGCTGGTCATCGACCTCGTCCAGCAGGCCGCTCAGCGTCGTCCGCCTGGTCCTGGCCACGTCGTCGAGGTCCTCCAGCCGGTTGTCGAAGGCCCTGCGCTTCGCGCCGACGCTCGTGCGGAACTGGGACGGCCGGTTCGGGAGGGTGGCGGCCGGCCGGGTGGTGAGCAGCCGCTCGGCCTGCCGCAGCAGCCGGAAGCGCTCGGCGTCCGGGGTGTCCCGGTGCAGATCGTCGTACCGGTCGAGTATCGCGTCGGCGTCGGCCAGCGCCCGGCCCATCCTGGTCGCGGTCTCGGCCACCGCGGCCAGCACGCCGGAGTACACGCCACGCCGCCAGGCGGCCAGCTCGCTCCAGCCGCTGCGCACCATGCCGAAGCGGGCGGCGGTGGCGGCCAGGCCGGCGTACCGGGCGAGCAGGGTGTCGATCTGGCGCAGCACGTCGGCGCGGCGCGGCGGCGCGGGCGGCGCCGGGTAGAGCCGTACCAGGTCTCCGATGTAGTCGTCGGTCTCCTCGCGGAGGTCGGTCAGGGAGCCGCGGACCGCGGTGATCCGCTGCCTCGGCAGGGTCACGGCGTCGTCGGCGCCCCTATCCACCGGCGTGCCGCCCGCGGCGGGCATCAGGTCGGTCGGCCGCAGCGGCCTGGACGTGGTGAGCAGCGACCGCAGCGCGGCGACCAGCGGGGACAGCTCGAAGAAGGTGATCTTGTCCTCGATCCGCTCGGTGTAGCGGATGGTCAGCTCGGCGTCGGGGCGCGGGCTGTCCTTGTCGACGACGACGCCGACGATCCGGTCGTCCAGATCGGTCATCGCCGCCTCCCCCGCCGGCCTGAGCGACCACAGCAGCTCGATCGGGCCCAGGTCGAGGTCGTCCTGGGTGACCGTACGGCTGCGGGCCTCGTTCTCGACCGGGTCCGTCCAGGTGACCAGGGCGGCGACCTTCGAGGCGGGCGGCAGCAGCCCGGGCAGCCAGTCGTCCACGGCGGGCTCGGCCTGCGCCCTGGGCGGGTTGCCGCGCGGCGAGCCGTGGTCGGGGTCGAGCCCCGGCCTGAGCCGTAGCCCGAACCTGTGGGTGAGCGTGACCCCGCTCCGCGGCGTCTCGACCACCGCGGGCTCGGGCGGCAGCCCTTCCTTGGCGTAGGCGTCGAGCGTCGCCGCGGCCCGCTCGGCGTTGCCGGCGAGCGCCTGGTGCGCGCTCTCGGCGACGGCGAGGTCGGCCAGCGCGTCGTTGACGTCGATCAGCCGCAGCACCTCCGCGGTGATGGCCGCGGCCTGGGCGGCGTCGGCCGGCGGCAGCTCGCCGTCGAGCCCGAACGGGTAGGTCCGCGGGACGTCGTTGCGGGTCACGTGCCGGACCAGGGCCAGGCCGTCCACCACGTTGCGGGCCTCGACCTGCTCGATCGCGACCGGCTCGTCCTGGCCGGTCGCCGTCTCGGAGATCTTCCCCGCCCGCAGCGGGAACGCCAGCCGCAGCGCGCCGATGAACACGTCCACCTCGGCCTGCCCGTGCCGGTCGTGCAGGCCGCGCTCCAGCCGGTAGCCGAGCAGCGCGCCCAGCGACTGGCCCTGGCGCATCCCGTCGAGCAGGCTGAGCGCGACCCTGACCCGTTCGGAGCTGAGGTTCACCGCGAACGCGCCGGGGTTGGCCTCCGAGCCGTTGGCGACGTACCCGGCCCGCAGGACCGCGGCGGTGCGCGCGTGGCCGGGCGAGGGCGCGTGCACGAAGCCGCCGTTCTCCGGATCGTGCAGCAGCGGCGTGCTGCCCTTGAACACCTCGGCGAGCGGGCCGCTGAGCTGGACGGGGGTGAGCTGCCGCGCGCGTGGCCGCACGTCCTCCAGCCAGCCGTACGCGCCGAGGTGCAGCCCGCGCCTGGCCGGCGCGGTGCCCGCCGGGCCGTAGCGCAGCTCGGCCAGCCGCTCATTGGCCAGCCCCAGCCGCCAGGCGTCCAGCCGGTAGGTGGCGCAGTCGATGTGCTCGGCCAGCACCCGCTCCAGCCGGGCGGTCGGCAGGTCGGCCAGCCGGCGCAGCGCCTCGACCTGCTCGGCGAGCTGCGCGGTTCCCGGGCTCTGCTGCAGGACGCCCGGGATGTACGCCTTCAGCAGCTGGTCGGGGCTGCCGGTGACGGCCGGCTCGGGCGAGTACAGGCGGCGGAACCTGCTCTCGGTCACCGCGGCCTGGCCTGGGCCCGGGATCCGGATGTGGATGAACGGCGGGTCGGCGGCCAGCTCGGCCGGATCGGCGACGCCGGCCGCGACGGCCAGGTTCCGCGCGGCGTCCGCCCAGCCCAGCAGCACCGCGTGGCGCAGCAGCAGGTACAGCAGGGCGGCGGGCGGCGTGTCGCCAGTGAAGCCGAGCTCCAGCCTGATCGTGTCCAGGTCGGTGCCGGCGGCGTCGGCGAGCCAGCGCACGTAGTTCCTGTGGTCCGTGGTGTAGTCGCGGATCCTGCCGGTCTCGGAGAGCGGGCGGTCGTCGATCGCCGGCGCGAGCAGCGGCTGCTGGAAGTCGACGAACAGGCGGCGCAGCAGGTCGGGATCCGGCCGCGAGCCGGGGTGGCCGAAGCGGGCCAGCAGGGCGCGGATGGGGCCGGGCATGTTCAGCCCGTCCAGCGCGGGCAGCACGGTGCCGCCGAGCCCGCCCAGGTTCTCGCGGTTGAAGATGTCCTCGACGCTCAGCGCGTACCGCTGGTAGAACTCGGCGGAGGTCGGGTGCAGCGCGAGGATGTCCAGCAGGACCTGGTGCGGGTCGCGCGTGTCCGGGTCGCCGGGGCGGGCGTCGGGGACGAGGCGGCTGACCTTGGCGGTGGCCGCCTGCCAGTCCTGCGCGGCGGCGGTGAGCACCTGGTTGAGGCCGCGGCGGTGCCCGGCGGTGGGCGAGTCCGGCCAGGCGAGCCGGGAGAACGCGGTGGTGGGCAGGATCCCGTACGGCTGCCTGCCGATCTTGACGGCGGGCAGCGGCCCGCGTCCCGAGACGTGTTTGAGGAAGAAGTCCCTGGTCTGGTCGATCGCGGCCGGGCCGAAGACGGGGTTCAGCGCGGTCCGCAGGTAGTAGCCCCAGGTCGCCGGCCACAGGGCGATGTTGGCGGCGCGGGCGTCGCGCTGGTCGGTGCCGTCCGCGTTCGGCATGCCGTCCAGCACGGCGGGATCGAGGCCGAGCAGCTCGGCGAACTGCAGGCCGTCGGTCCTGGTGGTCCAGCCGGCGGCGGCCCCGTCGGTCAGGGCGGCGGCCAGGCCGGCCGGCATGAGCCCGGCGGCGGCGAGCCCCGCCGCGGCGCGCAGGCCCGCGTCGGCCTCCGCGCCGGGGTCCTGCCCGGCCGGCTGCTCCTCGGTGTTGTTGGTCGGCGTGCCCTGGGGCAGCAGGCTGTACCCGGACGGGCTGCGGAGCTGGCGGGTGATCAGCCCGGCCAGGTCGGCGGCGGACTGCGCCGGGGTGGACTGCTGCCGCAGGCCGAGCACGACCAGCCGGTCCAGGCCGCCGCGGCTGCGGTCGTCCAGCGGGATGCGCAGGCCCATGCCGACCATCACCGCGCGGTCGAAGTCGGTCAGCCAGCGCAGCTCGTCGGGCACGTGCAGCGCGCCGGTCTGCTCGTTGATCGTGAGCTGGTCATCGGCGCCCGGCTGCGGGCTCACGGCCAGCGTGGCGGGCACCGCCGCCCCGGTCACCGACACCACCTGCTGCCCGCCGACGTAGCCGATGGCCACGAAGCGGTCGGGCAGCAGGCGGGCGCGGGCCCCCTGGGTCCACGACTGCCCGGCGACGGACTGGGCCGCGAGGGGCGGCAGCACCAGGAACGCCACCAGGACGTCGTCGCCCGGGTCCACGGGGGCGGCCTCCAGCCCGGCCGGGCGGCCCGCCTTGATGGCGTTCGCCCGGGTGGCGCCGACGGCGGCCAGCAGCGCGATGTCGGCATCGCGCTGCTTGGCGCGGTCGCCGTGCGCGCGCCAGACGGCGCTCCAGTAGGTGATCGCGGGCTGCCGGTTGTTCGCCGCCGGCGCCTGGGGGCCGGCGACCACCAGCACGGTCGTGCCCGCGGGGACGCCGGCCGGCTCCTCTGACTGGTTCGCCGGCACGCGGGTGCCGAGCAGCCAGCTCGCCCGCCCGGCGGGCACCCGCGCGGTCAGCTCCCGCCAGGCGGCCTGCAGCAGGGCGGCGCGGCCGCCGGCGGCCCAGCGGGCGATCCAGTACGCGTCGATCGCGGCGATCTCGGCCTCGGTGGGCTGCGGCTCGAACTTGTCGACCGCCCACTCGTCGGGGAACACCCGAACGAGCAGCTCGGTGGCGGTGAACCTGGTCTCGATCCGGACCGGGCCGAGCAGGACCGGGAAGTCGTCGCTGAGCTGGTTCGCGGCCACGGCCTGGCCGGGCGGCGTCGGGAGATCTGTCATCGCGGGAGCATCTCCTGTGCGTGCACGGCCACCAGGACCGGGACCTGGAAGAGGATGTAGGCGAGGTCGGCGGAGCTCAGGCCCGAGTACCAGAGCGGCAGGTTCTCGTCCTCGCCGCGCTGCTCCTGCTTCTCCTGGTCGTCCTCGGAGCCGTCGAACGCGGCCAGCGGGACGGTGGTGCCCGGGTCGAGCTCGATGAAGCCGTGGTGGTGCGGGTCGACGTCCTCCCACGAGAGGTCGTTCCACACCTCCACCGGGGCCGGCGGGCCGTCGTCGAGGCCGAAGCGCGGGTCGCCCGGGCGTTCCTTGAGCACGAAGAACCAGCCGGCGTCGTCCGGCGGGCTCCCGATCGCCTCCTCGGCGTCGAGGTCGAAGCCGAGCAGGTAGATGTCCGGCTCGATCTTGGCCTCGTACAGCGGGAGGCGGATCCGGTCCCGGGCGGGGACCGCGCCGTCGGGCACGTCCGCGAGCGTGCGTTCCTTGGTCAGGTCCGGCAGGCCGTCGTTCCCCGTCGGCCAGGCGGCCTTGTGCGCGTAGACGGCCGCGGTGGGGTACTTCTTCAGCAGCTCGCCGCGGATGGCCAGGACCAGGTCGTTCTTGCGCGGGCCCACGGCGGGCGGGCGGTTGCCGTTCCCGCCGAGCAGCCCGTCCAGGGGCCAGGTGTGCATCGGCGGGATGTCGTAGCCGCGCTCCCTGCGCTGCTGCGGCGTCTCACCCGGCACGGGCAGCGCAGCGCCGGGGTCCCAGAACTGCCTGAACGGCGTGCCGCGCTGGTCGGTGGGGTACTCCCGCCAGAGCAGCTCCCTGGCCATCTCGTGGTTGAGCCCGGCCAGGTAGGACTCGATGAACTCTCGGTTGTTCTCCAGCAGGGTGATCGAGTTCGCCGGGAGCAGGCTCAGGTTCGGCACGAACGCGTCCACGCCGAGGTCGAGCAGCGCCTGGTAGGTGGGCAGGTCAAAGACCGGGTACGCCATGGCCTCGATGAACCGGTCGGCGAACGGCCGCAGCCGCTCGGGCAGGTCGACCGATTCGAGCAGGTTCTTCGGCACCGTGTGATCCGCGCCCAGACCGGCCAGCACGGAGGCGGTGGCGTCGTCGACCTGCAGCCGCCTGCGGGGCTCCGCCCGGCCGACCGCGGTGGCGACGCCGAGGCCCTGGTACAGCTCGCGCAGGGCGGCCTTGTACCGCAGCGCCTCGGGGCTGTCGTTGGCACCGGGCGTCGGGGCGACCGGGTCGCCGATCGGCCGCAGCACGAAGTCGGGGCTTCTCGGCAGGCCGTCCACCGGATCGAGCACGACCCTCGCGCTCCCGGCCACCGCGCCGCCCGCCGGGCCTTCCGCCTGGGGTGGCACGGGGTGGAGTACGGCGTCGAGCTGCTCGGACGTGACGACCGCGGCGGGCGTCTCCTTGGGCGCGGCCGCGGTGACCGAGTCGGGCTCGTCGTCCATCCGCGGCACCAGCGCCTCCGGTGGCCGGCCCGCGCTGAACGGCAGCGCGCGCATCAGCCGCGACCCAGGGCGGGTGATCCGCCGCATCGCGGGCGACAGCGGCGCCGCGGCGACCTGGCTGGTCGAGACCCGGAAGCCGATCGCCACCTGCTCTGCCGGATCCCCTCCCACGGTAGCTCCGGCGGAACCCGGCGCGGCGGAGGAATCGGGCGGGAGAGAGGGGCCGGACGGGACGGGGGCGGCGACGCGGGAGTGGGCCGGGGC
>NZ_VCKX01000347.1 GCF_005889725.1 Nonomuraea zeae
GTGGTGCGGACCTCGGGCACCGCCCTCCCGCCGCCGTCGGACGCCGAGGTGCCCGAGCTCAACCGGCGGTTGCTGAAATATCAGGACCTGTACGCCCGGAGCGTCGACCAGCTCCCCCGCCCGGGCAGAACCGTCACCGTGACGCTCGGCATGAACGACTCGGGCAACGAGTGGACGCTCAACGGCAAGCTGGCCAGCGACCCCATGCGCGTACGCGTGGAGCGCGGCGAGACGATCAGGGTGATCCTCGACAACAAGTCGCCCATGTGGCACCCCATGCACCTGCACGGCCACACCTTCCAGCTCCGGGTGTCGGACCGGGGCGGGCCGCGCAAGGACACCGTGAACATCAAGCCCCGCGAGCGGCTCAGCGTGGACGTGCTGGCCGACAACCCCGGCGAGTGGATGTTCCACTGCCACAACCTCTACCACCAGGAGCAGGGCATGATGGGCACGCTCGGCTACGGCCCGGCCCCGCGCGGCGGCGGGCACACCGGCCACACCGCCCACACCGGCCGCGGCAAGCGGTCCGGCAAGCGTCCGGCGCGCCGCTGAGCCGCGCGCCCCGAGCCTGCGGCAGGCACCCTCTCGGACCCGGGGGTCCTCGGGTCCGAGAGGGCGGCTCTCACTGCGCGAGCAGCTCGCGCGTCTCTCACTGCGCGAGCAGCTCGCGCAGTGCGGTGTCGATGAAGCGGGTGTCCTCGGCGTTCGCGCCGAACCCGGCGAAGTGCCCCCACACCCCGGGGATGACGCGCAGCTCGGCGTTGGGCATGTGCCGCACCGCCCACGCCTCGTCCTCCGGCGGGAAGTAGAGATCCTTCTCCGCGGGCAGCACCAGGGCCCGCGCCTTGATGGAGCCGAGCGCCGCCGCCGTGTCGCCGCCGAACCCGGGGCTGGCGCCGACGTCGGCGTTCTGCCAGGTCCACAGCATGGTCAGCAGGTTGTTGGCGTCCCGGCCGTCAAGGAAGAAGCCCTCCCAGAAGCCGACCAGGAAGTCCTCCAGCGAGCTGTAGCCGAGGCGCTCGTACAGGCGCTCCCAGTAGAACGCCTGCGAGAATCCCCAGCCCGCGTAGACCCGGGCGGCGGCACGCAGGCCCTTGGCGGGCTGGCGCTCGTACCAGCCGCCGGCGAAGGCGTCGTCGGCGGTCAGCGCCGCCTTGACGCCCTCCAGGAAGACCTTGTTGTGCACGCTGGTGCGGGAGGAGCCGCAGAACGGGGCGATCCTGGCCACCATGTCGGGATGGCTGACCGCCCACTGGTAGGTCTGCCCGGCGCCCATGGACCAGCCGGTGACCAGCGCCAGCCGGTCGATGCCGAACTTCTCGGTGACCAGGCGGTGCTGGGCGGCGACGTTGTCGTACACCGTCACCCGCGGGAACCTGGCGCGGTCGTAGGGCGGCGGGGTGTTGCTGGGCGAACTCGACAGGCCGTTGCCGAGCATGTTCGGGACGATGATGAAATAGCGCTCAGGATCGAGCGCCATGCCCGCCCCGATCAGCCACTCGTTGTTCCAGTGCCAGCCCGAATACCAGGTGGGGTAGACGATCGCGTTGCCGCGGTCGGGCGCGAGCGAGCCGTAGGTCTGGTAGGCCAGCCGCGCGCCGCGCAGCGTGGCGCCGCTCCGCAGCGGGAAGTCGCCCAGCTCGAAGGTGTCGTATTCGAGCATGACGTCAGCCGCTCACGGCGCAGGAGCCCCGGTCCGCGCGGCGCGGGCCGTCGGCCCCCGGGCGGATGTCGAAGTCGAAGATGGCCGTGGGCAGGTAGAGCGTGCAGCAGGCGTTCGGGATGTCCACGACGCCGCTGACGCGCCCCTCCACCGGGGCGGCGCTGATGAGCAGGTACGCCTGCTCCCCGCTGTAGCCGAACTTCTTCAGGTACTCGATCGCGTTCAGGCAGGCGTTGCGGTAGGCGATCGTGGCGTCGTTGTAGAAGTTCGTGTCGGTGCCGTGGTCCACCGAGATGCCGATGAAGGACAGGAACTCGGTGTAGCGCGGCTCGACGTTGCCCGGCATGAAGATCGGGTTGGTGGTGACGCCGTACTTCTCCATGCCGCCCTTGATGAGATCGACGTGGAAGTCCACGAACCCGCCCATCTCGATCGCGCCGCAGAAGCTGATCTCGCCGTCGCCCTGGCTGAAGTGCAGGTCGCCGCCGGACAGCATCGCTCCTGGCACGTGGACGGGGTAGAAGACGCGGGCGCCGCGGGTGAAGTTCTTGATGTCGTGGTTGCCGCCGTTCTCCCTGGCGGGGACCGTACGCGCGCCCTCCCTGCCGATCCGGTCCAGCTCGGGGCCCTTCAGCGTGCCCGCCAGCACGCCCTGCGGCAGCGGCGGCAGCGCGAGCGGCGGCACCCGGCCGGGGTCGGTGTCGATGAGGGCCTGCTCCCTGGCGTTCCAGCGGGCCAGCAGCTCGGCCGACGGCGCGGTGCCGAACAGGCCGGGATGGGTGATGCCGGTGAAGCGCACGCCGGGGATGTGCCGGGACGTGGCCTGCTGGCCGTGGAAGTCCCAGACCGCCTTGTACGCCTGCGGGAAGTGGTCGGTCAGGAACCCGCCGCCGTTCTCCCTGGCGAAGATGCCCGTGTACCCCCAGCCCTCGCCTGGGGCGGCGCCCATGGATGAGCCCGTGGACTGGGGTACGGGGCCGAGGTCGAGGATGTCGAGGACGAGCAGGTCGCCCGGCTCGGCCCCCTCCACCGCGATGGGACCGCTGAGCATGTGGCAGACCGACAGGTCGACGTCGCGCACGTCGTCCGCCGAGTCGTTGTCGCCGATCTGGCCGTCGGTCCACTCGCGGCATTCGACGCGGAACTCCGAGCCCGGCCGCACGTTCGCCGCGGCGGGGATGTCGGGATGCCAGCGGTTGTGCCCGGGGACCAGCTGGGCGGCCATGGACAGGGTCTGGTCGACGCTGAAGACGACTTCCGGCATGGGGTCCTCCTTTGCCGAATTTCCGACCGGTTCGCGGCCGGCCGCCCCCGGCGGTCAGGGGCGGGGCAGACCGGCCCGGCGCGGGTCGGGTGCGGGGCCCGGCGGGCGCCGGGCGGGCGGCACCTCGCGTACCACCTGCGGCTCGTGTGCGGCGGCCTCCTGCGCGCCGAGCGCGCGAGCCATGGCGGCCGGCGTGCGCCCCAGGAGCGGCGGGGTGAACAGGCGCGGGGCCGGCTCGCCGCAGCCGGCGCAGGGCTCCGCGGGCTCGGCGGTCCCGATCGGCCTGCGTACCTCGAAGGGACCGCAGTCCGCGCATCGATAGGCGTAGGTAGCCAAGATCCCGTCACCTCGATCGCGCGCGAGGGTCGTGTACTTGGAATCTAGTTCTCACGCAATATCCGTCAATACCGCCGCCTCCTGAGTCTCCGGGTCGGGCTTGCGGTCGCGCAGGAGCGCGAAGGCCAGCGCGGCGGCGACGAGCACCCCGGCCGCCCCTGCCAGGCAGGCCAGCGACGTCCCCGCGGCGAACGCCTCCCGTGCGGCCGCGATCAGCCCTGTGTCCCCGGTACGCGCGGCCACGCCCAGCGCGTCACCGATCGAGCGGCGGGCCGCCTCGGGCGCGCCGTCCGGCATCGCCCCCGTGTAGGCGCCGGCCAGGACGCTGCCCAGGATGGCCACGCCCAGGGCCGCGCCGGCCTGCTGCACGGTGTCGTTGAGCGCGGAGCCGACTCCGGCGTGCTCGTGCGGCACGGCTCCCATCAGGGCGGCCGTGGCCCCCGGCTGCGCCAGCCCGCCGCCGACGCCGAAGACGATCAGCGCGGTGGCCACCATCCCGTAGCCGTCCCCCGGCGACAGCGTCGCCAGCAGGCCGAAGCCCGCGGCCAGCACCACCAGCCCGGACACCGTGAGCGCCCGGTTGCCGATCTTCTGGGCCACGGTGGCGACCACCGCGTTGACCGCGATCACGGCCAGCGCCATCGGCGCGAGCGCCAGGCCGGCCTGCGTGGGCGAGTAGCCGAGCACGAACTGCAGGAACTGCGTCATCGCCAGTAGCAGGCCGCCGTTGCCGACCTGCACCAGCACGAGCGAGAAGCTGCCGCCGCTGAAGTTGCGGTCGCGGAAGAGCCCCAGCGGGACCATCGGGTGGGCGGTGCGCAGCTCCCATGCCACGAACCCGGCCAGCCCGAGCACGGCCACGGCGAGCGCGACCAGCGTCGACGGGTGCGAGAGCCCGTGCTGCGGCAGGGCGATGATCACCCAGACCAGGGACGACAGACCGGCCATGGACAGGATCGCGCCGAGCGGGTCGGGCTTGCGCCAGGGCCCCTTGGACTCCGGCATCCACACGACGGCCGCGGCGACCGCCAGGACCACCACCGGGACGTTGATCAGGAACACCGAGCCCCACCAGAACTCCGCGATGAGCGCGCCGCCCACCACCGGGCCGCCGACCAGGCCCACCATCAGGACCGAGCTCCAGATGGTCATGGCCTTGCGGCGCTCGGCGTCGTCGAAGACGGTGATGAGGATCGACAGCGTGCTCGGCATGACCAGCGCGCCGCCGACGCCCATCAGGACGCGGCCCGCGATGAGCTGCTCGGGGCTCCCGGCGTACGCGGCCAGCAAGGAGGCCGCGCCGAAGAGCACCAGCCCGATGATCATCACCCGGCGGCGGCCGTACCGGTCGGAGAGGCTGCCCGCGGTGAGCAGCAGCCCGGCGAAGACCAGGATGTAGCCGTCAATGATCCACTGAATGTCCTGGGCCGTGGCGTGCAGGTCGTTGGTGAGCGGCGGGATCGCCACCATGAGCACGCCGTTGTCCACCACCAGCACCAGCGTGCTGAGGCACAGCACGATCAGGATGAGCCAGCGCCGCGGATGGCGCTCCCCCTGCTTGATCTCCGACATGGAATCCTCCGTTGCGTACGACGTTCCCTCGATGCGCACACTGTACGCAGCGGGATGAGTGTGCGCAACTGCGTACACCGTGCGCTACGATGAGGGTCGCGAGAGGAGACATTCATGCCAGCAGACGAGCAGCCGATCCCCTCGGTGTGGGCCCGCCCCCGCCGCGAGCGGGAGCAGCCGGCGCTGAGCAGGGAGCACATCGTGGCCGAGGCCGTGCGCGTGCTCGACGAGGAGGGCGTCGACGCCCTGAGCATGCGCAAGCTGGGCAACAGGCTCGGCGCCGGGGCCACCTCGCTCTACCGGCACGTGGCCAACAAGGACGAGCTGTTCGAGCTGGCCGTGGACGAGGTCTACGGCGAGCTGCCGCTGCCCGAGCCCGGCGCCGCCGCGGACTGGCGGGAGACCGTCGCGCACGTCGCCCGCGGCGTCCGCGCGATGATCCTGCGCCATCCGTGGATAGCCGCCAAGCTCGGCGAGATCGGCCTGGCCTACCTCGGGCCCAACGTGCTGCGCCAGACGGAGCACATGCTCGCCGTCTACGAGAGCGCCGGCTTCCCGCTCGACGAGGCCGACCAGGCGCTGACCACGGTGCTCGCGTTCGTGCTCGGGGTTTCCACCAGCGAGGCCGCGTGGCTGTCCATGATCGCCCGCAGCGGCCAGAGCGAGCAGCAGTGGGTGGAGCGCCTGTGGCCGGCCGCCGAGCGGGCCGTGCGGGACTATCCCCGGCTCCGCGCGCGCTTCGAGGCGCAGCGCGACGGCGACCCGACCAAGGAGAACGACGCCTCCTTCGAGTACGGCCTCCAGCGCGTCCTCGACGGCCTGCAGTCCCGGCTCGGCTGACTCCAGGTTTGACGCAGCCCTTCACTTGTGGCGCATCACCGCCACCGGTCTTGCGACGCGGGGCCCCGCTACGGAAGGATCACCGGAATCGCCCCCCGCACCTTGCATGACGACATGGAGAGGTTTGTCGTGCGCACACAAGAGAATATTGAGCAGTTCGGTTACCGGCAGGAGTTACGTCGCGGGGTCGGGCTGACCGACCTCGTCTTCTACGGCCTGGTGTTCATGGTGCCGATCGCGCCTTTCGTGATTTTCGGCCTGGTCTTTTCCACCTCTGCGGGCATGCCGGTCCTGGCCTATCTCGTCGGGATGATCGCGCTGCTGTTCACCGCCGCGTCGTACGCCCAGATGGTCAAGGCGTTCCCCCTCTCGGGCTCGGTCTACAACTACGCCGGCCGTGGCATCTCCGCGCCGGTCGGGTTCCTGACCGGATGGATGATCCTGCTCGACTACATCCTCGTGCCGTCCCTGCTCTACCTGGCAGCGGCCATCGCCATGAACAAGAGCGTCCCGCAGGTGCCCGTCTGGGTCTGGCTGCTCATCTTCGTGCTGGTCAACACGGTGATCAACCTGCGCGGCATCCGGATGACGGTCAAGCTCACCCGGGTGATGATCCTCCTCCAGCTCGTCGTGCTCGCGCTCTTCCTCGCGATCGGCGTGTGGGCCCTCCTCCAGGGCAAGGGCCGCGGATTCAGCCTCTCGCCGCTGTTCAACCTGGAGACGTTCTCCTGGCCGGTCGTCTTCGCCGCGGTGTCCGTGGCGATCCTGTCGTTCCTCGGCTTCGACGGGATCAGCATGCTGGTCGAGGAGTCCACCGGCGGTTCGGCCCAGGTCGGGCGGGCCATGCGCCTGGCCTTGATCCTGGCGGGCGTGCTGTTCATCGCCCAGGTTTGGGTGGCCGCCCTGCTGGTGCCCGACCCCGCCGGGGTGATCGCGGGGAACACCGAGACCGCGTTCTACGACGCGGCCGCCGTCGCGGGCGGCGAGTGGCTCGGGCACCTCACCTCGGTCGCCACCGCGCTCTCCTGGGGCCTGGCCAACACGCTGGTCGCGCAGGTCGCCGTGTCGCGCCTGCTGTACGCCATGGCGCGCGACAGGCAGCTCCCCTCCTTCCTCGCCAAGGTGTCCGTGCGGCACTCGGTGCCGGGCAACGCCATCCTGCTCATCTCCACGCTCTCCGTGGGGCTCGGGATCTGGATGTCCACCCGGGGGGACGGCGTGGACCTGCTCACCAGCCTGATCAACATGGGCGCGATGGTCGCCTTCATCGTCCTGCACGTGTCGGTCATCGTGCACTACTCGCTGCGCAACGACTCGGGCAAGTGGTGGTCGCACCTCATCGCGCCGCTGATCGGGATAGGGATCCTCGTCTTCGTGGTGATCAACGCCAACGTGCTGGCGCAGATCACGGGGCTGGTCTGGCTCCTCGTCGGCGTCCTGGTGCTGGCCTTCCTGTACGCGATCGGCCGCCGCCCGGCCGTGTCCGGCCTGCCCGCGAACCTGAAGAACACGGACCTGAAGAACACGGACCTGAAGCACACCGGCCGGACGCAATCCGGCCCGGGCCAGGCCGATTCGAAGCACGTCGATCCGAAGCACGTCGACCCGAAGCACGCCGACGCGCCGCGCCGGTGACGAGCGAAGGACATCTGCCCGCCATGAACCGGCTGCCGCTGCACCAGGACCTGTATCTCATCGCCCACGACCAGGCGGGCAAGCCCCTGATCCATCAGTCGTCGATGGCGCTCGGGCTGGCCGGGGCGGTGCTGCTCGACCTCGTGCTCAGCGGTTATGTCGCCGTCGCCAGGGGCCAGGGCGCCGTCCTGCGCCGCCCGCCCACCGGCGACGAGATCGGCGACGGCCTGCTCTCCGACCTCGCCCGCGGCCATCCGGGCAAGGAGGTCAAGTCGCTGATCAAGAAGGCGGCGGACGGCCTCCACGAACGCACCCGGGCGGCGCTGGTCGCCTCCGGCGTGCTCGTCCGGGTGAGCAAGCGCCGGCTGGGCATGCTGCCGTACACGCGGTATCAGCTCGCCGACATCGCCTCGGTCGTCCGGGCCTCCTCGGGGGTGCGCTCGGCGGTCGAGGGCTGGAAGCCGCCGGATGCCCGCTGCGCCGCGCTGTGCGGGCTGGTGGCGGTGCTCCGGCTGGAGGAGGAGCTCTACCTCGACGTCCCGGCCGCCCGGCTCATCACCCGCCTGCGCGAGATCGCCACGGCCGGCGCGCCCGTCGTGGACGAGCTCGTCGGGGTCGTGGACACGCTGGTCGCGGAGGCGGCCGTCGCCGTGTACCGCTGACCCCCGCTCCATGGACGCTGTCTGACATGCGAGTTACGCTCCGCTCGCTACTAGATGGGGGGCATCATGAGTTACACACTGTTACGTGGCAGCTTCGCGATCCGCTACCCGGATCTCCCACGGCAGGGGCCCGAGCCCGACGGGGACACCGTCAAGTTCAAGCCGGACGCTCCGGCGCTGATCGAGGCGCTGCCGCGGCGCTCCGGCCGGCCGCCGAACATCACCGGCCGCGGCATCTCGGTCCGGCTGGAGGCCGTTGACGCGCTGGAGACCCACTTCGAGGAGACGCACCAGGAGCTCGCCGGGGCGAACGCGGCCCGCGACGAGCTGCTGCGCCTGCTCGGATTCACCAACGTCCGGTATTTCGCCGACCTGCCGAACAAGGTCGAGTCCGCGGACCAGGACTCCGTTCGCGGGCACGTGCTCACCAACGGCATCGACGCGAACGGCCGGCTGATCGCGTTCGTCTACCCGGGTGATCATCCGGGGGCCGACGGGACCGAGGTGTTCCTCGACGCGCCGCTCGCCGACGCGTCCGTGAACGGCCGGTTGCTGGCCGGGGGGCTGGTGTATCCGGCGTTCTACGCGACGCTGCCCGCGGAGCTGCGTACGCATCTGGCCGGGGTTTCGCAGGCGGCCAGGGAGAAGGCGCTGCCGGCCGGCATCTGGCCGCGCTCGACCGCCGACCCCGACGGCACGGCCGTCATCGCCGATCTGGCCGCCGCCGAGGCGCTGGTCATGTGGCCGAAGTTGTTCCGGCGGATCGTGCCGTACCTCGCGGCGGGGTTCACCGACTTCGACGGCTTCGACGCCTGGCTGCGGGCCGACCCCGTGCACCGGGACGACGAGCTGTTCCTGATCCGCCAGCTGGAGCGGGGCAACCTGCACGACGTGGTCAGGGGGGCCGGGCAACAGCTCCAGCTCACCATGTGGCCCGAGGAGTTCATCATCAGCCCGGACCCGGCGGGGCCGGGCTCGCCGGTCAAGCCGCCGCCCGTCGCGGCCGGGGACCTGGTGATCGTGGCGGCGCTGCCCGATCCGGAGGGGTCCGACCGCGGCACGGAGACGGTCACGCTGCTGAACCTCACGCCGCACGCGATCGACCTCACGAGCTGGACGCTGTCGGACGCCGCCGGCGGCCGTAAAGCCCTGAGCGGCGCCGTCCAGGCGGGTGCGACGCTGCGGGTCGTGCTGGACGGGCGGCTGCAGCTCGGGAACGCGGGCGACACCATCGTCCTGGTGGATCCCCAGGGGATGTCGATCGACCGGGTCACGTACAAGGCCGACCAGGTCAAGCCGGGCCGGACGATCTGCTTCGGCCGCTGACCACGACCGCCGGTCCGGGCGGCGTCAGGGGAGCAGGTCGCGGATCTGGGAGACCACCTCCACGATGACCGACACCTCGGCCGCCCGGACCGACAGCCGCTTCAGCGCGTCCATGATGCGTGACCTGTCCGGCTCGGCCTCCGCCAGCTCCTGCCGGACGTCGGCCGCGTCCCTGTGCGCCCGCTGCGGCTCGGCCAGCTCCGCCTCGTGCTCGCCGAGCAGGCGCTCCAGCCGGTCGAGGAGGCGGCCGAGCTCCCCCGTGTCGCCCGCGCCGCCCACGTTGTACACGGTCGCGCGGGCGTGCTCGCCCATCGCGATGGGCCCGCTGACGTCGCCGCCGCTGATGTGCACGCCGTACTCCGTACCCATGGGAGCCTCCCTGCTCGTCACGTGCCTGGTCTCGCGTTGTTGTGCACGGTCGCCGACGCGTGCTGCCCGAAGGCGATCGGCCCGCTCACCGAGCCGCCCGCGCTCACGGTGACCGTGTTCATGGTCACGCCGGCCGCCTGCAGCCGGTACGCGCCCGTCTCCACCTCGCGCTCCTCCAGGAAGTCGAGCACCGCCTCGGTGAGCCGCTGCTCGATCATCCGCACGTACTTGGAGACGTCGAGCACCTGGATGTGGGTCTGCAGGCTCTCGCTCGCGCCGAGCTCGCGGACGCTGAAGCGGGAGCCGTACGGATAGACGATGTGCTTGCGCGGGTCGGGGGCCATCATGGTCTGCCGCAGGGCCTGCACCCCCGTCCTGACGACCCGCGCGGGTGCGGCGAGCACGTCGCGCAGCAACCGCAGCCGCAGCACCTTGACCGCCTCCCACGCGATCTGCCCGCCGGTCATCGTGGGCAGGCGGTCCACCACGTGGTACGGCCCGAACGCGGGCGGCAGCACCGTGACCACGAACTGGGTGTAGAGCATCCGCCCCTCGACGGCCAGGTAGATGAACGCCGACGTCAGCGCCTCCTGGTCCTCGGCCGGAGCGACCAGGTTGCCGCGCAGGTCGCGGATCTCCTGCCCGGCGTTGTTGATCGTCACGCGCTGGTAGTAGCGGACCCCGCCCTGCGGATGGCGGGCGATGGCCGCGATCTCCTCCGGGGTGGCCAGGAACCGGGGCAGGCCGTCCTTGTCGATGAACGGGTGCGCCACGGGCGCGCGCTCCCGCTGCCAGTCGTTGACCGTGAAGGTCCCGCGCGTCACCACGTGGTCGCCGATGTCGAGCCGCTGGATGCCCTCGTTGGGGCGCAGCACGCGATCGCGCATGTCCACGAGCCGGCCCCGGACGAACGCGTGCAGCTCCACCGGGTCGATGTCCACCGGCTCGTCCTGCCGCCTGGCGCCCAGCGCGTCGCGGACGCGGTCGAGCTCGACGGCGATGGACCAGCTCCGCTCGATGCTCCCGGCGCCCATGAAGGCGTCCTCGTTCGCGTACATCGTGACGTTGCCCCACTGGGCCCGGCGGATGTAGTCGAGGCGCCGGCCGGTCCCGGGGTGGGCGACCCTGGTGATCGGCTCGGGCGTGCCGGGCCGGAGCGTGCCGGCGAGCGTCATGTAGATCGCGATCCGGTACACGACGGCGATGGCCAGCGTGCCGGCCGGGACGAGCAGGGCCTGCACCAGGCCGCCGGCGAGGCTGCTCGACACCGCGCCGGCGGCGTAGAGGTCCTCGTACGAGGACGGCCTGGCCAGCAGGGCGCTCACCAGGCCTGCGGCCTCGCTGAAGAACACCAGGAAGATCAGCCAGAAGACGGCGTAGGCCGCCCACAGCCAGATCAGCAGCCGTAAGAACGCCGGGCCGCGCCGGACCCGGTCGGCGGTGAGCAGGACGAAGGGGACGAGGGTGAACGCCCACGCGATCATGCTCAGCGGGGCCATCAGGAAGCCGATGATCCAGAACGCGGTGATCAGCCCGTCGCGGACCACCAGCATCGTCCTTGAGCGTCGGCAGTGGTGGATCACCGGCATGAGGTCGAACCCGCCGTACGAGGGAGGGACCGCCCGGTACCGGTCGAAGAGCAGCTCGCCCAGCACCTTGTCGCGGAAGCCGCTGTCCAGGTAGGCGGCGGCGCAGAGGTAGCGCGTCACGTTGCTCATCTGCGGGGCGTTCGCCGAGGTATCGCGCAGGGAGTCCGTACCGGAGCTATTGAGAACCATGGCCCTCTTCCGTCGTTTTCGCGTGCGGGGCGAGCTTATGCGGCGCGAACGGGTCAGAGGTACGTTGTTAGCAAATAGTCTCTGTCGAAGCGGGGAAGGCGCGAGACCATAAGAAGGTCAGCCGAACAAAGCCTTTGTCCTATTTCTTATGATATTTCGGGAGGGCGCATTGGTGCATGAATCGGGCTCCAGTCGCCTCTGCGGGCGCTGCGGATCCCACGTCGGCAACCTCACCCAGTGCCCTCGCTG
>NZ_VCKX01000348.1 GCF_005889725.1 Nonomuraea zeae
GCCCCGAACTCCTCCGCCGCCCGCCCGGCGTCCCCTTCCCCGTAGGAGAGGACGCCCAGGTGGTAGCGGACCGAGCCGGCCCCGTCGTGGTGGCCGATGGCGTCGTAGTCGCGTTCGGCCAGCTCGAAGGCGAGCCGGGCGCCGGCGGCGTCGCCATGGGCGCGGCGGCGGCGGGCGATGCGGTACCACTCGTCGGCGGGCTCGCGCCGCTGCCCCCTGCGCCGGACGATCTCCACCAAGCGGGTCTCGCAGGCGGCGGCCTGGGCGCGGTGACCGCGTCCGGCCAGCAGGACGGCCTGCGCGTCGAGCCTCCCGCACGCCTCCTCCCAGGCCCCCGCCGCCTCCAGCTCGATGGCGCAGGCGGCCATGCGCTCCCCGGCCGCGACGAGGTCGCCCTGGTCGACGGCCGCCCTGGCGGCGTGGACGAGGGCGAGCGCGGCGGCCTCGGTCTCCCCGAGCCCGAGATGCAGGTCGCGGGCCCGGCCCGCGCACGCCACGGCCCCCTCGGGGTCACCGGCGGCCAGGTACGCCTCGGCCGCGTGCCCCTGGTGCGCCGCCTCCTCGGCGGCCAGCCCCGCGCGCTCGCACAGGCCGGCCGCGCGCAGGTGGTGCTCCACGGCGCGGGCGGCGTCGCCCGAGCGCAGGTGGATGCGGCCCATGGCGCCGAGCTGGCGCGCCTCGGCCTGGGCGTCACCGAGCTCCCGGTAGACCTCCGCCGACCGCCCGAACGCCGCCAGCGCCCTGCCGGGCTCGCCGAGCTCCTCGTGGTTGGCCCCTTCCCTGGACAGCGCGTACGCCGCCCGCGCCGGCAGCCCCGCCGCCTCGAACGCCTCCGTCGCCCAGCCCAGCACGCCGCCCGCGGTGTGGAAGCGGCCCAGCTCGGCCAGCCGGGCCGCCACGCCGAGCAGCACCTCGCCGCGCTCCCCCGGCGTCCCGGCCCGCCGGGAGGCGAAGCGCAGCAGCTTGAGGGCCACGTCCTCGTCCGGCGACGACAGCGCCAGCTCCGTCGCGGCCCCGGCGAGCTGCTCGTCCAGCGGCGCCGCCTCGGGGTCGTCGAGCACGGCGCCGATCACCGCGCTGAGCTCGGACCGCAGGTCGGCGTCCCCGTCCCTGGTCAGCGCCAGCTCCAGCGCCTCGCCGAGATCGCGGGTGCCGCCCTGCGCCGAGAAGCGGGCCAGCAACGCCCTGGACAGGGTCCGCTGCGCCGGGTCCTGGTCGCGTGCGGACTTCATGGCCAGCTCGACGCCCTGCCGCGCGGATCGTACGGCGTCGTCCAGGTCTTCCGCCCGCCGCTCCCCCTCCGCGTGCGCGGCGCGCCACCGCAGCACCTCCGACACCAGCCCGTACGCCTCCGTCCGGAAGGCCGGCCGCTCGCCCTCCTCCAGGGCCGCGCGCAGCGCGGCGACGGCCTCGTCGGCGCTCTCCGTGGTGAGGCGCAGCTTGAGCGCCTGACCGAGCAGCAGCAGGGCCTCGGGCCTGGCCGGGTCCCGCTCGCCGCAGGCGGCCAGGGCGGCGCGCGCGGCGGCGATCGGCTCGGCGGGGTCGCCGCCGGTCACGACGGCCCGGCGCAGCAGCGCGTTCGCCAGGCCGGCCAGCACCGTGGCGCGCTCGGGATGCCCGGCCGGGGCCTGTCCGGCTGCCTCGCGCATGACCTCGACGGCCACGTCCAGATCGGCGAGGTCGCCGCTCACGCCGTAGCGCCGCCAGCGCCGCTCGCCCAGCAGCACGAGCCGGACGACCGGATCGGTGCCCAGCCCCCGCTCCGTCTCACTGGAGGTGACGTGCAGCGCCCCCAGCATCTCCGTCCCCGCTTCGAGCGAGCGCTCGTCGCCCGTGACCACGAACCACTCGATCAGCCCGGTCGCGTACGGTGCCAGCACGCCGGGATGGACCCACTGCTCGTGCCAGAAGTCCACGGCGCACTGCCCGGCCCTGATGAACGCCAGCAGGTCCCCGTCCAGGCAGGACAGGGCCGCCCGCGCCTGGGTGAGCTCGGCCAGCGTCAGCAGCGCCTGCGACCTGTCCTGGGTGCCCGGCAGGCTCTCCGCCACCGCCAGGTAGGCCCTGACCAGCTCGGGGTCGCCGGGCGCGGCGAGGGCGAGCGCCGCCGCCAGCTCACCGTGCCCCGCCGCCCCGCCCCGCCCGGCCAGCGCCGCTCTGAGCAGCACGTGCACCGCGTCGCCGATGACCTCCCGCGCGCCGGTGAGCGCGTGGAGGCGCACCAGCCCGGCGCCGAGCAGCTCCAGCGCGCCGGGCGCCCACGCCGGATCGGCCGCGCGCATGGACTCCTCCAGCAGCAGCTGCCCGAGCCGCTCGGACACCTCCTGCGTGGGCCGCATCATCGCCCGCCGCACCAGGGCGTGGATCAGCAGCCCCACGTGCCGGTAGGCGTCCGGGTCCACGTGCCTGAACACCTCTTCGACCAGCCCGGCCCACGTGCCGGCCGCGTCGTCCGGCGTCCGGCCCGAGCCCCGCAGCTTCTCCGGCAGGCGGCCGGGATCGAGCACGGCCACGGCGGCGAAGAACGCGCCGGCCACCGAGGCCTCCCGCGTGGTCCGCGGGTCGAGCCGGTAGCGGGCCAGGTGCAGGATCCCGATCAGCCGCCAGGTCGCGGCGTCCGAGCGGTCGCCGGCGCACGCCAGCATCGCCTGCTCGGCCTCGACCAGCGCCGCCGCGTCCCAGATCAGCCCGGGATCAGCGTCCTGTTCGAACCGCTCGATGCGGGCGGCCAGCATCTCGGCCGGATCGGTCATGCGCACAGGCTCTCACCGGCGTGCGCCCTCGTACAGAACCGCCCTTTACGTTGTCAGCTCGATGAAGGAGACGCCGGGCATGGGCAGCTCGAACGAGAGCGTGACCGTGGCCCCGCGGACCTTGGCCGCAGGCGCGGCCTCGGCCAGCGTGGCGGCGGCGCGGAGCCGGTCCCACTGCTCGCCCGACGGCCAGTCGCCGCCGCCCATCTCCTGCCAGGCCGCCTCCACGTTGGAGTGGTCGTGGTCGATGCGGTGGTGGGTGAGCGTGTGCTCCCCGTCGAGCCCGTCAAGGGTCAGCGTGACCGTCCGCGCCAGCTCGGGAGCGCCGCCGGCCTGGGCCTGGTCGAGGGTGCCGTTCCAGATCAGCACGCCGATCCGCCCGTCGTCGTGCCTGGCCGCCCAGGCTTCGACGCCGCCCGCGTCGCCGCCGAGTGTGGCCGCCAGCTCGGTGTCGCCGAGCCTGGCGGCCAGGGCGAGCGCGTGGAAGCGGGGCTTGCGCAGGTTCCCGACCGTCAGCAGCCCGAACCCGCCGTGGAACAGCCGCGGCGGCTTGCCCAGCTCCTCGAAGTGGTCGGAGACCACCCAGTGCGCCAGCGCGTCGATCCGGCCCGCCGCCGACTTCATGCCGTGCAGCAGGAACGTCGCCCCGAACGGCCCGTCGCCGATGCCGTGGAAGTGGGTCGGCGTCGGGCCCCACTCGGTCCACCAGATCGGCACGTCGCGCCCGTGCCTGGCCAGCGTGGGCCGCCAGTCGAGCGGGGCGTTGCCGTAGGTGTGGGTGGAGACGAAGTCGAGCGCGGCGCCGGACTCGGCGACGTGGTCGAGCAGCTCCTCCACCCAGCCGTTCGCGGCCGAGGCGGGACCGCCGACGCGCAGGTCGGGGTGGACGTTCTTCACGGCCGCGGCGGTGACGTCGTAGAGCAGGAAGTACTCCTCGGGCGTGCCGGACCAGAAGACGGCGAGGTTCGGCTCGTTCCAGACCTCGAACGCCCAGTGATCGATCAGCTCGTGCACGCCGTAGCGGGCCGCCAGGTGCTCGACCAGCGCTCTGACCAGGTCGCCCCACGCCTCGAAGTCCTTCGGCGGCGAGATGATCGCCTCGTAGCCGAAGACCGTCTTGGAGGGGTCCGCGGCCAGGTCGCGCGGCATGTAGCCGAGCTCGACGATCGGCCGCAGGCCCAGGGCCGTCACCTTGTCGTAGACCGCGTCCACGCCGCTGAAGTCGTAGCGGGCCTGCCCGTCCACCTCGCGGTAGACGCCCAGGTCGTCGCAGAGGATGGCGTGCGCCCTGACCGTCTCGACGCCGAGCTCGTCGCGGGCGATCCGCAGCGCCTCCGCCAGCTCGGCCCCGATGGGCCTGCCGCCGCTCTCGTCCGTGCTCAGCAGGTACGACAGGTGCTCGGACCCCACCATGTACGCCCACGGCCGTGCCAGCTCGCGCGTCGCCTCCCGCGCGTCCACGTGGATGGAGACCGCGGCCCCCTCCCCCGGCGGCAGCGGGGCCGCCCGCACCTCCGCCGAGAGCGGGCCCGCGTGCTCCATCCCCGAGACCGCCGCCACCGAGTAGGCCGCGCCCTCGTGACCCGTGTCCACGTACCGGCAGGACGGGACCGCGGGCACGTCCACGTCCGGCTGCCCGACCGGCGTCCCGTCCCTGTGCACCAGGTAGCCGATGGCCTCAGGGACGGGGTCCCAGGTCAGGGTCACGTGCCCGGCCCCCGGGACCGCCCGGAGGCCGGACGGCGCCGCCAGCTCGGGCGCCGAGGACGTGGCGAGCTCGCCGGACGCCTGGCCGATGCGCTCCTGCCAGTCGCGATGCGCGGCGGTGTCCATCAGGTGACTCCTCGTTTCACTGGGTGGGCGGGACGACGTCCCATTCCTCGATCTTCATCACCGGGCGGAGCTTGGCCTCCACGCCGGAGCCGGCGAAGTAGCGGTGCAGGTTGCCGCCGGTGAGCACGTTGCCCAGGGCGGCCATGGCCATGCCCTGGTCGAGCGCCAGGTACCACTTGGACACGACCCCGGAGCGGACCGCGATCGCGTCGTAGAAGCCGCCGGGGCCGTAGGCGTCGAAGTTCGCGCGCAGCTTGGCCAGGTTGGCCAGGGCCGCGGTGCGGGCGTACGGCAGGGCCAGGAAGCTGGCGTGCGGCGTCACCACGCCGTCGCCGTAGGCCGTGGGCTCCGGCTTGGCGGGGCGGCAGCCCTCGTAGCCGGGGTCGGTGCTGGTGCGTTCGGCGTCGGAGGTGTAGCCGGGCTCGTCCATGCCGAGCGGGTCCACGCCGTACTCGCGGTAGCCGCCGTGCGGGTTGTTCGACGGGGAGAAGCCCCAGTAGCCGTACTTGGCCTCGTTCAGCCCGTGCTCGATCTGGGCCCGCACGAACACCGGGTGGTTGCGGCCCCAGCTCCGCGGGGCCCAGGCGGCCTCGGGGACCACCAGGTCGGGCATGAGCGCCTCGAACATCGAGCCGCCCCAGTTCGGGACGTACCGCATGCCGCGGTAGGCGTAGGTGCCCTCCCAGACGTTCACGCCCAGGTACGTCTTCCACGACCCGACCGGCTTCTGCTCCTGCCAGCCGAAGTCGCAGCCGTTATCGGGGAAGGTGCGGTAGGGGCCGAAGTAGCTCTCGCGCGGGAGCTGGCCGAGCGCGATGCCCACGTACTGGCCGATCCGGGTCTCGGCGGGCGCGCCGTAGTGGTGGCACGTCGAGTAGACGGTCGTGCCGGTGCCGGCGTAGTCGCTGGCCACGTGGCAGCCGTCGGGCGGCTCCGGCCAGAAGCCGCCGCGCAGCAGTCCCGTGCCCGCGTCGGGGCGGGCCGCCGGGTCGTAGTAGGAGGCGAAGTTCATCGAGGAGAGCAGCCGGCCGGCGCGGGCGGCCTGGGCGGGGACGGCGTTGCGGACCATCATCAGCGCCGTGGCCAGCCAGCCGTTGTCCACGCTGGAGGCGAACGGCCGCACCGTCTCGCCGGTGTCCGGCCAGGTGCGGACGAGCTGGAGGGTGGCGGGGTCGTACCAGTTGTAGAACTGGCCGGTGGGGGCGTTGCGCTCCAGCCGCTCCAGCGCCGCGAGCACCCTGGTCACCCGGCTCGCGGCGTCGCGCGAGCTGATCAGGCGCAGGTCGCGGGCGGCGAGCGTGCTCCACAGGTACGTGGCGGCGTTCGTCGGCGAGGTGACCTTGGCCCTGGTCCTGAGGTCGCCGGTCACCTTGTCGGCAGGCAGGCCGGTGGCGGGCTCGACCATGGCGGTCATCGACCGCCACGTGTCCTTGGCGTAGCGCAGCAGGGTGGCGTCCCCCGAGCCGTCGGCGTTGGCCGCGGTGGCGGGGACGGCCACGGCGAGCACGAGTAATCCGGACAGAATCGTCTTGCGCATGAGGGGCTCCTCTTATTTGAGGCCGGTGGTGGCGATGCCCTGGATGAAGAAGCGCTGCAGGAAGACGAACAGGAACAGGATCGGCGCGATCACCACGACCGACCCGGCGACCAGCAGGTTGTAATGGGTGCTCTCGTGGCCGTTGAGGATGTTGAGCGCGACCGGGAGGGTGTACATGCTCTCGCTCTGCGCGACCACGGCCGGCCACAGGAAGTTGTTCCACGAGCCGAGGAACGTGATCAGCCCCAGCGTGGCCAGCGGCGGCCCGCACAGCGGCAGGATGATCGTGAAGAAGATCCGGAACTCTCCCGCGCCGTCCACCCTGGCCGCGTGGATCAGCTCGTCGGGCAGGTCGGAGATGAACTGCCGCATCATGAACACCCCGAGCGGGGTCACCACCGTCGGCAGGATGATCCCGACGAACGTGTTGACCATGCCCAGCTTCGCGATCAGCACGAACTGCGGCACCATGAGCACGATCGCCGGGATCGCGAGCTGCACCAGCACCAGGCCGAAGGCGATGTTCTTGCCGCGGAAGGAGAGCTTGGCGAAGGCGTAGCCGACCATCGAGCAGAACAACAGGTTGGTGGCGACGAGCACGAGCGCGATGAACAGGCTGTTGGCGAAGGCGCTGCCGATGTTCACCCGGTCGAACAGCTCGGTGAAGTTGTCCAGCGTCCACGTCTGCGGCCAGAACGTCGGCGGGTCGCGCCTGATCTCGTGCTCGGGCTTGACCGAGCTGAGCGCCGTCCACAGGAACGGCCCGGCGACCAGCAGCAGCCCCACGCCGAGCCCGAGGTGGACGACCGCGCGCTGGCGGCGGGTCCGGCTCATCTGTTCCTCCCCAGCCTCAGTTGCAGCACGGCCAGCGCGACGATCACGGTGAACAGCACGGTCGCGGCGGCGCCGGCGTAGCCGAAGTTGCCGACGCCGAACTGGTTGAAGATGGCCAGCGAGGCCGACAGCGTCGAGTTGAGCGGCCCGCCCCTGGTCATCACCAGCGGCTCCTCCAGGAACTGCATGAAGCCGACCGAGCTGTAGACGGTGCAGAACAGCAGCACGGGACGCAGCGACGGCACGGTGACCGCGCGGAATCGGGCCCACCGCCCGGCGCCGTCCACCTCCGCGGCCTCGTACAGCTCCCTCGGGATGGTCTGGAGCGCGGCCAGCAGCACGACCATGTTGAAGCCGAAGCTGCGCCAGGCCGTCATCACGATGATCGACGGCAGGGCCGTGCTCTCGCTCTGCAGCCAGTTGGGGCCCTGGATCCCGGCCAGTTCGAGCAGCCGGTTGACCAGCCCGGCCTCCGGCTCCAGCAGGAACTTCCAGGCCACGGCGATGCCGATGATGCTGGTGATGTTCGGCAGGTAGTAGCCGAGCCGGAAGAACGCGGCCGGCAGGCGGGCGATCCCCGAGTTGAGCAGCACGGCGGCGGCCAGCCCGAGCCCGATGGTCAGCGGCAGGGCGGTGACCACGAAGACCACGGTGTTGACCGCCGCCCTGCGCATGGCGCCGTCGTTCATGAGCCGCAGGTAGTTGTCGACGCCGACCAGGTCGACGGCGAGCGGGTCGGTCACGTCGGTGCTGCGCATGTCGGTGAAGCTCATGCCGATGCCGACGAGCAGCGGTCCGAGGTAGAAGACCACGAACAGCACGACGAACGGCAGGATGAACATCCATCCGATGCCGGCCTGCCGTAAGGCGCCCCTGACCTTGACGGGGGCGGGGGCGGGCGGCGCCTGCCTGGTGAGGACGGCCATGTCCGCGGTCCCGGCCTACAGGCCGGTGCCGATCGTGGCGGCCTGCGACTGGATCGCCTGGACCGTCTGCTCGGGCGTCTGCCTGCCGCGGGCCAGCTTCTCCAGCTCCGCCTCCAGGACCTTGGCCACCTGCTCCCACGTCGGGAACGGCGGCGGCGTCTTGGCGTCCTTGAGCTGCTCGCCGAAGACCGCGAGCTGCTTGTCGGAGCTCAGCTCCGGCTCCTGCCAGGCCGCCTGCACCGCGGGCAGCGCCTTGACCGTGGTGTACCACTTGGCCTGCACCTTCGGCTCGCTCAGCCACTTGATGAACGTCCAGGCCGCGTCGCGGTTCTTCGCCTTCTTGAACACCGCCATGTCGGCGCCGCCCACGAAGCTCGTCCGCGAGACCGGGCCCTTGGGGTAGATGGCCACGTCGAACTTGTCCTTGAAGCCCGGCCCGCCGTCGTTGTTCAGCACGCCGACCATCCACGGGCCGGAGAAGAAGCCGCCGACCTCGCCCTTGATGAAGCTCTGCGGGAACGCGCCCTCGGGCGTGTTGTTGGGGGCGAGCTTCTGCTTGAACAGCGACTCGTACTGCTTGAGCGCGGTGAGCGCCTGCGGGGTGTCGAACGCGTACTGGCCGTCCTTGACGATCTCCCCGCCCGCCTGCCAGATCAGCGGCAGCACCTCCTGCCAGGACGCGCCGAGGGTGTAGCTCTGGTTGAAGCCGTTCTTGGCGCCACCCTTCTCCTTGAGCGCCCTGGCGAACGCGGTGAACTCCTGCCACGTCTCCGGCGGCTGCACGCCCGCCTTGCCGGCCTGGTCGGTGCGGTAGTAGAGGACGCGGGTCTCGACGTACCAGGGGACGCCGTACGCGGTGCCGTTGACGTCGACCGTCTGCCAGGCGCCGGGGAAGAAGAGGGACTTGTCGACCAGGTTGCCCGGCGTCGGTTCGAGCGCGCCGGTCTTGGCCAGCTCGCCCGACCAGGTCGAGCCGATCATGCTGATGTCGGGCGTGGCGCCGCCCGCGATGGCGGCCGTGAGCTTGTCGTGGGCCACGTCCCAGCCGATGGCCGTGACGTTGACCTTCATGCCGGGGTTGGCGCTCTCGAAGTCCTTGGCGAACGCGCCGAGCGCCTTGCCCTCCTCGCCCATCGCCCAGACCGTGATCTCCCCCGTGACCTTGCCTGTCGTGACGTCCTGCGCCTGCTCCGGCGCTCGTTCGGCGCTGCGGCCGCAACCCGCGGCCAGGATCGCGATCGCCAGCGCGCCCGTGACGGCGCGCCGGGTGGTGGTGTTCACGTGGATACCTCCTGGGGGTGGTGACCACAGCTGGAACGCACGACCAGCTCGGTGGTCAGGATGAGGTGGCGTGGGGTGTCGCGGACGCCCGTGATCAGCTCGTCGAGCGCGCGGGCGGCGCGGGCGCCGAGCTCGCGCATCGGCTGGCGTACGGTGGTCAGCGCGGGACGGGAGTGCCGGGCGGCCATGATGTCGTCCCAGCCGGTGACGGCCACGTCGCCGGGGACGTCCAGGCCGAGCTGCTCGGCCGCCAGCAGCGCGCCGAGCGCCACCTCGTCGTCGGAGCAGACGATCGCCTCCGGCCTGTTCCGGCCGCCCAGCAGGTCTCTGGCCGCCTCGAAGCCGCAGTCCACGGTGTATTCGCGCGTGGGCACGGCCTCGATCGCGCCGCCGAGCGCCGAGCGCACGCCCTGCCAGCGCTCGTCCACGTCGTCCTGGCTGGTCAGGGGCGCGCCGAGGAAGGCGAAGCGCTCGTAGCCGTGCCCGGTCAGGTGGGCCGCCAGGGCGTGTGCCGAGGCGGTGTTCTCGCTGCGCAGCGTGTCGGCACCGGGCAGCGGCTCGCGCGAGATGAACACCAGGCGGACGCCCAGCCGGACCAGCTCGGCGACCAGCGGCTCGGGCACGGTGTGACCGAAGATCAGCAGGCCGTCGACCCGCCCGGCCAGGTCCTTGATCAGGTCGTTGACCTTCGTGCGGCCCTTGGTCGACAGGATGACCACCGACCGGCCCAGCTCGGAGGCGACCTCCTCGTAGCCGAGCAGTACCTCGGTGTAGTAGGGGCCCGCGAGGTCGGGGAAGACGATGCCGTTGGCGGCGTGGCGGCCCTCGGCCAGGCTGACGCCGAGGCGGCTGGGCGTGAAGTTGAGCTCCTCGACCGCCTTGAGCACCTTCTCGCGCGTCTTGGCGGCGACGGGGCCGGTGCCGCGCAGCGCCCTGGACACGGTCGCGATCGACACGCCGGCCCGCTTGGCCACCTCGTAGATGGTCACGTCCATCAAGCGTCCCCTTTGCTGTGTAAGCGCTTTCATCACTCTATGTGTAAGCGCTTACATAAATGCAGTGTGCCAGGGGCGTTAACTTCTCGTACAGACCCCGGCGAGTAACGGTGAGGTCACGCCGCCGCTGGGTAGTCCTCGAACATGCTCTACGGCAAGGAACACGTCCGGCGTTACCAGGAAACCGACGGCGCGGAGGGGCACGACTGGAACAACACGACAGTCCTCCTCCTCACCACCAAGGGCCGCAACTCCGGCAAGCCCTACACGACGCCGCTCATCTACCAGCAGCACGGCGACGACCACATCGTGGTCGCGTCCAAGGGCGGGGACCCCGACCATCCGGAGTGGTACAAGAATCTGCAGGCCAATCCCGAGGTCGGGGTGCAGGTGAAGGGCGACAGGTTCAAGGCGCGGGCCCGCGCCGCGGACGAGTCGGAGAAGCCCGAGCTCTGGCAGCTCATGACCAGGACGTGGCCGGACTACGACAACTACCAGCAGAAGACCGGACGCGAGATCCCGGTCGTCATCCTCGAACGCGTCGAGTGAGCCCGGCCGATCCGGCCCGGCCCGTCGCGCGCATCACGGGAACGCGGGGGCCGGGCCGGTTCGTTGAGCGGGCATGGCTGACATCCCCTACGACCGGAAAGAACAACTCAAGCAGATCGAGAGCGGGCTCCTGCAGGGCGAGCGGATCATCGCCGTCTATGACGCGATCGGGGCGGGCACCGGGTTCCTCGGGCTGACCGATCGGCGCGTGATCGTGCAGGACAAGTCGTTCGTGGGCAAGCGGATCGCGATCACGAGCATTCCGTACGGGAAGATCTCGGCGGTGAGCGTGGTGAGCAACAAGTCCATCGCCGGCGGGTTCTTCTCCTCTGGGGCCATTGCCATCCATGTCGGGACGCACACGTATGAGGTGGACTTCAGGGGGGACAACAAGGCGCACCACGTCCACAACGTCATCCTTCACTACATTTCACAATCCTGAGCGAGGCCGAGGTCTCTTTCCACGGGGGTCTCTTTTAGGGGTCTCTTATAAGGAGGCGCGCTGGTGGGCCGAGCCGTACGGCTCTCGATCGCGGCGGGGACCGCGCTGCTGGCGCTCACCGCGTGCGCGGGGACGCCCGGACGCGACGGCCCCTCCCGGGACCCCGGCCACAGCGGTGGGCCATCCGGCGCGTCACCTGACGGCGCCGGCGGGTCGATCACCCCCGAGCCCGTGACCGGGTCAGGCCTCGCCGAGATCTCCGCCCGCCCGGACCGGTGCGCCCAGCCCGCCGCCGCCGACCTGCGGGTCTCGCCTGGCGGGCCCCGCTGGCGGGTGCTCTCGGCGGGCGAGGGGCACGGGCGGCTGGACGACCTGGCGGTGGGCGGCGACGGCGCGGTGTGGGCGGCCCATTCCACCCAGCGCGCGACGGCCGGGGCGGTGGAGACGACGTCCGACGGGCTGAGGCGGTGGGACGGCGCCCGCTGGGAGTCGTTCCCGCTGCCGGGGGCGGCGGTCACGACGGTGGGGGCGATGTCGGGCGAGCTGGCG
>NZ_VCKX01000349.1 GCF_005889725.1 Nonomuraea zeae
ATCTGGTAGTACTGGCCCGTCCCGGCGTTGTCAGGGCTGCTCCCGCCCTCCCCGGCACCACCCGGATCAGGCTGCCCTCAGCTCCACCTCCCTGCTGCGACAGGGTCAGCGGTGAAGGTCTTTCACCCCCACTCGACTCACCGCGCCTCACGGCGCACTCACGACCTCCGGCACATGCACGCCACGATCTTGCTCCTGGCCAGCGTCCCTGCCCACGTCGTCGCGGCCCGCCTCGGGCACGCCGACCCCGCCATCACCCTTCGGGTCTACGCGCACGTCATCCACGAGCAAGCAGCCACCGCAAGCGATGTCTTCGCGAGAGCAGTCGAGACCGGCTGAAGATCACCCACATCACCTATTCTTCTCCAACGGGACCAAGGAGGCAGGCGTGCGCTCAGAGATCAGCTTGGCCGAGCTGGGCGACGAGCTCAGCCAACTCACCGACCCGGCCGATATCGCGCCTCTGTCGGAGACAGAGGTACAGGCGCTCGAAGGCGTCGTAGGAGCACCACTGCCGGAGGAGTTCCGCTCGTTCCTCCTACGATTCGGACCCGGTGTCCGACCTGGTCCCGTGCTCAACGTGGAGTGGATCATTGAGGAGACGTTGCGGGAGCAGCAATACTTCACGGAGGAGCCGGAGAAGGCAGTCTCCGCAGCAGCGCCCTTCCCCATCACTCAGGCCGATGTGTCTCGCCTGCCCCAGCTGGCAGAAGAGGGCACCGCACCGATTCTCTACTTCGACAAGCCGATGCCGGGGACCATGTTCCTCTGCAGTCACGGCTGCTCGTGGATCAGCATGCTGGCGATGACCGGCGACCTCGCCGGCACAGTGTGGATGACGGAGATGGGATGGGTGGACGACCTGTACTGGTGGCCGTCCGCTCCCTGGCTCCACGACCACAGCTGGGGCTTCGTGCACGGCGGCTGGACCGAACCGGTTCCCTTCCTCGATTGGTACATCCGCTGGACTCGTTCGTCTTCAGCGGCGAGGCGCCGCTAGCAGGACCGTTAGCAAGATCTCAACATTGTCCTGACAAACCAAGAAGCCCCTGACGGCATAACGCCTGTTCAGGGGCTTCCTGTTGCAGAGCCGACGAGGGGAATCGAACCCCTGACCTTCTGTTTACAAGACAGATGCTCTGCCGATTGAGCTACGTCGGCACGGCCTACCAGTGTAGACGCTAGGGACGCCTGTGACGAGCGACTTCGTACAGCGCCACCCCGGCAGCGACCCCCGCGTTGAGCGACTCCGCCGCCGCCTGGATCGGGATGCGGGTCACCACGTCACATTGCTCCCGCACCAGCCGCGAAAGGCCCTTGCCCTCCGAGCCCACGACGATCACCAGCGGCTCCGTCAGCAGGTCCACGTCGCCGATGTCCGTCTCGCCGGCCCCGTCCAGGCCGATCACGAACAGGCCCGCGTCCCGGTATTCGCGCAGCGCCGCCGTCAGGTTGGCGGCGCGCGCCACGCGCAGGTTGGCCAGGGTGCCGGCGGACGTTTTCCAGGCTCCGCCCGTCACCCCGGCCGAGCGGCGGGAGGGGATGAGCAGGCCGTGGGCGCCGAACGCGGTGGCCGAGCGGGCGATGGCGCCGAGGTTGCGCGGGTCGGTGACCGAGTCGAGGGCGATGATCAGGGGGACCTCGGCGGCGTCCTGGGCGAGCTCGACCAGGTCCGACGGGTGTGCGTAGTCGTAGGCGGGAATCTGGAGCGCGATGCCCTGGTGGACGATGCCTTCCGTCATGCGGTCGAGCTTGTCGCGGCTGACCTCGAGCAGGGCGATGCCGCGCTCGGCCGCGATCTTGATGGAGTCGCGTACGCGGTCGTCGTTCTCGATGCGCTGGGCGACGTAGAGCGCGTTGGTCGGCACTCCCGCCTGCAATGCCTCGAGCACCGGGTTGCGACCACCGATGTATTCGGGCGCGTCTTCCGAACGCCGCTGCCTGGTCGGGGCCGGACGGCGCCCGTCGCCACGCTCCTCGCGGGCGATGCGCTCGCCACGTGCCTTGTCTTTGTACCAATGGCGCATTTCGGCAGGCGGCGTCGAGCCCTTGCCCTCAAGCGACCGGCGACCCTGCCCTCCGGTGCCTTTGGACGGGCCCTTTTTCTTCGCGGGCCTGCCCGATGCCCTACCGCCTGCTGCCATGGCATCAAGGGTACTCGGGCCGCCGCGCGTCTCAGCCCACGCCCGCGCCCGCCGGAGTCCGGCCCCCGGCCCCCGGCCCTCGGAGTCCGGCCCTCGGCGTCCGGCCCTCGGCGTCCGGCCCTCGGCGTCCGGCCCTCGGCGTCCGGCGGTCGGCGGTCGGCGGTCGGCGGTCGATGGGGGGCGGGCGTGGCGTTCACGGCGTCTCCGCGCCGCGCGCCTCCCCCTCGTCACTGCCATCACGTCCGCGTTAGCGTTCCCCCGTGGTCCTTGCCTTCGCGGTGCGTCCGCGCTGGCGTCCCCCATTGTCCCTGCCATGACCAGCGCCGCTACCGCAGCTGGGAGCAGGGGTACGCCGGCCACATCGGCCGCCAGTCCCACCACCGCGAGACCGAGCAGCGACAGCACGGCCCCCGCCGTCACGGCCGGCCCGAGACGCCGCAATACGAAGGCCGCAGTCAGGCCGCCATTCGGGGCATCGCTGCCAGCCCCCCTGCGCCCCCGTCAACACGCCGCAGAACGCCGCGTCCGCCCGGAGCCCCTTCTCCGCCAGCTCGAACGGGGCCGAGTCGAAGAACGCGACCACCCAAGCGCCGCCGCGCTCAGCATCACCAGGATGGCCAGCACCCAAGCACCCGAGGCTCGACAAAATATGTAGAACGGTCTAATTTACAAGGCATGGCGATCAAGGGGGACCAGACGCGGGCACGGCTGATCGACGCAGCCCGCACGCTGGTCGAGGCACGGGGCTACTACGGGACGGGCCTCAACGAGGTGGTCGAGGCCGGGCATGCACCCAAGGGCTCGCTTTATCACCATTTTCCCGGGGGCAAGGATCAGCTGACCGCGGAAGCCCTCACCGTCTCCGCCCGCGAGATCGACGACCTGATCGGAAGTCTGGCGGACACCGCCCCCAGCACCCAGACGCTGATCGAGGCGATGCTGGACGCGCTGGCCGACCGCATGGAAGAGGCCGCATACAACAAGGGCTGCCCGATCGCCACGGTCGCCCTGGAGGTCGCGGCCACCCACGACACGCTGCAGAAGGTCTGCGCGGACGCCTACGACGGCTGGCAGCGGGCGCTCGTGGATCGCCTGATCCTCGACGGACACGCTCCCGCCCAGGCCGACGACCTGGCGTGCGCCCTGCTCGCGCTGGTCGAGGGAGCGCTCGTCCTGGCCCGCGCCCGACGCAGCCGCGCGCCGATCGAGAAGGCCCGCCGCACCATTGCGGTCCTGCTCAACGCGTGACGAGCCACCCTGCCCGGCTGACGCGGGTAAAAGCCATCCGCCCTGACTGATGCGTGACGAGCCACGCTGCCTGGCAGAGGCATCACCAAAGAATATGTAGATCGGTCTAGAGAAAGAGTGCACATGGAACCCGACACCCTGGTCACCGGCGCGACCGGCCTCGTCGGCCGGTGGCTGACAGCGGAGCTGCTCACGCGCGGCAGGCCGGTCGCCGCGACCGTCCGCGGCGCCCCCGCCGAGCTGCGCGGCTGGCTGCGCGAGCACGACGTCGACGACACGGCGCTCACGGTCGTCAAGGCCGACATCACCCGGCCGGGGCTCGGCATGAGCCCGGCGGACGAGGCCGGGCTGGCCTCCGTACGGGACGTCTTCAACGCCGCCGCCGTGTTCCGCTTCGGCCTCGGCCGCGAGGAGGCCCGCCGCGCCAACGTCAACGGCGCACTGAACGTCCTGCGCTGGGCCGGCACGCGTCCACGTCTGCGGCGCCTGGTGCACATCTCCGGCTACCGCGTGGGGGTGCCGGACTCACTCTCCGGGGACGAGCTTTACCGGCGCTACGGCGCGTACGAGGCCTCCAAGCGCGAAGGCGACACCGCGGTACGGACCGCCGCCGCGGCGAGCGGGATCCCCCTGACCGTCGTCAACCCCGCCAACCTGATCGGGCACTCGGTGACCGGCGAGGCCGGCCAGTACATCGGGCTCGCGGACATAGTCGAGAAGCTCTGGACGGGCCGGCTCCCCGCGCTGGCCGGCACCCGGCGCACGTTCACCCCCGTGGTCACCGTCGATCATCTCGCCCGCTTCCTGGCTGCCGTGCCCGAGCACGACCACGAGCCCTACAGCGCCCATTGGGTGCTCGACGACGCCACCCCTGTCCTGCCCGACCTCGTCGCGCTCCTGGCACGCCACCTCGGCCTCCGCCCGCCGCGCGCCATCCTGCCGACCGGCCTGGTACGACGGCTGCCCCGCGCGCTCACCGGACTCGACCCCGAGACCCTGCCCTTCCTGTCCGAGGATCGCTACGACACCACGTCGGCCGACGCCGTCGGGCTGAGCCACCCGCCCGTGCGGGAGGCGTTGCACCGCTGGGCCGACCGGCTGGTCGCCGACCGGTTCGGACGGGCGCTCCCGCCGTTGAAGGGCGGCTTCCACCTGGTCGGCGGGGCTCCGGCCTACCTCGCGGGCGACCGCGTCTCTCCCGGCTACGTGCTGCTCCACGGCCTTCCGCTGAACGCGGAAAGCTGGCAGGGCGTGCTGCCCGAGCTGGACGGCACCGCTCTGGTGGCGGACCTGCCGGGGCTCGGCCGCTCCGCCCCGTCCGCCGCCGGCCCGGCGCAGTGGCTGGAAGAGCTTCTCGCGCCTGTACGGACCCGGCCGGTCCTGGTCGGGCACTCGGCGGGCGCCGCGTTCGTCCTGCGCTACGCCCACGCCCATCCGGAACGCGTCGCGGGCGTCGTGCTCGTCTCGCCCTACTTCCTCCAGCGGCGGGCCCCTTGGCACCTGCGCGTACCGGCGCTCGCCACCCTCGCGCTCCGCACGGCTTCGGCGCAGCGGCTCGGCAAGGCCCTGCTCGGAGACGGGCTTACCGCCGACCCGCCGCCGGACAAGGCCCCCGCCGGCACGACACCGAACGAGCCAGCCACCGGCACGACTCTGCACGAGCCCGCCGCCGGCCTAACGCCGAGCGAGGCCGCCACTGGACGGGCGCTGGACGACGCGGTCGCGCAGTTGCGCCGGCCGGGTGTCGCACGGCGTACCGCACGCCACCTGAGCCGGGCGCAACGCCTGAGCGAGCGGGCCGAGCTACGAGCGCTGACCGCCACCTGTCCGGTGCCGGTCCGCATCGTCGCCGGCGAGCTCGACCCGCTCATCGGCGAGGCGCCCGGCGTGCCGGTGACCGTCGTGCCAGGGGCCGGGCATCACCCGCAACTCAGCCACCCCGCCGAGGTGGCCGCCGCCGCCATGACCGGCCTCCGGGTCAGGTGACCGCGGAAACAGCCAGGTGACCCCGAAAGCACGGGTCAGTGGCTGAGCTCCCAGCGGGCCCCGTGCGGAGTGTCCTCCACCGTGATCCCGGCCGCCGTCAGCTGGTTCCTGATCGCGTCCGCGGCCGCGTAGTCCTTGCGCTCCCGAGCCGCCTTGCGCTGCTCCAGCGCCACCGCGACCAGCGCGTCCACCACGGGCGACAGGTCCGAGCCCGCCCCCCGCCACTGCGGCGAGCGCGGGTCGAGGCCCAGCACGTCGAGCATGTTCTGGGTCTCCGCCAGCAGCCGCGCCACGGCCTCCTTGTCGCCCCGCGACAGGGCCACGTTGCCCTCGCGCACGACCTCGTGCACCACGGCCAGCGCCTGAGGCGTGCCGAGGTCGTCGTCGAGCGCGTCGGCGAACGCCTGCGGCAGCGGCGCGTCGGCGTCCACGTCGTGGATCACCTCGGCCGCCCGCGTGACGAAGCCCTCGATCCGCTGGTAGGCCGCGGCGGCCTCCAGCAGCGCCTCTTCCGAGTAGTCGATCGAGGAGCGGTAGTGCGGTGCCGCCAGGTAGTAGCGCAGCTCCACCGGCCGGACCTTCTGCACCATCTCGGGGATCAGCAGGGAGTTGCCGAGCGACTTGCTCATCTTCTCCGCGCCGATCTTGAGCATCCCGTTGTGCATCCAGTAGCGGGCGAAGCCGTCGCCGGCCGCCTGGGACTGGGCGATCTCGTTCTCGTGGTGCGGGAAGATCAGGTCGATCCCGCCGCCGTGGATGTCGAACGTCGAGCCGAGGTATTTCGTCGCCATGGCCGAGCACTCCAGGTGCCAGCCGGGACGCCCGGGGCCCCACGGGGTCGGCCAGGTCGGCTCGCCCGGCTTCTCCCCCTTCCACAGGGCGAAGTCGCGCGGGTCGCGCTTGCAGGACTCGTCGTCGGTGTCGGCGGCGGCCCGCATGTTGTCCAGCTTCTGGTTGGAGAGGCTGCCGTAGCGGTCGGCGTAGGAGCGCACGTCGAAGTAGACGTCGCCGCCGGAGGCGTAGGCGTGCCCGAGCTCGATCAGCCGCTCCATGAGCGTGATCATCTCGGGCACGTGGCCCGTCGCGCGGGGCTCGACCGTCGGCGGCAGGCAGCCCAGGGTGTCGTAGGCCCAGGTGAAGGCCCGCTGGTTGCGCTCCGAGACGACGAACCAGGGCACGCTCTCCTCGGCCGAGACCCTGATGATCTTGTCGTCGATATCCGTGACGTTGCGGCAGAACACCACGTCATAGCCGGAACGCGACATCCAGCGCCTGAGCACGTCGAAGTTCACGCCCGAGCGGATGTGCCCGATGTGCGGAGGAGCCTGCACAGTGGCCCCACACAAGTAGATAGACGCCCGGCCGGCTTCGACCGGAACGAATTCGCGGATGGCGCGCGTACTGGTGTCGTAGATGTGCAGGCTCACGAAGGCAAGGCTAACGCCTCAGAGCCGCCATGACGCCGATAAATCAGCCGCGCAACGTGACCCTGTCCGGAGAGATCCGGACAATGAGTCGCTCAACGCCCGGCTTGTCCTCCCATGGCTGCCCTCGGTACTTCTGCGAGAGCTCCTCGATGAGCGTGCCTTCGGGGTCTTCCGTGATGGTCACCCGCCCGCGTACCTCCACGTACCGGTACGGATCCGCCGGATCGATGACCAGCAGGCTGGCGCGCGGGTCGCGCTCGAAGTTCCGCGGCTTCCTGCGGCCCTTCACGGTCGAGAACAGCACGTCGTCGCCATCCGTACGCACCCACACGACGGACGACTGCGGCCCGCCGTCGGGGTTGATACTGGTCACTGTCGCAAAGTTCGGAGCGTCCAGGAGATCGCGGACATATTCCGACAGCTCGGCCATGTGTCTCCCTTGATCGGTCTTGATCCCCATTCTTCTGTAGGCTCGAAACCGCCATGGACGTGACTCCCCCCACAACGCTGCGCCGCCTGGGCATCGCCCTTGCCGGGCTCGCGGTCGCCGCCCTGACCGGGGCCGCGTGCGCGCTTTCCTTCGACGACCTGCGCGCGCTGGCCCTCACCGGCGAGGCCCGGCAGGATCTCGCCTTCCTCTATCCGGCGGCCTTCGACGCGCTCCTGGTGATCGCGCTCGTCTGCGTCCTGCTGCTGCGCTCGGCCAGGATGCTGGTCCGCGTGCAGGCGGCGGTCGTGCTGGTCCTGCTCATCGTGGCCGCCGCGGCGGTGAACGTGTCGTCGGCCGTGCGGTTCGCGTTCGACGTACGCCAGACGGCCGTGGGCGTGGCCCTGGCGCCCTGGATCATGCTGGCCGTGGCCCTGTGGCTCTGGTTGCTGCTGATCAAGCACGTACAGGCGTACAGAGGCGGCGGTCACGACGCGGACGCCGCGGCGGCCGAGCAGGACATCGTGCCATTCCATCGCACGCATCCCCCGGAGACGCCGCCGCCGCTGCCCGCGCGGGCGTCCGCGCCCGTGGTGCTGGAGCCCACGCCGGTCGTCGGCCCCACCGCCGCCCCCGAGACGCCGCCGGTCTCCGCGCGGGTGACCGAATGGCCCGCTGCGAGCGAGAGGGGCGCCGAGCCGGAGCCCGAGCCCGAATTACCCCGGCCTGAGCCCGAGCCTGCCCCCGAGCCCGAGCCAAGGCCAGAGCCCGAGCCCGAGCCCGAGCCGGAACCCCTGCCGGAACCCCTGCCGGAGCCCGAACCGGTGCGGGCACCCGAGCCGGCTCCTCAGCCGGTTCCCCAGCCGGAGGAGCAGGTCAGGACGCGTCCCGTCCGCTGGGGCGACCGCGTCAAGCCGACCGACGTCCTCGTCCACCCGCGCACCGCCGACCGTTCCGACGACCGGGACGCCGACACCCAGCCGCACCCGATCGTCGAGGACGACACCCCCGACCCTGGGCACGGCCCCGAGTCCGCCGACCTCCAGGAACGCCGCAGGGAAGAGCTGGAGGACACGGCCCCGCACCCGGTGATCGAGGACGACACCCCGGCCCCCTCAGGGCGGCTGCGCAGCACGCCCCGCCCTCCCGAAGACTGAAAACGACTCTGCCGGCACGACTCCCTACCAGGGAGCCGGGCCGCCGGCGGGCCTCACCTCGGCTGCGACGCCACGGCTTCGCAGCCGAATCTTCAGGAACTCCATCTCCGCCAGAGTGCCGACGAGGCCGGTGTCCGTGAGCTCTCCGGCGAGCTCACGGGCTCGGGGAAGCGACACCTCCCATACCTCCCGCAGGACCTTCAGGACCGAGACCAGGCTCGGCACCGGGTCTGTGACACACAACCGGCTCGGGCCATGCTCCGCCAGCAGGGGGCCGCGGATGTCCTCCGGCGTCTCGCCCGAACCGAACTGCTCGCACCAGCCGGTGCCGCACGACACGCAGCCGCCCTCGGCATCCCAGCACAGCTGCCCGTCCTGGACGAAGACGAACTGGTTCACCTGGCGGACGAGGACGCCGCCGCACGTGCCACAGGGCGATTCGACCTTCGCCGTCCGCTCCGCCATTGCGCCGCCAGCCCCCATCCCGCCGACGAGCCCGGCGCCCACGTCATACCGTACGGATCGCCGGCAGAGGCGGGAGACCTCGGTCGGCTGGGTGAGGCGCGGAGAAGCCCGCCCGGGAGTCGCTCCCGAGCGGGCTTTCCTGTTCGTCTATACGCTGGAGCCGCGCCGCAGCCCGGCGACCAGGCCGACGCCGACGACGGCCAGCACCACCTGCATCACGAGCTCGATCCAGTCGATGCCAGGGGTCGTCTCCACACCGAGCACCTGTGCGAGCAGCGTGCCCAGCAGAGCAGCCACGATGCCGACGACGATGGTGAGGATCCACCCGATGGCCTGCCTGCCGGGAAGCAGCAGGCGACCGATCGCGCCAATCACGGCGCCAATCACGATGGCGCCAAGGATGGACTCGATTGTCATGACACGAAACCTCCCCGCGAGGGTGAGCGGTTCACTCTCACGGGGTTGCTCGCTACCCGATCTACGGCGATTATTCGCCTAAATCATGAAGCGGCAGGTCAGGTATGCGTTCGGCCGGTGCGTCCGGAGCGCCCCGGGCCCATCCGCGTCACGAGGAGCACGCCGACGACCGCCAGCACCAGCTGGAGGATGTGCTCGATCCAGTCGATCCCCTTGGTGTCGGCCCAGCCGAGCGCCTGCGCGATCAGCGTGCCGATGAGCGCGGCCACGATGCCGACGATGAGGGTCAGCCCGATGGACATGTTCTGCCTGCCGGGCACCAGCAACCGCGCCAGCGCACCGACGATCGCGCCGATGACTACTGCGGAAACAATCGCGCCGATCATGTGTAACTCCCCCCGAGACGTTCACATGTCTTGGGGAGACCTACCCTCTGAGCAGGCAAACTACCCTGTGGAAGGCGACGGTCCGTACCGCGCCAGTGACGAACCGCCGCCTCCACTAGGCGGGATCGGCGACGACCCGCCAGGACACCCTCACGCATCCCGACGTAAGACGCCCGGCCCTCAGGAAAGGTTGACGACCAGCGCCGTGGCGAACGCCGCGATTCCCTCGCCGCGCCCGGTCAGCCCGAGCCCGTCGGTGGTGGTGGCGCTGATGCTCACAGGCGCGCCGACGGCGGCGCTGAGTGCTTTTTCGGCTTCGGCGCGGCGTGGCGCGAGCTTGGGCCGGTTGCCGACCACCTGGATGGCCACGTTGCCGATCTCGTAGCCGGCGGCCCGCACCTGGCGGGCGGTCTCTTCGAGCAGGGCGACGCCGGAAGCGCCCGCCCAGCGCGGGTCCGCGGTGCCGAACAACTGCCCGAGATCGCCCAGACCGGACGCCGACAACAAGGCGTCACAGGCGGCGTGGGCGGCGGCGTCACCGTCGGAATGACCTTCGAGCCCGGTCTCGCCAGGCCAGTGCAGGCCGGCGAGGTTGAGCTCACGTCCTGAGTCACCCGAAGCGAACGGGTGGACGTCGATTCCGACGCCCACCCGTGGAAGATTCGCGTTCAGGAGTTGAGAACCTCGTCGAGCAGGGCCTCAGCCTTGTCCTCATTGGTCTTCTCCGCCAAGGCGAGCTCACTGACCAGAATCTGGCGTGCCTTGGCGAGCATGCGCTTCTCACCTGCGGACAGACCGCGCTCGCGATCCCTCCGCCACAGGTCCCGAACCACCTCGGCGACCTTGTTCACATCGCCGGAGGCGAGCTTCTCCAGATTGGCCTTGTAGCGACGAGACCAGTTGGTCGGCTCTTCCGTGTGCGGCATCCGAAGGACATCGAAAACCCGCTCAAGGCCTTCCTGGCCAACAACATCGCGCACACCGACGAGTTCTGCGTTTTCAGCTGGCACCTGGACGGTAAGGTCGCCCTTGTCGACCTTGAGCACCAGGTAGGTCTTTTCCTCACCCTTGATGGATCGCTTCGTGATTGCTTCGATCCGAGCAGCCCCATGGTGGGGGTAGACGACAGTGTCGCCGACCTGGAAAGTCATGTGACAAGTACCCCTTCCGCTGTACTCCAGAGTACCACGTATCCACAGCCTCCCGGAACAGTGAAACCCTCATAACTGCAGGTCAAAGCCGCATATTGGGGCTTGACAAGCGCTCAACTCTATGAATCGCATTTCCGGACATAGCGAATGACCTGCGGGGGTGCGGATATGACCATGCATTCGGGTGGATATGGTGGGCGCTGCCCATGCACATGCGCGTGTCCTGCGCAAGACCAAGGAGTACCCGTCCGTGACCCGCCCTCGCTGGATTGTCGTAGCCGCCGCGTTCTTGGCAGCCCCCGTACTCGCGGGCTGCGGGGCTGGATTCGACGCCACCACCAACAAGCCGTACGCCCCGAACGAGGCGCAGGTGCTCATCGATCAAGGTTCTTACGGCAAGCGTGACATTCAGATCCCGCAGGCGTTCATCCTCGGTCCTGACGCCGGCGCGCAGCTCGCGTGGCGTGGCTCCGCCCCGATCTACCTGAACATCCTCAACACCGCCGGCGCCCCCGACACGCTCCAGGCAGTCTCCGCGGGCAACCTGGGGACGGTCAAGGTCACGGCCCCGATCCAGCTCCCGAGCAACCAGCTCGTCAACACCGGCAAGCCGACCCCGCAGATCATGCTCGAGGCGATCTCCAAGAGCCTCAGGGGCGGCGAGAGCATCAAGCTGGACCTCCAGTTCGCCAAGGCCGGGATCGTGTCCCTGAACGTGCCTGTGGTCACGCGCAGCCGCGAATACAAGGACTACCTGTCTCTTATACACGTCT
>NZ_VCKX01000034.1 GCF_005889725.1 Nonomuraea zeae
GGCGTGTCGGAGCGCACCACCGCCCCCCAGCGCGTACGCCGCCCGCCCGCGGCCGGCAGCCCGCCCAGGTCGCGTACGTTGTGACAGCCCTCCCAGGCCAGATCCCGTTCCATGCGGGCCACCCTATCCTTGCCTTCCTGGCCTAGAACATGGTTCGGTTAGCGTATGGCGGAACTCGTGCTCTCATCGGTGGACCAGGGCGTGCTGACGCTGACCTTCAACCGTCCCGACACGCTCAATGCCTGGACGGATGCCATGGGGCGGCGCTACTTCGACCTGCTGGCACAGGCGGAGAAGGACCCGGAGATCCGGGCCGTGGTGGTCACCGGCGCAGGAAAGGGCTTCTGCTCGGGCGCCGACTTCAAGACGCTGACCGCCATCCAGACCGGCTCCTACGACAGCGAGCCCGACCCCAGGCCCAACACCTACCCCACCACCATCGGCAAGCCGATCATCGCCGCGGTCAACGGCGCCTGCGCCGGGCTGGGCATGGTGCACGCCCTCGTCTGCGACCTCGTCTTCACGGCCGAGGACGCCAAGTGGACGACCGCGTTCCCGCGCCGCGGGCTGATCGCCGAGTACGGGCTCTCCTGGGTGCTGCCCCGCGTCATGGGGCAGCAGCGGGCCATGGACATCCTGCTGTCCGGCCGGGTGTTCACCGGCCGGGAGGCCTGCGAGCTGGGGCTGGCCAACCGCGCGGTGCCGAGGGAGTCGCTGCTCGCCCAGGCGCAGGCGTACGCGGGGGAGCTGGCGACCTACAGCTCGCCCGCGTCGATGGCGGTGATCAAGCGGCAGGTGTGGCACGACTGGGACACCACCCTGGAGCAGTCCGCCAGGGTGGCCACCCAGGAGATGGTCGCCTCCTTCGGCCGCCCCGACTTCGCCGAGGGCGTGGCCAGTTTCCTGGAGCGGCGGCCGCCGAACTTCCCGCCGCTCTAGGGGGGCGTCACGCCACGCGGTGCGCGCCCTTGGCCGGGGTGGCGTTCAGGAAGCGGGGCGCCTGGAAGCCGCGCTCGGCGTACGCGCCGGCGACCGACTCCCGGACGCTGTCCAGGCGCTCCTCCGGCACCAGGGCGATCGCCGAGCCGCCGAAGCCGCCGCCCGTCATCCGCGCGCCCCGCGCGCCGCCCCTGATGGCGGCTTCGACCGCCAGGTCCAGCTCGGGGGACGACACCTCGTACTGGTCCCTGAGCGACAGGTGCGAGGCGTTGAGCAGGGCGCCGATCTCGGTGACGGCGCCCGCGCGCAGGAGCCCGATGAGCGCCTCCACGCGGTGGTTCTCCGTGACGACGTGCATCGTGCGCTTGCGCTCGTCGCCCTGCAGCCGGTCGAGGGCCCCGGCCAGGTCGGTCACGTCGCGCAGCGCGGGGACGCCGAGCTTGCGGGCCGCCGACTCGCACTCCGCGCGGCGCTTGGCGTACTCGCCGCCCGCGTGCTCGTGGTGCACCTGCGTGTCGATGATGAGCAGGCTCAGGCCGTGGGCGGCCAGGTCGAACGGGATGTTCCTGGAGCCGAGCGAGCGGCAGTCGAGGAAGAGGGCGTGGCCCTCCTGCGACAGGGCCGAGGCGGCCTGGTCCATGATGCCGCAGGGCATGCCGACGAAGTCGTTCTCGGCCTTCTGGCTGAGCAGGGCGATCTCCATCGGGGACAGGCCCAGGTCGTGGAGCTCGTTGAGCGCCGAGGCGACGGCCACCTCGAGCGCGGCGCTGGAGCTGAGGCCGGCGCCCTGCGGCACGTCGCCGTCGATGGCGATGTCGGCGCCCGCCACCCGGTCGCCCAGCATGGCGAGGACGCCCACGACGTAGCGGGTCCAGCCCTTCGACTGGTCGCGGTCGGTCATGGTCACCGGCTCGCCGTCCGGGGACTGGAGCGAGAGCAGGCGGATGGTCCCGTCGGGGCGTGGAGTGATCGCGGCCGTCACGCCCCACGGCACGGCGAAGGGCAGCACGAAACCGTCGTTGTAGTCGGTGTGCTCGCCGATCAGGTTGACGCGGCCCGGCGCTCGCCAGACGGTCTGGGGGGACGCGCCGTACGCGGCACGAAAAGCTTCAACAACGCGCATAATCGAACACTCCTCAACAAAGGCCCGACCGTAGACTAGCGCCATGGAGGAGCTCCTGGATCCAGGGCTCGGCCGGGTCCGGGTGTTCCTGAAGCATGATGACAACAAGCCGCGCAAGCTCAAGTACAACCTGGGCCATCCCCGGCTGCTGACCTTCGGCGGCGCCTACTCCAATCACATCAGGGCCGTGGCCGAGGCGGGGCGGCGGCACGGGATCGAGACGATCGGCGTCATCCGCGGCGAGGAGCACCTGCCGCTCAACCCCTCGCTCGCCCACGCCGTCGCCTGCGGCATGACGATCACCTATCTGGACCGGGCCTCCTACCGGCTCAAGCACACCGAGGAGGTGCTGGCCGGGCTGCGGGCGCGTTGGGGGCAGGACATCGCGATCCTGCCCGAGGGCGGGAGCAACGCGGCGGCCGTGCGGGGGTGCGCGGAGCTGCCGGGGGAGATCGGCACGGACTACGACGTCATCTGCTGCCCGGCCGGGACCGGCGGGACGCTGGCCGGGATCTCGGCGGGGCTGCCCGAGGGGAAGCGGGCGCTCGGGTTCGCGGTGCTGAAGGGGGCCGGGTTCCTGAACGGGGAGGTGGCCCGGCTGCAGCAGGAGGCGTACGGGCGGACCTGGGCGAACTGGTCGGTCAACCTGGACTACCACTTCGGCGGGTACGCCAAGTCCACGCCCACCTTGGACAGATTTATCGCGAAATTTCGGGTCGAGGGGGTCTACGTGGCGAAGATGCTCTACGGGATCCTCGACCTCGCCCGCCAGGACGCCTTCGCCCCCGGCACCCGCATCGTCGCGGTCATCACCGGCCGGCCCCTGCCCCGGCTTTAGACCCAGCTGCAGACTCGGCCGCCGACCCAGCCGCAGACCCAGCCGCCGACCCGGCCACAGACCCAGCCACGGACCCAGCCTCCGGCTCAGCCTTCGACGCCGGTGGCCGCGTGGGAGGCGCCGACCGGCTTGGACTCGGGCGAGCCGCGCTGGCGCAGGTAGATCGACAGCACCACCATCGACAGGACGGCCAGCAGCTCCGACTGCCAGTTCTGCAGGCTGCGGTTCCAGAACTCGGGGGAGGTCACGTACGAGCCCCACGAGACCGGGTCGCGCAGGTCAGAGAGTCGCTCCGAGTTGTACGCGGCCTGTCCCGCCACCGACTGCGCCAGCCACGACAGCAGGAAGACCGCGCCCATCACCAGCCCCAGCGAGTTGCTGAACAGCCTGAGCCGAGCCCCGCCGGCCCTGGCCCAGGCGGGCGAGTCGGCCCGCGCGTGCCGCCCGACCAGTTGCTGCTCGTCGGACTCCGCGCCCGCGTCCTCCGCTCGCTTGGACTCGGGCGAGCCCTTCTGGACGAGCCAGACGGTGAGCATGATGAACAGGAAGAACTGCAGGTACTCCGACTGCCAGTTCTCCGCCACGTCCACCGCGTACGAGGACGACGTGACGTACTCGACGATCGAGACGGGCTCGCCGCCGCCGGCCAGTTGCAGGTCGTTGTACTGGAGCAGCCCGGCCACGGCCTGCCCGCCCAGCGCCAGCAGGAACATGACCAGGAACGCCAGGGCCAGCCCGTTCTCCTTCAGCCGTCTCATAGGTGCGACCACCCCATGGCGAAGAACCAGGCCAGGCCCACCACGATGATGGCCAGCGTCAGGATGAACATCACGCGCATCAGTCGTCGACCTCGCACTTGTAGGGGAGGTCGCGCACGGGCACGCACCCCGCGGCCCTGATCCGCCAGCCGTCGCTGAAGCGGTGCAGGAAGAGCGTGTCACCGGCCAGGCGTACCTGGGCGTCGTCGCCCCACACGCTCGCCGACGTCACCGCCCCGCCCGGGCCCAGGTCCAGCTCGCGCAGGGCGTCGGGGCAGGTCTGTCCGGAGTTCGGCAGGCTCTCGGCGGTGCTGCGGGTCAGCATGGCGCACGCGGCCGCCTCCTGGTGCGCGGACACCGCGGCGTGGAAGCGCTCGGCCGCACGCGCGGGCGAGGCGGTGTCCACGGAGCAGCCGGCCGCTCCGAGGGCCAGCGCCGCCACGACGACGAGCGGGATCCTCATGAGTCACGTGCTACCCACGGGCGGATCGGCCATGCTGCGGCAGGAGAACAGGGGCGGGGGTCAGCCGAGCTGGTCGAGGACCGGGGAGACCAGGGCGTTCAGCTCGCGGGCCAGCACGGCGACGGCGCGGTGGGCGCTCTGCTCCACCTGGTCGTGCGGCCCCTCCGGCTCGGGCGGCAGGTCGTCGAGCGGCACGGGCGCCTCGACCAGCAGCGTCGCGCGCAGGAACGGGATCCTGGCCAGGTCCTGCTGGGTCGGCTCGACGTACTGGCCGAAGGTCTCCTGCCAGCCCAGCCAGCCGCGGTCGCGCCACCAGGCCCGTGACCGGGTGAGCTCCTCCGGCAGCGGCGAGACCACCCTGACCCGCGCGTAGAGCGTGCCGTCCCAGGTGTTGCGGTGGCAGGTGGCCTCCAGCACGCGCCGGTCCCACCGCACGAAGCCGGGCGTCAGCGACGGCGGCGTGGCCAGCCGCCAGGCCGCGCACGCGAACCTGACGGGAGCGATGTCGCCCCACTCGAACTCGTCCAGGTTCTTGCGCACGTGTACGGCATAGCGCCCGTCACGGTCCCTGTCGAACTCCTGATCGATCCAGAACGCCTTGCCCATGAGGTACACGCTACGGCGCTCCCCGACTTCCCCGCGCAAGGACAGGAGATCTCGGAATGCCCTGTGACGTGGGTGACACATGTGTAGCTTTTTCACATTATTCGATGACCTTGGAGTGAGTGATGGCGTCAGAACAGCTCGACGCGGCCATGGAGCACTGGAAAGCGGGAGATCACGACACGGCCGCCGCGCTGTTCAGGCAGATCGCGGCCACGGGAGACCCGGAGGCGTCCCACCTGCTGGCCGGGCTGCTGTTCGAGCAGGGAGACCTGGACGGAGCCGAGGCGGCGCACAGATCGGTGATCCAGTCGGGCGACCCCGTGTTCGGGCAGCGCTCGGCCATCGCCATGGGGATGATGCTGGTGACCGCCAAGGAGTGGCCGGCCGCGCACCGGGTGCTGTCGATCGCGTCGAGCGGGGCCGATTTCGAGGTCGCCGCGCTCGCCGAGACGGCGCTGGTGCTGGTGCACACGCAGCTGGGGGACGAGCAGGGTGCTCAGGCGGCGCTGGAGCGGGCCCGCAGGTGCCACAGTCCGGCCGTCGCCGAGCTGGCCGCGCGGCTGGAGCTGCCGGAGTTCGACCAGGACCCGGCCTCGGCGCGCGACCTGTACGAGGAGGCCGAGGACGAGGACGAGTACCGGGCGCTGCTGACCTGCGGCGACCCCGACGTGGTGGCGCTGGCGGCGTTCCAGCTCTACCAGCTGTACGCCGACGAGGAGGACTACGAGCAGGCCCGCGAGGTGTGCGAGCACGCCATCGCCGTCGGCCACCCCGACCACCTGGCCATGGCGCACAAGCTGCTCGGCGCGGTGCTGGTGGACCTGGGCGAGTACGCCGAGTCGGCGGCCGCCTACCGCGTGGCCGCCGAGGACCCGAGGCCCGACATCCGGCTGCCCTCCCTCATCGAGCTGGCCAAGGTGACGGCGCAGCTCGGTGACGTGGAGGAGACGAAGGCGATCTTCCGCAGGGTGGTCGCCAGCGGGCAGCGTGACTACGTCGTACAGGCTCAGGCGTGCCTGGCTCAGATGCACACCGAGGCGGGCGACGCGGCCGAGGCGCTGGCCGCGCTGCGCGCGGTGCTGGAGGCGGGCGAGAGCGAGTGGGCCTCGGTCTGCGTCACCCTGCTCGGCATGCTGCTCGAACAGCGGCCGGACGCCTCCGCCGAGATCCTGGCGCTGGCGGAGTACGCGGCCGGGCACGCGGACGCCGACGCCGCGTTCAAGGCCGGGCTGCTGCTTGAGCACGCGGCCAGGCAGCAGCCGCTCGCCGACCCCGTGGAGGAGCAGGCGCTCCAGGACACCGACGACGGCCTGGCCCGGCTGAAGGCCGGCGACCTGGACGAGGCCCGGCGCCTGCTGCGCAGGGCCGCCGACTCGGGCGCGCCCACGCAGTCGTTGCGGGCCATGGTGACGCTGGCCGAGCTGGAGATGGGCGAGGGCGACCGGGAGCAGGCCGACGAGCTGCTCGCGTACGTGGCCGAGAGCGACGACCTGCTCCAGGGCTTCAACGCGGCCTTCCTGCTGCACCTGCTGCGGGAGTCCGGCGACGAGCCGCATCCGGTGCTCGGGGCGATGCTCGACCATCAGCGGCTGGGCAGGGAGGAGGGGCTGCTGCGCTACCGGGCGGCCATGGACCACGCGGACCCGGCCGTCTCCGCGATCGGCACCGCCGTGTTCGCGCAGGTCCTGGCCTCGATCGGGTACGACCTGTCGGACGCGGCCGAGATGTTCGCCGCGGCGGCGGACTCCGGCGATCCGCTCGCGCTGTCGTACACGGCGTTGATCTGCAAGGACATCCTGGCCGAAGAGCACGAGGCGGTCGCGCTGCTGCGCCGGGCCTGGGCGGACGGCCATCCGGCGCTGGCGGCCTGGGTGGCGCACGGGCTGGGCGCGCTGATCGCGGAGCGGGATCCGGCTGGGGCGCGGGCCGCGTACGCGGTGGCGGCGCAGAGCGGCAACCGGGGGCTGCGGGCCGAGGCGACGGGCTCGCTCCTCGTGGTGCTGGAGCGGCAGGGCGACCTGCTCGCGGTCTGCCGGGTGCACGAGAGGCGGCTGGGGGAGGACCTGCCGGCGGCGGACATCGCGCGCAGCGCCTGGCTGCTCGGGTTCTACCGGGCCAGGCTGGGCGACCTGTCAGGCGCGCGGGCGGCCTTCGGCCTGGCCGAGGGGGAGCCCGAGGACATGGGACGCTTCGCGCGGTGCCTGCTCGACCTGGACTTCGCGGGTGCGGCGGCGGCGTTCGAGGCGATGGAGGAGGAGGGCGACCTCTTCCTGTCGTCCAAGCTCGCCACGGAGTGCGCGCACGTCTGGCAGCGGGCCGGCGAGCCGGCCGCCGCGGACCGGGCGCTGTCCCTCGTGGTCGAGGCCGGGGATCCGCGCCTGCGCCAGGAGGCGGGCTGCTACCTGGGCGCGCTGCGCAACGACGCGGGCGACAAGCTCGGCGCGCTGCGCGCCTGGGAGCGCGCGGCCGAGGGCGGCAACGAACGGCTGGCCGTCATGACGCAGCGCGACATCGGCTGGGCGCGGCAGGAGCTCGGGCTGTACGCGGAGGCGGCCGTCGCCTATCGGCTGGCGCTCGGTCAGGAGGGCCTCGACGAGCGGCGCGCGGCCGGCCTGACCATGCGGCTGGCGGAGGTGCTGGTGGCCGATGGCTCGGCGGAGGAGGGCGGTGAGCTGCTGCGGGAGGCGTTCGGCGCGGCCGATGGCCGTCTCCGGCTGGCCCGCCTGCTGCGCGACCACGGCGACCTGACGGCCGCACTCGCCACCCTGAGGACGCCCGGCGCCCAGGACGGAACCGGGACGCAAGACGCGGACGAGGCTCGGTTGCTCGGCGAGCTGCTCGCCAGGACCGGTGACGTGGCGGGGGCGCGGGCGGCGTTCGAGCGGGCCGTGCTCGCCGCGCCCGAGTCGGCGTCGGCCGTGCTGGTGGCGGCGGCGCGGCTGCTGGGAGATGCGGGCGACGCCGAGTACGCCCGCTCCGCCTGCGAGCGGATCGTGGCGCTGGACGACGACGAGTGGTGCGTCGCCGTGGCCCGCGTCCGCCTCGGCACGGCCTCCGCCAAGGAGCGGGGCTGGGTGCTGGCCGACGACGGCGACAGGGCGGGCGCGGTCGCGGCGCTGACCGAGTTCGCCGGGTCGGAGCTGATGGCCGAGCTGCTGCTCGCGCTCAACGACGACGACGCCCCCGCCGTACGCCGCCTGCTGGCCGGCGCGGACCCCGAGGCCCGGCGCGAGCCCCTGGCCGAAACCCTCGACCGGGCGCGCAGCCTGGACGACGGAGAGGTGGCCGCTGCGCTGCACCAGGTGGTCATCGACCTGGGCGAGCCCGAGATCGCCGCGGAGGCCGCCGTGGCACTCGGCGCGATCCTGGCCGAGGCCGGCCACCACAGCCGCGCGGAGCTGAGCTTCCTGCCGGCCACCGAGCACGCGCACACGGCCCGCATGGCCTGGCGCAACATCGCCATCGTCCGCCACCGCCGGGGCGACCTCGACGGGGCGATCGAGGCGGCGCGCGCGGCGATGCCGTTCACCGCCGTCTACCTGGCCGAGCTGCTGGCCGAGCGCGGCGACACCGCGGGCGTACGCGAGTCGCTGTCGGCCGGAGCGGCGGCCGGCGACCTCGACAGCCTGCGCCACCTGCTGGCCCACCTGCTCATGGAGCAGGATCACGACGCCGTGGCGACGGAGGCCGAGCGGGCCGTCGGCACCGGCGACCCCGAGACCGTGTCCATGGGGTACTGGGCGTGGGGCGACGCCCGCAAGGCCGCCGGCGACCTGGAGAACGCGGCCCTCATGTACGGCAAGGGCGTGGACACCGGCTTCCCCGGCACCTCGGCCGGCATCCGGGTGGACCTCGCCAGGACCATGCGCGACCTTGGCGACGCGGCGGGCGCCGCCCGCGAGGTGCGGCTGGCCATGGAGTCCGGCGCGCGGGACGGCGCCCGGGACGCGGTGGAGCGGGGCGGCCTGCTGCTCGGCGTCTGGCTGCACGAGGACGGCGACCAGCTCGGCGCGGCGGAGGCGTTCGCGGCGGCGCTGGTGGCGGCCAGGGGCTCGGGCAGCGACCTGGCCAGGACCGCGATGGACAACCTGACCGCCGTGGCCTACCAGGCGGCCGACCGCGGCGAGCACGCGCAGGCCGTCCAGGTGCTCAGGCTCGCCGGCGAGAGCACGGGCGCGGAGGGCGCCGGGGCGGAGGGTCCCCGCGTGGAGGGCTCCGGCGTGGCGAGCTCAGGCGCGGAGGAAATCGCTGCGGAGATCGCCGGGGTGGCGCGCGAGCTGGCCGGGGAGTGCGACGACCCGGCGGCCGTGCGGGCGTACTTCGAGCTGGCCGGCCGGCTCACCGGCGAGGGCCCGTTCACCGAGCTGAACATCGCCGACCGGCTGGCCGCGCTGGGCGAGCAGGCGGCGGCGCGGGCCATCTTCGAGCGGCTCAGCGAGCACGACGACGCCGAGGTGCGGTTCGTCGCCGGCGGCCGGCTGCTGGAGCTGCTCGGCGACGAAGGCGACGACGACGCCTTCTTCGACGTCGCCCAGCGGCGGGCGGCCGACGCCGACAGCCCGATCAAGGGCGTGTTCGGGAGCCTGCTCGGCATGCTCCAGGAGAGCAGGGGCGACACGGAGGCCTCGCTGGAGACGCTGCGCGAGGCGGCGGCCGGCGGCGAGCCCATCGCGCTGTCCACGCTGGCGCAGACGCTGGTCGGCGTGGGGCAGGTGGAGGAGGGGCGGCAGGCGTACCTGCGGGTGCTGGACGCCGGTGACGACGACCTCGCCGCGCGGGCGATGGTCGCGCTCGGGCAGATCTGCCAGGACGAGGACGAGCGGCAGGCGCGCGAGTGGTACCTCAAGGCCGTCGACGCGGCGGAGGGGCACATCGGCGCGCTGGCGGCGATGTACCTGGGCGCGCTGGCCAAGCGGGACCGGGACTTCCCCGAGGCGCTCACCTGGTACCAGCGGGTCATCGACGCGGGGGACTCCGAGTCCGGGCTGGCCGCCGCCCATCTCGGCGAGCTGTGCTACTGGCTCGGGGACCGCGACGGCGCGCTGCGGTACTACGAGCTGACGCTGGGACTGACCGAGCAGGCCGAGCTGGTGGCCGAGGCCGCCTGCCGCCTGGGCGAGATCCGCTACGAGCGCGGCGACCTCGACCTGGCCAGGCTGCTGCTGGTCAGAGCCGTGGAGACCGGCGATCCCGGGTTCGGCTCCGAGGCCGAGGCGCTGCTGGGCAAGCTCGCCCGCAGGTGAACTTGCGATGAATTAAATGACCGATTAGTCTCGTCTGGTCAAATAACTGGGGTGAGACAAAGATGGTCAGAGTCGGACGGCCGCCGCTGGATCCCGCGCGCCAGCTCGAACGGGCGCACCGGATCCTCGACGCCGCCGGTGAGCTGATCCTGGACCGGGGCTACGACAAGACCTCGATCGACGACGTGGCCAGGCGGGCCGGTGTCGCCAAAGGCACCATCTACCTGCACTGGAAGACCCGTGACGATCTCTTCGCCGCGCTGCTGCGCCGCGAGCGCGCGCTCATGCTGACCGAGCTTCGCGCGCGCGGGCCCGCCACGCTCAGCGCGCTGTTCGGCGAGTTCGCCCGCGTCCTGCTGGGCCGGCCGCTGCTGCGGGCGGTCCTGAGCGCCGACTCCGAGGTGCTCGGCAAGCTCACGCGGCAGAAGCGGAGCAGCACGAGCGCGTTCGAGCTGGGCAGCGTCTACGACGACTACATCGCGGAGCTGATCAGGCGCGGCGCGGTGCGGAAAGAGCCAGGGGATCAGATCACCGTCGTCAACGCCATCGTCTACGGGTTCCTCTACCTGCCCGACGGTTCCAGCGGCCTGGCGAGGCTGCCGGACGACAGGATCGCGGAGCTGGTCGCCGACACCATCGACCGCGCCACGAGCACGGATCGCCGGCTGACCGCCGACGACCGGCGCGCCGTGGAGCGGGCCACCCTCGATTTTCTCGACGCCCTGGTGGAGGTCGCCCAGCTCAGACTGGCGGCCTCCCTGGGCTCAAAGGAGCGTGTGACGTGAGGGCCGTACTCCCTCTCGACGATGCCGCTGCCGACCTGGCGAGCGTGGGTGGCAAAGGTGCCTCCCTGGCCAGGCTGACCAGGGCCGGGCTGCCCGTCCCAGGCGGGTTCCACATCACCACGGACGCCTACCGCGCGTTCGTGTCGGCCTTCCACGACGAGATCCTCCGGGCCGCGGGCTCGGGTGGCGGACAGGACATCGCCGCGCTGTTCGCGGGCCACGACATGCCCGCCGGGATCGCGGCGGAGATCAGGCAGGCGTACGCGGCGCTCGGCGACGACGTGGCCGTGGCCGTGCGCTCGTCGGCCACCGCCGAGGACCTGCCGGACATGTCGTTCGCCGGCCAGCAGGACACCTATCTCAACATCAGGGGCGACGCGCTGCTCGACGCGGTCAAGCGCTGCTGGGCCTCGCTGTGGAACCCGCGCGCCATCGCCTACCGCGACCAGAACGGCGTGCCGCACGACGACGTGGCGCTGGCCGTCGTGGTCCAGGAGCTGGTCGAGGCCGACGCGGCGGGCATCATGTTCACCGCCGACCCGGTCAGCGGCGCCCGCGACAAGACCGTCATCAACGCCTCGTGGGGGCTCGGCGAGGCGGTCGTCGGCGGCCAGGTCACCCCTGACACGATCGTCGTGTGCGGCGGCGCGGTCACCGAGTCGCGGACGAGCGACAAGACGGTCATGACCGTGCGCACCCCCACCGGCACCCACGAGGAGCCCGTCCCCGATGACCTGCGGCGGGCGGCCGTGCTCGACGCGGCCCAGGCGGTGGAGCTGGCCGGGCTCGGCGCCCGCATCCAGACGCTGTACGGCACCCCGATGGACGTCGAGTGGGCCAGACGCGAGGCCGCGTTCGCCATCGTGCAGGCCCGCCCGATCACCGGGCTCAAGCCACAGGTCGAGGAGTGGAACGACAGCCTCAGAGGCGACTACCTGTGGACCGGCGGCAACCTGGGCGAGGCCATCCCCGACGTGATGACGCCGCTGACCTGGTCGTTCGTGCGCCTGTTCATCCATGAGGCCATGTCCGCCTCGTCGCTGCCCGGCTTCGACCTCGTGGGCAACATCGGCGGCCGTTTCTACATGAACCTGAGCATCGTCTTCTCCATCGCGCAGGCCCTCGGCATGAAGAGCAAGCTCGGCGCGGTCGAGCAGGTCTTCGGCAAGCTGCCGCCCGGCCTGGACGTGCCGCGGCTGGCGCTCTCGCGCTGGCAGATCATCAAGCGGGTCCTGCCCATGGCCGTGGGCATCCAGCGCCGCGTCCGCGCGGGCCTGAAGGAGATGCCCGCGTTCCTCGCCACCTCCCGGCAGCGTTGCGAGGACCTGCGCGCCCGGATCGCCGCCATCGGCTCGGGGCCGGAGCTGGCCGAGCTGTGGGCGCGCGAGATCGAGCCGCACCTGGTCACCTCCTGCCGCATGCTGGAGGCCGCGGGCCGCCAGGGCGGCTCCACCCTGGTCTACACCCGCGACCGGCTGCACAAGCTGATGGGCGAGGTCGACGCCGAGTCCATGCTGACCGGCGTCAACGCCGAAGGCGAGCTGGCCAGCCTGGGCCTGGTCATGGGCCTGTCCAGGCTGGCCCGCGGGGAGATCACCAGGGACGAGTTCGCCAGGGCGTACGGGCATCGGGGCCCGCACGAGTTCGAGGTGTCGATCCCCCGGCCGGGTGAGGACTCCGGCTGGATCGACGCCCAGCTCGCGGGCCTGCGTGACATGCGTGCCGACACCGAGGCGCTGTTCGCGCGGCAGGAGAAGGCCAGGGAGGAGGCGTGGGGCCGCTTCGCCCAGCGTTACCCGGGCAAGGAGGCCAAGATGCGCGCCCGGGTCCGGCGCTGGAACGCGGTCGTGCGCGATCGGGAGTCGGCGCGCTCGGAGAACATGCGGGCGTTCTGGGTGCTGCGGGCGTTCGCGGTGCGCGCGGGCGAGCTGACCGGGCGCGGCGACGACGTGTTCCACCTCTACCTGGAGGAGCTGCTGGCCCTGCTGCACGGCGACGAGGGCGCGCTGGAGCGGGTGCCGGTGCGGCGGGCGACCTATGAGCAGTACGCGGCGCTGCCGCCGTACCCGACCCTGATCGTCGGGCATTTCGATCCCGTGCGGTGGGCCGCCGACCCCGAGCGGCGGAGCGACCTCTACGACGCCCGTGGCGGCGCGGTTCCGGTGAGCGACGTGGTGACGGGCTTCGCCGGCGCGCCCGGGGTGGTGGAGGGCGTCGCCCGGGTGATCTCCGGCCCGGAGGACGGCGACCGGCTCAAGCCGGGCGAGATCCTGGTCACGACGCTCACGAACGTGGGCTGGACGCCGATGTTCCCGCGCGCCGCGGCGGTGGTGACGGACATGGGAGCGCCGCTGTCGCACGCCTCGATCGTGGCCCGCGAGCTGGGCATCCCCGCCGTGGTCGGCACCGGCAACGCCACCATGCGCCTGCACGACGGCGACCGGATCAGGGTGGACGGCGAGCGGGGCACGGTCGAGTTGCTGACGTGAAAAGTCTGCGCCAAGTCGGCCACCTGCCCGGCCGGCCTGTGATCAGTCTGATGGCCATGATCGAACAGTGGACTTCCGAGTACGAACGCGAGATCGAGGCGCGATGCGCCCGCTTCAGGATCGCCAAGCTGGCGCTCGACCGAAGGGACGATGACGGGCAGGAGGAGGGCTGGCTGCCGGAGGACGCGGACGGCGCGGCATAGACCGCGACAACCGGCCGACCAACCCGGCCGGTGACGCGCGCGAGCGGGGCGGCCCGGCGGCCGCCCCGCTCAGCTTCACGTACAGGGGCAGGTCCGTCCCCTTGCGCAGCAGCCGTGCCGCCCGACGATCTCCGACGCCGTGGGCGAGCAGGTCGGGGTACTTGACGCCTGCCATCAAGTGCTTGATGCTGAACGTCAAGCAGCCGGAGGAGCACCGTTGGACGCCAGGACGCACACCCACACCGCCCTCGCCGAGGATCTGAAGCGGATCGTCGGCAGCCGCCTGATCGACCCGCTCGACATCCTGTTCGGCGCGGGTGAGGAGCTGCGCGAGCGGCTCGACCGGCAGGCGGCCGAGTGGGCGGGCACGCTGCTCGGGGAGGACGACCAGGCGGCGGCGTACACCGCGATCCGCCTGGTGAGCGCGCTCTACCCCGGCGACGGGCCGTTCGACCCGCCGCCCGCCTGGTGGGGCACCCCGTTCGGGCGGGCCGTCTTCCGCCGCGCGGGGCACCCGGCGGCGTCCGCCGTGCCGTTCTCGGTGGCGGCGGCCGTGCTCGGGATCACCCGCCAGGGCGTCCACGACCTGACCGTACGCGGCAAGCTCCAGCGCGATCCCGGGGGCGGCGTCACCGTCGAGTCCGTACGCGCCCGGCTCGGCACCCGTACCCAGCGAGAGGAATCGAGATGACCTTAGGTGGACTGCTGCGCCTCGGCGGCGAGCTGGCGGTGGGCAGGCTCGGCTACGGCGCGATGCAACTGCCCGGACCGCAGGTCGGGGGCCCGCCCGCCGACCGGGATGCCGCGCTGGCCGTGCTGCGCCGCGCCGTCGAGCTGGGCGTCACCCACATCGACACCAGCGACGCCTACGGCCCCCACGTCGCCAACGACCTCATCAAGCAGGCCCTGCACCCCTATCCGGACGACCTCGTCATCGCCACCAAGGTCGGGATCGCCAGGGACGAGTGGCGCTCCTTCAACGCCGCAGCCCGGCCGGCGGAGCTGCGCGAGCAGGTCGAGGAGAACCTGGCCCGCCTCGGCAGGGCCCGGCTCGACCTGGTCTACCTGCGGGTCGGCGGCGACGGGCTGCTCCATCCGGACGAGACGCCGTTCGCCGAGTCGTTCGCCGCGCTCGCCGAGCTCCGCGAGCGCGGGCTCATCCGCCACCTCGGGCTCAGCGGGGTCACCGTGGAGCAGCTCAAGGAGGCCCGCGAGATCGCTCCCGTGGCCGCGGTGCAGAACCGCTACCACCTGCTCGACCGGGGCGCCGAGGACGTGCTGCGGGCCTGCGCGGAGCAGGGCGTCGCCTTCGTCCCCTACTTCCCGCTGTCCGCCGGGCTGCTCAAGCCGGGCCTGGACACCTCGCGGCTGCCGCCGGGCATGGCGCCGACCGCCGCGCAGGAGCGCACGCTCGACGCGGTGGCCGCCCGGCACGGCGCGACCCGGCCACAGGTGGCGCTGGCCTGGCTGCTGGCCCGCTCGCCGGTCGTCCTCGCCATCCCCGGCACCGGCTCGCCGGCCCACCTGGAGGAGAACGTGGCCGCCGCCGGCCTCCGCCTGACACCGGACGACCAGGCCGCCCTCGACGCACTCTGAGCGCGCGGCGCCGATCAGCCGCCGACGTGGATGCCCGGCCGCCGTGCCGGGTCGGACTCGCTCGTACGGATGATCTCGCGTACGACCGGAGCCGTGTCACCGCGCCCGAGGATGAGATAGCGGAACAGGTGCACCAGCGGCGACCCCTCCGCCCACTCGAAGTAGCAGTGCGGCCGGACCGCGGTGGCGTCGCGCAGGGCGAGCAGGATGGCGGCGATCGCGTTCGGCGCGGCCGGGCTCTCCGCGCGCAGGACGCGGTGGCCGTTCACCTCGACCCCGCGCACCCGCAGGACGTCGCTGAAACTGGACGGGTCGATCACGTCGATCTCCAGGAACAGCACGTCGGCCCGCCCCGGCACCGGATTCATGCCGCGCTGCTCGGCCTCCTTGGCGGCGTACTCGGCCCGGTCGCCCTTCTGGCGGCGGTTGGCGATGAGGTTCAGTGCGCCGTCGTGGTCGAGCGAGTCGGTTACGAACTGCCGCGCCGCCTGGTCGAACTCGATCCGGTCGGCGCGCAGCTCGGTCGTGCGCGACACGCGTGAGATCAGCGAGATGGCCACGATGCCGAGGATGAACAGCCCGGAGATGGCGATGCCGTCGGGCTTCTCCCTGATGTTCTCCACCAGCGCGTACAGCAGGATCAGGGTGAGCACGGTGAACCCGGCGATGGCCGGGCCCTGGCGGCGGCGGATGGCGGAGATCGTCACCGCGACCGCGCCCGAGACCATCATGGCCAGGATGCCGGTGGCGTACGCGCCCGCCTGCGCGTCCACGTCGGCGTCGAACGCGATGGTGAGCGCCACGCAGATGCCCGTGTAGACCAGCACCACGGGACGCACGGCGCGGCCCCACTCGGGCGCCATGCCGTACCCCGGCAGGTAACGCGGCACGATGTTGATCAGCCCGGCCATCGCGGAGGCCCCGGCGAACCACAGGATGAGGATGGTGCTGACGTCGTAGACGGTGCCGAACGCCTCGCCCAGCCGCTCGTGCGCCAGATAGGCCAGCGCCCGGCCGTTGGCCTGGCCGCCCGGCTGGAACTGCTCGGCCGGGATGAGCACGGTGGTCACGAAGCTGGTCGCGATCAGGTAGACGCTCATGATGAGCGCGGCCACGGTCAGCAGCTTGCGCGTGTTGCGGATGCGCGACTCCTGGCGCTGCTCGGCGCTCTCACCCTCGGCCGCCACCAGCGGCATCATGCTGACGCCGGTCTCGAACCCCGACAGCCCCAGCACCAGCAGCGGGAAGGCCAGCACGGCCGGCCCGATGAGGCCGCCGAAGCCGCCGTGCCCGCTGGTCAGCTCCTCGGTCCAGCGGGAGATCGCCGCCGGGTCGGTCAGGGCCGAGCTCAGGCCGACGGCGACGACGATCGCGTTCAGCAGCAGGAAGATCGCGACCAGCGGGATCGCCACGCCGACCGCCTCGGTGAAGCCGAGCAGGAACACGCCGCCGAGCACGAGCAGCAGCACCACGGTCAGCAGCACCTCGTGGCCGTGCAGGAAGCTCGGGAAGTAGGGGTTCTCCATGACGTGCACGGAGGCGTCCGCCGCGGACAGCGTGATCGTGATGATCCACGAGGTCGCCACGAACCCCAGCAGCACGAGCACGAACAGCTTGCCCCGCCAGAACGGCAGCAGCCGCTCCAGCATCGCCACCGACCCCTGCCCGTGCGGGCTCTCCCGCGCCACCCTGCGGTACATCGGCAGCATGCCCAGCAGCGTCAGCGCCACGATGAGCAGCGTGGCCAGCGGCGACAGCGCTCCCGCCGCGAGTGCGGCGATGCCGGGCAGGTAGGCCAGCGTCGAGAAGTAGTCGACGCCGGTCAGGCACATGACCTTCCACCACGCCTGCGGCTTGGCGTGCCCCTCGGCCGTCTCGGGGCCGACCGGCTGGACGCGATGCCGCAGCAGCCAGCGCGCCAGCCCGTTCGACGGCGGCGCCGGACGGGACGGGCTGTCCACGACCTCCGGGATCGCAAGCCCACCACTCACCGGATCTTCCCCTTTCGCCAAGAACGGACACCACCTTAGGGCGTACGGGGCGGCCAAAATAGGTTGCCCCGGCTGACGCGCCTCTGCTGTGCTGGCGGGAACGTCCGGGCGAGCCGAGGGAGCAGGAAATGCGGGCAACGTTCATGTCCCACGAAGAAAGGAAAAGTCACCTAACCAGAGGACATGACGTTCGGTGCGTATGCTCAACCTGGGAATCCTGGCCCATGTAGACGCCGGCAAGACCAGCCTGACCGAGCGGCTGCTCTACGCCGCCGGTGTCATCGACGCGGTCGGCAGCGTCGACGACGGCAACACCCAGACCGACTCCCTGGACCTGGAGCGGCAGCGCGGCATCACGATCAAGTCCGCGGTCGTCTCCTTCGCCGTCGGGGACACCACGGTCAACCTCATCGACACCCCGGGTCACCCCGACTTCATCGCCGAGGTGGAGCGGGTGCTGAGCGTGCTCGACGGCGCGGTGCTGGTGGTGTCCGCGGTCGAGGGTGTGCAGGCGCAGACGCGGGTGCTCATGCGCACGCTGCGCCGCCTCGGCATCCCGACGCTCGTCTTCGTGAACAAGATCGACCGCCGCGGTGCCCGCTATGACGGCATATTGCGGGATCTCGCGGCGAAGCTCGCCCCGGCCGTCGTGGCCATGGGCGCCACCACCGCCCTTGGCACCCGCGACGCCTCATTCGCCCCGTACGAGGCGGCGTTCATCGACGGCTGGGCGGACGTGCTCGCCGAGCGGGGCGAGGCGCTGCTGGCCGCGTACGTGGCCGACGAGGGCTCGATCTCGTACGCCCGGTTGCGCGCCGAGCTGGCGGCCCAGACCGGGCAGGGGCTGGTGCACCCGGTGTACTTCGGCTCGGCGATCACGGGCGCGGGCGTGGACGCGCTGATCGACGGCATCCGGGAGCTGCTCCCCGCCGCCGAGGGCGACAGGGAGGGGCCGGTCTCCGGCACGGTCTTCAAGGTCGAGCGCGGCCCGGCGGGGGAGAAGATCGCGTACGCGCGGCTGTTCTCCGGCGCGATCCACGCCCGCGACCGCCTCCGCTTCCACACCGGCCCGGCCGACGACAGCCCCGGTGACGACAGCCCGGCCGACGACAGCCCGGCCGACGACAGCCCGGGTGACGGCGGGCGGGACGACGGCAGGCGGGAGGGCCGCGGTCGGGAGCCGGTGCGCTCGGGGAAGGTCACCGCGATCAGCGTGTTCGACCAGGGGACCGACGTCCGGCGGCCGTCGGCGGGCGCGGGGGAGATCGCCCGGCTCTGGGGCCTGGCCGACGTCCGGATCGGCGACACGATCGGGCTGCCCAGGAAGGCGGCGCCACGGGCCCACTTCGCGCCGCCCACCCTGGAGACCGTCGTGGTTCCGTGCCGCCCGTCCGACAAGGGCGCGCTCCACCTGGCCCTCGCCCACCTGGCCGAGCAGGACCCGCTGATCGGCCTGCGCCAGGACGACGTGCGCCAGGAGGTGTCCGTCTCGCTCTACGGCGAGGTGCAGAAGGAGGTCGTCCAGGCCACGCTGGCGAACGACTTCGGCATCGACGTCACCTTCCGCGAGACGACCACGATCTGCGTCGAACGCCCGGCCGGCGAGGGTGCGGCGGTCGAGGTGATCGCCAAGGCGCCGAACCCGTTCCTCGCCACCGTCGGCCTCCGCGTCGAGCCCGGCCCGTGCGGCGGCGGCGTGGACTTCCGGTTGGAGGTGGAGCTGGGTTCGCTGCCGTTCGCGTTCATGCGCACGATCGAGGAGACGGTACGCGAGAGCCTGCTCCAGGGCCTGCACGGCTGGGAGGTCACCGACTGCGTGGTCACGCTGACGCACTCCGGCTACTACGCCAGGCAGAGCCATTCCGGCGGCGTGTTCGACAAGAGCATGTCGAGCACCGCGGGCGACTTCCGCAACCTGGTCCCGCTGGTGCTCATGGCCGCGCTGAAGCAGGCGGGCACCACGGTCTTCGAGCCGATGCACCGCTTCCGGCTCGAACTGCCCGCCGACACGCTGGGCCCGGTGCTGCCCGTGCTGGCCAGGCTCGGGGCCGTCCCGCGTACGCAGGCGACGGAGCTGGTCGAGGGCGAGATCCCGGCGGCCAGGGTGCACGAGCTGGAGCAACTGCTCCCCGGCCTGACCCGGGGCGAGGGCGTGCTGGAGTGCGGCTTCGGCCGCTACCAGCCCGTACGCGGCCCGATCCCGGAACGCCCGCGCACCGACCACAACCCCCTCGACCGGAAGGAGTACCTGCTGCACGTCGTACGGCGGGTCTAGGCGCCGTCCTTGTCGGAGTCGGCGGAGAAGACGATGACGCCCAGATAGCCGTCGTCCTCCTCGGCGATCTTCATCAGCATCTCGTCCTTGTAGATGTTGTCGCCGTCGTTGAACGTGTCGCGCCCGGTGTGCTCCGCGTACGGCGCCTTCGCCATGACCGCGCTGTTGAGCTGCTCGTCGAACATGACCTGCGTGGTCAGCACGCGCTCGTTGCTGAAGTGGACCATCGCGTGGATGTGGATCGTGCGCCCTCGGTACCAGCCGGGCCAGATGGTGGTGAACTCCACGATCCCGTCGCCGTTGGTGACCTGCGCGCCACGCAGGTAGCGCTTGTCGTCGGTGGGCTTCAGGTCGCCCATGTCGCCCTGGCCGTCACCGGGACCCCCGCCACCGGGGCCGCCGCTCGGGGGCGGCCCGGTCGGCGCTCCACTCGGCACCCCGCTCGGGGGCGCGCCGCCGCCTCCACCCGTCGACTGCGCCTCGGCCCCCGAGTAGAGCCCGGCCGCGTCGCAGTGCCAGATCTCCACCACCGCGTTGTTCAGCGGCTTGCACGTCTCGCTGTCCTGGACCTTGACGGCCACCCGGAGCCGCACGCCCTGCTTGTCCTCGCGGATGTCGCTGCGGATCTTGTCCGCGTCGAAGTAGTACGGGCCCTGGGTGGTGGTGGCGGTCAGCGCGCAGGTGTTCGCCTCGGCGAAGAGCGCGGTGAGGTCCTTGGCGGTGGTGGCCTGCGGCGTCACGGTGGCTCCCGTGGAGGTGGTGACGGCCGCCGTGCCGGAGCCGCTGCCGCAGGCGGCCAGCAGGCCGCCCAGTCCGAGCGAGCTGATTCCGGTGATCAGCCGTCGCCGGCTGACTCGCTGGCCTTCGTGGTCGTGTCCCACTGAGCACCTCTCTGGTGTCCGACGTCTTCGGACCACAGAGTAGGAGAGATGTCGTTTATGCCTCCTTTGTCGAGCATGAAGGTTTTGTGAGTTAGTGCAGGTCAGCCGCCGTCCTTGTCGGAGTCGGCGGACAACACGATGGCGCCGAGGTAACCGTCGCCGTCCCTGGCGACCCGCACCAGCATGCTGTCGTGGAAGATGCCGTCATCGCGGTTGTAGACCTTCCGCCCCTTGTGCCCCGCGTACGGTGGCTTGGCCAGGACCTCCGCGTTGAGCGCCTCGTCGAACATGAGCTGCGTCCCCAGCACCCGCTGGTCCCCGGAGTGGACCATGGCGTGGATGTGGACCGTGCGCCCCGGGTACCAGCCCGGCCAGATGGTCGTGAACTGCACGACGCCGTCGCCGTCGGTCACCTGCGCGCCGCGCAGGTAGCGCGTGTCGTCGGTGGGTTTCAGGTCGGCCATGTCCGACTTGTCGATGTCGACGAAAAGGACCGGGGTGGCGGCGGAAGCGTTGCTGGCGCTCCTGGTCGGCGGCCCGGTGGCGTCGCTCTTCGACTCCGCCTCCGCGCCGGAGTAGAGCCCCTGCGCGTCGCAGTGCCAGATCTCCACCACCGCGTCGCGCAGCGGCCGGCACCCCTCGCTGTCCTGGACCTTGATGGCCAGCCGCAGCCGCGCACCCTGCTTGTCCTCGCGGATGTCGCTGCGGATCTTGTCCGCGTCGAAGTAGAAGGGTCCCTGGGTGGTGGCGGAGGTGAGCGAGCACCTGCCCGCCTTCGCCAGCAGCGTCTTGAGGTCCGTGGGCGGCGGCGGGGTCGTCCCCGCGGCCCTGGCGCTCGGCGACGCCAGGAGCCCGCCGAGCGTGAGCGAGCTGACGCCGCTGATCAGCCGCCGTCTGCTGACTCGTTGACCTTCGTGATCGTGTCCCACTGAAGCTCCCCCGTCTCATCAGGTGGTACGGTCACGAACTTCTCACGAGGGGCCCGGCTTTCCACGCAGACACGAGCCGCGTAGCCACAAAACCATTACTCACCGTATCGAAAGCCTTTTCGGTGATATCAAACCGTAACTATCGGTATGCTAGCTGATCAGCGCCGACCGGCTGGCGATCAAGCACGTCAACCCCTATGCAGCGGGTTGCAGTGGTTGATTGACAGCCACGGTCACGTGTTCTACGTTCCCGAAAACCTTTTAGGTTCACCGCATCGATCCCGATCCCGTGATGTTAGCGCTAACAGGAATTCAAGGGGCGAACACATGAGACGACGATGGGCGGCGGCCCTCGCCGCGGCACTCCTGCTCCTCCTCCCCACCGCGCGGCCCGCGTTCGCGGGCGCGCCGATCACCACCGCGATCTACACGGCCGACCCGGCCGCGCTGGTCGTGGGCGACACGCTGTACCTGTACACCGGCCATGACGAGGCCCCATCCGGCGGCACCAACTTCGTCATGCGCGACTGGCACGTCTTCACCTCCTCCGACGCCGCGACCTTCACCGACCAGGGGGCCAAGCTGTCGATCTCCAACTTCTCCTGGGCCGGGGCCGACGCCTGGGCCGGAGAGGTCGAGCGCGGCGCCGACGGCCGCTACTACTGGTACGTCCCCGTCAACGGCAACGGCGCCGGCTGGATGGACATCGGCGTGGCCGTCGGCAACAGCCCGACGGGCCCGTTCACCGACGCCAAGGGCGGCCCGCTGGTCAGCGACAGCACGGCCAACTCCTCGCCGCTGAACATCGACCCGACCGTCTTCACCGACGACGACGGCCAGGTCTACATGTACTGGGGCTCCTACTACGGACTGCGCGCCGCCCGGCTCAACGCCAACATGACCTCGATCAACGGCTCGGTCGTCACCCCGAGCGGCGTGTCGAACTTCTGGGAGGCCCCCTGGATGTTCAAGCGCAACGGCGTCTACTACCTCGCCTACGCCGCCAACGACTCGGCCTGCTCCGCGCCCGGCTACGCCTGCATCCGCTACGCCACCGCGAGCAACCCGATGGGCCCGTGGACGCACCGCGGCGTCGTGCTCGACCAGGTCTCCTCGACCACCAACCACCCGGCGATCATCGAGTACAAGGGCCAGTGGTACATGGTCTACCACAACGCCGCAAGCCCGGGCGGCGGCAACTTCCGCCGGTCGGTGACGATCGACAAGCTCTACTTCAACGCCGACGGAACCATGCAGAAGGTCGTCCAGACCGGCGGCCCGGTCACCCCGGGCAACCTGGCGACCAGCGCCACCGCGTCCACCTCCTACGTCTCGTCGTGGGAGACGCTCGCCGCGGTCAACGACGGCTACACCCCGGCGAGCTCGGCCGACCACAGCCACGGCGCCTACGGCAACTGGAACCACCAGGGCACCGAGTGGATCGAGTACCGCTGGCCCACCGCGCAGACGATCTCCAGGTCGGAGGCGTACTGGTTCGACGACGACCTGGGCATCGACCTGCCGGCGTCGTGCCAGGTGCAGTACTGGAACGGCAGCGCCTACGTCAACGTGCCCGGCGCCTCCGGCTGCGGCGTGGCCGCCAACACCTTCAACGCCACGACGTTCACCCCGGTCAGCACCACCCGCCTGCGGCTGAACATCACCTCCAGGACCGGCTATTCGACCGGCGTGCTCGAATGGAGAGCCTTCTCGTGAGACGTGCCCTGTTACTCGTCCTGGTGCTCGTCGCGAGCCTGATCACGGCTCCGGCGTACGCGGACCAGACCATCGGCCTGCCGGCCTTCAACGGCCCGGCCGTCCCCGCCCCGCCGGGCTCGTACACGACCGGCAACATGATGCAGGCCATCTACGACGCCGAGAGCTCGGGCACCGACTTCTGGATGGACCGGCTGCTCGCCCGCCCGGGCAACGACCCCGCGGGGACCTGGCTCATGTCGCGCGGCCGGGCGCTGTTCATGAAGACCCACACGCCGGGCACGCTCGGCTTCGCCGGGCAGGCGGCGTACTGGGAGAGCATCAGCAACAACAACGCCTACACCGTCGCCATCACCCCGGGCACGTTCACCGAGCAGGTGGCCTCCCGCTGGCAGGCGCCCAGCCACTGGAAGAGCCGGCACACCAGCGGCTCGATCACGGTCAACCAGACGAAGTTCATCACCGAGAACAACGTCGCCGTGACCAACCTGGCGATCACCAACGGCGGCACCGCCTCGACGACGCTGCAGCTCAGGGCCACCTCCCCGTACGCCACCACGGGCAGCGGCAGCGAGCTGACCGGCCAGGTCAACGCCTACAACAACCTCACCACGCTCTACCCCAGGCTCACCGGCGACGGGTTCACCGTCTCCAGCGGCGGCCTCAACAGGTCCGTCACGATCGCGGCCGGGGCGACCGTCACCATCAAGGTCGTCATGGGCTTCGTCACCAACGAGATCCCCGCCTCCCGCACCGAGTACGACGCCTACGCCGGCTACTCGGCCGCCACCGCCTTCGCCACCCACGTGCGCGCCTACAACCTGTGGTGGGCGCAGAACGTCCCCTACATCGACGTGCCCGAGCCGGCCATCAAGAAGAACATCTACTACCGCTGGTGGCTGATGCGCTTCAACCACCTCGACGCGGACATCCCCGGGCAGACGTTCCAGTTCCCCACCTCGACGGAAGGCGTCCTGGGCTACAACAACGCGATCGCGCTCACCCAGCCCATGCACATCGACGACCTCAAGTACCTGCGTAACCCGATCTACTCCTACGGCGACTGGCTGAGCGTCGGCCAGATCTCCAAGAACGGCCGCTTCCTCGACAACCCCGGAGACCCCGAGAACTGGTCCAACAGCTACACCCAGTACATCGGCGAGGCGGCCTGGAAGAGCTACCAGATCCACGGCGGCCAACCGGCCATCGCCGCCAACCTGGCCCGCTACGCCGAGCAGGACGTCAAGGGCCAGCTCGCCTATTACGACACCGACAACAACAAGCTCATCGAGTACGACTGGGGCGCCCTGACCGGCAACGACGCCGACGCCGTGTCCTTCCACTGGAAGAGCGGCCGGATGGACCGGGCGGAGGCCGCCTACCAGTACAGCGGCGCGCTGGCCGCGGCCCAGGCGTACGAGGCCGCGGGGAACACCGCCAAGGCCACCGAGCTGCGCACGCTCGCCACCCAGATCCAGAACGCCATCGTCAGCGTGCTGTGGAACCCGAGCAGGCAGCTCTTCGAGCACCGGCTCAAGTCCACGAACGAGTGGGTGCCGTGGAAGGAGATCAACAACTACTACCCGTTCTCCGTCGGCGCGATCCCGAACACGGCGACGTACAAGCAGGCCCTGCGCCTCTACGACGACCCGGCCCAGTACCCGATCTTCCCCTTCTACACCGCCAACCAGGTGGACAAGGCCGCCGCCGCCGCGGCCGGCAACCCCGGCTCGAACAACTTCTCCACCATCAACTCCACCGTCCAGTTCCGGCTCTACTCCAAGGTGCTGCGCGACTACCAGAACGAGTGGATGACCGCGACCGACTACAAGAAGCTGCTCTACTGGAACGCCTGGGCCCAGTACGTGGGCGGCAACACCCAGTGGCCCGACGCCAACGAGTTCTGGGCCGACTGGAACGGCTCCTCGATCACCTACCGCTCCTGGATCCACCACAACATCCTGGGCAGCAGCAACTGGACCGTGATCGAGGACGTCGCCGGGCTGCGGCCGCGCAACGACGCCAAGGTGGAGCTCTCGCCGATCAACATCGGCTGGACCCACTTCACCGTCAACAACCTGCGCTACCGCAACGCCGACCTGACCATCGTCTGGGACGACCCGGCCGACGGCGTCGTGCGCTACCCGGGCGTGCCCGAGGGCTACTCGATCTACATCAACGGCAGCCGCGCCGCCACGGTGTCGTCGCTGGTGCCGTTCACGTGGGACCCGGCCACCGGTGACGTCACCACCGGCGGAACGGTCAGCTACCACGTCGCCGTCCCCGGCCTCCAGTCGCCCACCCAGGTGACGCACACCAGCACGCGCATGGTGGACCTGCTCGCCAAGGCCGGCGTCGACCTGACCGCGAGCCTCACCAACCTCGCCGCCGGCGCCACCGTCACCGCCTCCACCACGGCCTCCGGCAGCAGCACGGCGGGCGCCGTGGACGGCTTCCCGATCAACGAGCCGTTCTGGGGCGGCACCACAGCGGGCCAGGACTGGTACGAGCTGAACCTCGGCTCGGCCCGCACGCTCAACGAGGTGCGCCTCTACTTCAAGGACAGCCGTCCGGCCAGTGCCACCTACCGGGCGCCGGCGTCCTACGACGTCCAGTACCACAACGGCACCTCCTGGGTGAGCGTGCCGAGCCAGGCCAAGTCGCCGGCGACCCCGCGCGCGAACTACAACGTGGTGCAGTTCCCCGCCGTCTCGGCGCAGCGGGTACGGGTGCTGGCCACGGCCGCCTCGGGAGCCAGGACCGGGCTCACCGAGGTGAAGATCTACAACCGGGGAGGCGTGCAACCGCCCGCCAACCTGGCGACCTCGGCCACGGCGTCGGCGTCCTACACCTCCTCCTGGGAGAGCGTGACCGCCGTCAACGACGGGATCGACCCGCCGTCGTCGAACGACACCGTGAACCCGCGCTGGGGCTGCTGGCCGGAGACCGGGCAGCAGTGGGTGGACCTGACCTGGTCCGCGGCCCGCACCCTGAACCGGGCCGAGGTGTACTTCTTCGACGACGAGCAGGGCATCGACATGCCGTCGGCGTGGAAGCTCCAGTACTGGAACGGCAGCGCGTACGTGGACGTGCCGGGCGCCTCGGCGTACTCGCTGGGCAAGAACCAGTACAACAACGTCACCTTCACGGCCACGAGCACCACTCGCCTGCGGGTGCTGCTCACCGCCACCGGCACCAGCTCCGTCGGCCTCCTGGAGGTCAGGGCCTACGGAACCTGATCCGGCGGGGAGGGGGCGGCGTCCCGCCCCCTCCCTTGACGCGCTCTCGACGCCTGCGTGAAGGAGTAGTTACTTTCTCACTTTTAGTGACGGGCCACGGTGGAATCAGGCAAGCTGCTGCTACAACTTCATCCGATGGGTGGCGATCACGATGGCAGGTAAGTGGCAGGCAGGTAACCTCCCCGCGGAACTGACGAGCCTGATCGGACGCCGAGTGGAGCTGGAGCAGGTCAGGCGGTCCTGCCGCCGTTCGCGGCTGGTGACCCTCACCGGCGTGGGCGGCGTCGGCAAGTCACGCCTGGCGCTGAGGGCCGCGGCGGAGCTCCGGCCCGAGTTCGGTGGCGGCGCGTGGTTCGTGGAGCTGTCCCCGCTGGACGACGGCTCCCTGCTGCCGCACGCCATCGCCGAGGCGCTCCGGCTCACCGACCAGACCACCCGCCCGATGATCGAGGTGCTGGCCGAGCACCTGTCCGGCCGCGAGGTCCTGCTCGTCCTCGACACCTGCGAGCACCTGGTCGCCGACTGCGCCGAGACCGTGGAGATCCTGCTGAACTCCGTGCCCGACCTGCGCGTCCTGACCACCAGCCGGCGCCCGCTGGACGTGCCGGGCGAGCTGGTGGTCGTGGTGGACCCGCTGCCGATCCCGCCGGAGGGCGCCACCTGGACGGGCGGCCACGACGCGGTCTCGCTGCTGGCCGTCCGCGCCGCCGAGACCGTGCCCGGGTTCGAGCTGGCCGACCACGACCAGGAGGCCGTGGTCCGGCTGTGCCGGCGGCTGGAGGGCATCCCGCTGGCGATCGAGCTGGCCGCGGCGCGGCTGCGCGAGCTGCCGATCGAGCGCCTGGCCGACCGGCTCGACGACCGCTTCGCCACCCTCGGCGACGAGTCCGGCCTGGCGGCCGACGCCGACCCGCCGTGGCACCAGGCGCTGCGTACGGCGGTCGGGTGGAGTCACGAGCTGTGCGAGCCCGCCGAGCGGCTGCTCTGGGCGCGCGTCTCCGTCTTCGCCGGGGACTTCGACGCCGAGGCGGTCCGCAAGGTGTGCTCCGACGAACGGCTCCCGGAGTCCGACATCGGGCTGCTGCTCGACGCGCTGGCCGACGAGTCGATCCTGACCTGGCTGCCGACCGGCGCGGGCGAGCGCTACCGCATGCTGGACACGCTGCGCGAATACGGCGCGGGCTGGCTGCGCGGCCTGGGCGAGGAGGAGCGGTTCAGGCAGCGGCACTTCGAGCACTACCTGGCGCTGGCCGCCAGGGGCGCGGCCGGCTGGGTGGGCCCCGGCCAGACCGCCTGGTACGACCGGATGGTCGGCGAGCACGACAACCTGCGCGCCGCGATGGAGTTCGCCCTGAACAGGCGCGACGGCGCCGCCGCGGTCGAGCTGGCCGGCTCGCTCGGCTTCTTCTGGTACGGCTGCGGCTACGCCAAGGAGGGCCGTCACTTCCTGGGGCAGGCGCTGGCACTCGGCGCCAAGCCGGGCAGGCCGATGGTGCAGGCCCTGTGGTCCGACGGCCTGCTGGCGGCGACGCAAGGAGACGCGGACGACACCGAGGCCAGGGCCGACGACTGCGCGGCCGCCGCGGACCCCGGCGACGCCTACGCGGAGATGTGCGTCCAGGCGTTGCGCGCCTCGGCCGGGCTGATCCGCGGCGACCTGCTGCGCGCCATGGCCCAGTCGGAGTCCCTCTACCTCGCCCGGTGGAGCGACGAGCCTCTCACCCTGGCCAAGCTGCTGGCCCTGATGGTCCGGGCGGTCTCGCACATCGCGGAGGCCCAGGTGGATGACGCCATCGCCGTGCTCGACGACCTGCGCGCGCTCTGCGACCAGCGGGGCGAGCAGTCGATGCGCTCGCACGGCGATCTGCTGCGCGGGCAGGCCGAGCTGGCCGCCGGGCGGGTGGCCGCGGCCGTCGTCTACGGGCAGGAGGCGCTGCGTACCAAGCAGCGGCTGCACGACAGCTTCGGGATCGGGCTGACGGTGGACCTGCTCGCGCAGGCGGCCGGCGCGGCCGGCCGGGCCGTGCGGGCGGCCCGGCTGCTCGGGCTGGCCGAGCGCATCTGGAGCACCAACGGCCGGGCCCAGGCCGACGTGCCCACGTGGGTCGCGGCCAGGAAGGCGTGCGAGCGGCAGTCGCGCGAGACGCTCGGCGACAACGCCTACCACGTGGCCTTCCAGACCGGCTTCGACAGCGACATCGACGCGGGCATCGCGTTCGCGCTGGAGCCGGAGGGCGAGGACCTGCCGAACGGCGGGCTCCTCTGATCGGGGAAGCCCGGACCTGGAGCTCCTATGTGGCGGAAGGGGCAGAAGTCGCGCTCCCTCCGGTGACAGCGCCGGACAGGTGACTTGGACGCGGGGTCGTCATCACGGAGAGTGAGAGCCAACTCGCACATTGGAGAAATGCCGTGAAAACCCCTCCGCTCCCATTTCCGGCCCCGGGTGAGCGTTCCTCGCGGACCGTCCGCCGCCTGCGCGACGAACACGGACCGGTCGTCCCCGTCCAGTTGCCGGGCGGGGTGCGGGCCTGGGCCGTGACCTCCTACGACGCGATCAACGAGGTGCTCGGCGACGACGGGATCCTCTACAGCAAGGACTCCAGGAACTTCCCCGCCCTGCACGACGGCACGATCCCCGCCGACTGGCCCATGCGGCAGGTCATCGAGGGCGATCACCTGCTCACCAAGGACGGCGCCGACCATCGCAGGCTCAGGAGCCTGGTGAACCGGGCCTTCACCCCCGCCCGCGTCAACGGGCTCGCACCCCGCATCCAGGCGCTGGCCGACGAGCTGCTCGACCGGGTGGCGGCCGAGGGCGACGGCGTGGACCTCGTACGCCACTTCACCGAGCCGCTGCCCGTCACCGTGATCTGCGAGCTGTTCGGCGTGCCGGCGGACGAGCGCGACGGCATCCGCGACTGGACGAAGGTGCTGGTCTCCCACGACGCCACCCCGCAGCAGGCGGCGGAGGCGGGGGCGGCCATGATGGCGTACCTGGCCGGGCACATCGGGCGGCGCAGGCGCGAGCCGGGCGACGACCTGACCACGGCGCTGATCCAGGCGCAGGACGAGGACGGCGACCGGCTGTCCGACAACGAGATGCTCTGGATCCTCTGGGTGGTGATCATCGCCGGGCACGAGACCACCGTGCACCTGATCGCCAACGCCGTCGTCGCCCTGTGCGCCGACCCCGAGCAGCTCGCCCTGGCCCAGGACAAGGACGTCTGGGAGCAGGTCGTGGAGGAGGCGCTGCGCAGCCGCAACTCGGTGATCAACTCCGTGCTGCGCTACACGCTGCGGGACGTCGAGATCGCCGGGGTGCGCGTGCCCGCGGGGGAGGCCCTGGTCATCGGGTTCGGGGCGACCGGGACCGACCCGGCCAGGTTCGGGGCCGGCGCGGAGCGGTTCGACGTGACGCGTGCTCCGGAGACGCACCTGGGCTTCGGCAAAGGGCCGCACTTCTGCCTCGGCGCGCCCCTGGCCAGGCTAGAGGCCCGGATCGCGCTGTCGTCGCTGTTCACCAGGTTCCCCGGGCTGCGGCCGGCGGTGGGCGAGGACGAGCTCGCGTACACGTCGTCGATCATCACGGAGGGGCCGGCCGCGCTGCCGGTGCGGCTCGGCTGAGCGCCGGTCCAGGCGTGCCGCCGCGGTGGACGGGCAGGTCGGCGGCGGCACGCCTGGACGGCGGGATCAACGCAGGCGACCCGCGCCCGCGCCGGTGGGCACGAGGACGCGCAGGACCTGCGGCGGGTGGATCCGGGTGAACAGGGTGGGCGTCCAGCCCGCGTCGGAGCCGAGCGCCGTGCCGTTGGCGGCGTTGTACGCGGCCACCAGATCGGCCGGCCGCCGGTCCACGAGGTTGTCCTTGGCGGTGATCGTGGTGCCGTTCAGCACCGACAGCACGTTCGCCGCCGGGATGCCGTCGAAGGCGTTGCTCTCCGCGTAGACCTGGGAGCCGAAGCCCACGCCGATGCTGTAGGCGTAGGGGCCGCCGCCCATGTAGTAGTTGTTGTAGATGTGCACCTGGCCGAAGCGCACCCGGGGCGTGCGCTGGCCGAGGCCCTGGAAATAGTTGTGGTGCAGGGTCACCTTGAGCTTGCCCGCCTCGCCGTACCTGCTCTCGTTGTCGGTGTTGCCGATCAGCGTCACCTTGTCGTGGTTGCTGAGGTGGTTCCAGGACAGCGTGACGTAGTTCGAGGCGCGGACCACGTCAAGCAGGCCGTCGTGCACCTGGTAGGGGCGGCCGAAGTAGAGCGGCTGGCCGGAGTCCGGGTTGTCGCCGTCGTTGAAGGTGTTGTGGTCGAGCCAGACGTGCGTCGAGGCGGAGACCTCGACGTTGTCGAAGGAGGCGTTCCAGTTGCCGTCCGCGCCGTCGGTCGGGTCCCACTGCGGGAAGCAGTCGGAGGTGTCGGTGATGGTGAGGTTGCGGACGATGACGTTGTCGGCCCCCGCGATCCGCACCCCGAAGCTCTTCAGCGCGGCGTCCCTGCCCGCGCCCACCAGGGTGACGTTGGAGCCGACCGCGATGGAGACGTGCGCGGCCATCTTGGCGTAGGACGCCTTGCGGGCCTCCTCCAGCGGTCCCGACGGGACGGCGGTCCTGCCCCAGACGGCCGGGTCGTAGGCGGCCAGGTAGGCCGCCAGGCTGTAGCCGTTGACGGCGTAGTCGGCGCAGGTGAGCGGGGCGCCCGAGTCGCTGGTGTCGGCGTCGATCGCGCCCTCGATATAGATGATCTTCGGGGTGTTGTCCGCCGGGTCGCCGAGCGCCGACAGCAGCTGCGCCCTGGTCGAGACGGCGTGCACGTTCTCCGGGCGCGCGGCTGAGCCGCCCGTGGTCCCGGTGCCGGCCGCCGCCCAGCCGTCGTCGCGGGGCAGGACCTCGCGGCCGGGCTCGTGCGGGGCAGGGCGTTGTCGGCGTACGGGGTTCCAGCCGTCGGCGCCGGCCAGGTACCGCTCGGGGGTGAACGCCTTCGCCTGGTCGGCGGTGAGCTGCGGGCGGTCGTCGTTGACGGTGGCGCCCGGACCGTGGTTGCGGTATTCGGACAGGCGGGCCTCGCGCCAGTTCAGGCCCGACATGTCGGTCCAGGGGGCGTCCTTGAACTGCTGGCCCAGCCACGACTCGCGCACCAGCACCTGGCCGCGGGCCGTGGTGGAGCCGCCGGCCGGCCACGGGCGGCCGAGGTGGAACGTCTTGGCGGGGGCGTTGCTGGTGAGCTGGCTGCGGTAGATCAGGAAGCCGTACGGGTTGCTCAGCTCGGTGCTGGCGGCGGTGACGTAGCCGTTGTTGTCGGTGCTGCCGCGGGTCAGCGCCTTGATGACGCAGTCGTCGAAGACGGCCGTCGCGCGGCCGAAGATGAAGTCGACGTCGCCCTCGACGTAGCAGTCGTGGAAGTACTGCCTGGCGGTCGTGGTGGCGGAGGCGGTGTTGGCGTACAGGGTGTCCTGGTTGCCGATGAACCTGACGTTGTCGTACACCTGCCGGTCGCCCGTGGTCCGTACGGCCACGGCCTGGCTGTTGCCGTGGGCGGCCTCGTCGTAGGAGTTCTCGAAGGTGAGGTTGCGGGCGGTGAAGTCGGGGGCGCTGATCACGTACGAGGCGCTGCCCGAGGTGCCGTACGGGCCCGAGCCGTCCGGCTTGGGGGTCGCGGCGGCGGCGTCGAAGGTGAGCACCACCTCGCGCGGGTCCCGGGTGTCGCCCACCAGGGAGATGTACGGCTTGTCGGCCGGGATCACCACCTGCTGCCTGTAGGTGCCCTTGCGGACCAGGATGGTGACCGGCCTGGTGTTGGCGGCGGGGACGGCGTCGACGGCGGCCTGGACCGTGGTGTGGTCGCCGGAGCCGTCGGCCGCGACCACGAGGGTGGCGCGGGTGGCCGCCGCCGCGGGGGTCGCCGCCGTCGCGAGCACTGTCAGGGCGATCAATGGGGGGAGTAACAGAAGTCGCATGCGCAACCTCGCAGAGTGCGGCAATCGGTTGCATGAAACGTTCGCGTAATTCGGCTCACTCCGTCAATGGAATGCAGTGAAACTGCACTTTTGCTGCAACAAGCGGTTGCAGGTAGTCCGGGGTGCGGGCGGGTTCTTGACCGCGCTGACGCGGCGCATCTACAGTCCGGCTGACATTTATCGGCATATCTCTGAAACTTTCAGTCCTCCCTGCCTAGGAGCACCGTGCGCACCCTTCGAGCCCTGGTGGTCGCCGCCCTGTTATGCCTCGTGCCGGTGCCGCCCGCCGGTGCGGCGGCGGACCTCACGTACGACTTCGAGGACGGCACCACTCAGGGATGGGGGTCGCGCGGCGGCGGCGTCTCCGTCGCGGTGAGCGCGGACGCGGCGCACACGGGCGCCGCCGGTCTGCTCACCACGGGACGGACCGCCACCTGGCACGGCGCGTCGATCCCCGCGCCGTTCGTCAGGGGCACCGGCTACACCGTGACCGCCTACGCCCGGCTGGTGAGCGGCCAGCCGAGCAGCACGATCGCGATGACCGTGCAGCGGACGCCGACCGGCGGCGAGACCGCCTACGAGCGCGTCGCGGCGGCCACCGTGACCGACGCCGGGTGGGCGCGGCTGTCGGGTAGTTACCAGTTCACCGCCGAGTCCTCCGACGTGCAGCTCTACGTGGAGAGCTCGGACGCCACCGCCCAGTTCTACCTGGACGACATCGTGGTCACCCCGCTCGGCGACCCCACGCGCGAGCCGGTCGACTCGGACTTCGAGGACGGCACCGCGCAGGACTGGGCGCCACGCGCCGCGGCCGTGCTGGAGCCGAGCGCCGCCGCCGCCCGCACGGGCACCCGCGGCCTCGCGGTGACCGGCCGGTCGGCCTCCTGGGACGGCCCCGCGCTGAACGTGTTCGGGCGGATGGGCAAGGGCGACAAATACACCCTGTCGGTCTGGGTGCGGCTCGCCGCCGGCACCACGTCGGGCCGGCTCGGCCTGTCGATCGAGCGCAGGAGCGGCGGCACCCCGAGCTACGAGCGCGTCGTCGCGCCCAAGGACCTGGCGGCGGGGGAGTGGGTGCAGCTGTCCGGCACGTACACGCTCGCCTACGACGTCGAGTTCCTCAGCGTGTACGTCGAGTCCGACAGCGGCACCTTCCCCTTCGACCTGGACGACTTCGCGATGCGGTACGTCCAGCCGAAGCCCATCGAGACCGGCCTGCCCGCGCTCAAGGACGAGGTGCCGTTCACCATGGGCTCGGCCTTCACCAGGGCCGAGACGCTCGGCGTGCACAGCGAGCTGCTGGCCAAGCACTTCAACGGCGTCACCCCCGGCAACGAGCTCAAATGGGACGCCACCGAGCCGCGCGAGGGCGAGTTCACCCTGGCCGACGGCGACCACCTGGTGGACTTCGGGACCCGGCACGGCATGACGATCCGCGGCCACACGCTCGCCTGGCACAGCCAGACCCCGGACTGGGTCTTCAAGGACGGCGACGCCGACGCGAGCAAGGAGCTGCTGCTGCAGCGCCTGGAGACGCACGTGCGCACGCTCGTGACCAGATACAAGGGCAAGATCTCGGCCTGGGACGTGGTCAACGAGGTGGTGGACGAGAACCAGCCGGACGGCCTGCGCCGCTCCAAGTGGTACCAGATCGCCGGCCTCGACTTCATCCGCACGGCCTTCCGCGTCGCCCACGAGGCCGACCCGGCGGCCAAGCTGTTCATCAACGACTACAACACCGAGTTCCCGCGCAAGCGCGAGGCCCTGTACGCCCTGGTCGCACGGCTGAAGGCGGAAGGCGTGCCGATCGACGGCGTCGGCCACCAGCTCCATCTGAACATCGAGCAGCCGCCCGCCTCCTCCGTCGAGGCGACGATCGAGCGCTTCGCCGCCCTCGGCGTGGACCAGCAGGTCACCGAGCTGGACGTGAGCATCTACACCGACTTCGTCTCCTCCTACGACTCGATCCCGCCCGAGCTGCTCATCCAGCAGGGACACCGCTACAAGGAGCTGTTCGACGTCTTCCGGCGGCACGCCTCCGAGCTCAGCTCGGTCACGGTGTGGGGCGAGTCCGACGACGTGAGCTGGCTGCGCTCCTGGCCGATCGCGCGGCTCAACGCGCCGCTGCTGTTCGACGACGACCTCCAGGCCAAGCCCGCCTACTGGGGCGTCGTGGACCCCGCCGAGCTGCCGCCGCTGGTGCGCAGCCTGGAGGCGCCGGCGGGCAGGCCGCAGGTGGACGGGAAGCGCGACCTCGAATGGGACCTGCTGCCCGACTCGCCCGTCGCGCGGGTGGGCGAGGTGTCGGCGGGCTTCCAGGCGCGCTCGTCCGCGACCGGCCTGTACGTGCTCGCCGAGGTCACCGATCCGGTCGTGGACAAGGACGACCGGGTGACCTTCACCGTGGACGGGACCTCGTACACGGTCAAGCGCACGGGGCCGGGGACGAAGCGGACCCCGGCGGGCTACCGCGTCGAGGCCCTCGTCCGGGTCCCGGCCCCTCAGGGGAAGGTCCTGAACGTCGCCGCCACCGTGCACGACCGGGACACCGACATCTCCTGGACGGGCAAGGTCACCGCCGCGCCCGCGGTCAAGCTCACCACCGCCGCCCGCCGCACCCCCGTGCTCGACGGGGTCGTGGACAAGGTGTGGGCGGCCACGCCGGAGATCCGCACCGCGACCTGGATCCAGGGCACGTCCGGGGCCACCGCCCGGGTGCGCGGGCTGTGGAGCGGATCGACCCTGTACGTCCTCGCCCAGGTCAGCGATCCCACCCTGAGCGAGGAGCCGGCGAACGCGTGGGAGCAGGACTCCGTCGAGATCTTCGTGGACCCGGGCAACGGCAAGACCAAGGGCTACGAGGACGACGACGGACAGTACCGGGTCAGCTTCACCGGCCGGCTCACGGTCGGCGGGACGTTCGACGCGGCCGGGGTCAAGGACCACCTCAAGGCGGTGGCGAAGGTGGTGCCCGGCGGGTACGTGGTCGAGGCCGCGATCACCCTGCCCACCGTGACGCTGGGGGCGGGCGCGCTACTGGGGTTCGACGTGCAGGTGAACGATGCCACGGGGGCGGCTCGTACCGGTGCGGTGACGTGGAACGACCGGACGAACCGCGCCTACCTGGACACCAGCCACTGGGGGGTGCTCCGCCTGACGGACTAGCGCCTGCTCGCGGGGGCGGGGCCCGACTACGATGTGATCGTGAACGCGAGCCCCCGACCTGTCCGTAAAGGGGCCGTACCGAGCATCCGCGACGTCGCCGCCGCGGCAGGCGTCTCGCACCAGACCGTCTCGCGCGTGCTGAACGAGTCACCCAGGGTGCGGCCCGACACCCGCGCCGCCGTGCTGGCCGCGATCGACCGGCTCGGCTTCCGCCCCAACCGGGCGGCGCGGGCGCTCGGGTTCGGCCGCGCCAACGGCATCACGGTCGTGACCTCCAACACGACCCTGTACGGGTACGCGCGCACGCTCCAGGGCATCGAGGAGGCGGCCAGGACCGAAGGCGTGGCGCTGGGCATCAGGGTCGTGGAGTCCGCCGAGGTCCGGCAGACCGTCGACTACGTGAGCGACCCGAGCGCGGGCGGGCTGGTGGTCATCGCGTTCGACCCGCTGGGCACGGCGGTGCTGGAGGCGCTCCCGCCGCACATCCCGGCCATCGTCGCCGCCGAGCCGGTCGCCCCCGACCTCGGCCGGGTCGCGATCGCGCTCGACGAGCGACGGGCCGCCGCCGACGCCACCGAGCACCTGCTCGGCCTGGGCCACCGCACCGTCCATCACGTGGCCATCCCGTCCGAGGGCCGGGCCGGCGGCCGGCACGCCGGCTGGCGCGACGCGCTGACCCGGGCGGGCGCGGAGCTCCCGTCGCCCCTGGGCTGCGGCTGGGACATCCAGTCGGCCTACACGGCGGGCCGGGCGCTGGCGGAGGACCCGGAGGTCACGGCGATCCTGTGCGGCAACGACGACATCGCGCAGGGCGTGCGCAGGGCGCTGTACGACGCGGGCAAGGACGTGCCGGGGGATGTGAGCATCGTGGGCTTCGACGACATCCCGGGCTCGGCCTTCTGGACGCCGGCGCTGACCACCGTACGGATGGATTTCGGGGGGCTGGGGCGGGCGTGCTTCCACGCGGCGGTCGCCGAGCTGGGCGGGCACCCCCAGCCTGAGATCTCGCTGGCACCGCCCCGGCTGATCGTCCGCGAGTCGACCGCTCCACCGCGACCGCGCTAGCACCCACCCGTTGCCCTGCTGGGTGGTGGGCCGTCTGATGCCCGCCCCGAATGGTCCTCGCGGTGGGGCGCTTCGCGCTGGGGGTTCGGGCGTTTCTACTTGAGACGCGCCTGCGGCGCGACGACGCCTGCGGCGTCCATGGGGCACCCGCCCGTTGCCCGGCTGAAAAGCGGGTCATGGGTCTGCCCCGATGCCCTGCGGCTGTCGTTGGCGAACCTACACCTGGACCGACACCCGGCGGCGGACCTCAGTGGGTGCGGCATCGGTGAGCTGGACGACGTGGAAGTGATCCACGACCAGAAGGGCGTGCGGCGACCCAGCGCGCACAGCCGCCTTGAAGATCACGCACGTGTCGATGGCAACCCGGCTGACCCGCCGCTCCCACTCCTGCCCGTCACAGGAATGATCGACACGACCCGTGAGCACCCCTCAAGACGGGCTGCGTGCCTACTACCGCAAGCAGGGCCTCGCGCCCCATAGCCACATCGCCGCCCCAAACACGTCCGGGCAGCGCACCAAGGAGAGACCGAACGGCCGCCACCAGGCCAGGCAAAGAGCCGCAAAAGCCATGCCCTAGCGTGATCCCCATGGAAGCGGCTCGGTATCTGTGCTGGCTGGCCTGGGCGCAGAAGGGTCGGGTCGCGTTGGGCGCGACGCTGGGGACCCTCTGGATGGTGGGTCTGACGCTCCCGCCGTACCTGCTGTCCAGGGTGATCGACGACGGCCTGGCCCCCGGCTGGGTGCTGGCGCTGCTCGGCGCGGGCCTGGTCAACGCCTGGCTGGCGATGTTGCGGCACCGCACGATGACCAAGATCCGGATGGACGCCAACTTCCGCACCGTGCGCGCCCTGGTCGAGCAGATCAACAAGCTGGGCGCCGACCTGCCCAAGCGTGCTTCGGCGGGCGACGTGGTGACGATCGGCATCGGCGACGTCATCACCATCGCCGCCTCCCTGACGGTGACCGGCCCCGGCGTGGGCGCGGTGGTCAGCTACGGCGTGGTGGCGGCGCTGCTGTTGCAGGTCTCCGTGGTGCTGGCCGTGGTGGTGCTGCTGGGCGTGCCGCTGCTGGCGGTCCTGCTCGGTCCGCTGCTCGGGCGGCTGATGAAGGTGCAGAACGGCTACCGCGAGAACCAGGGCAGGCTGACCACCCGCCTGGTCGACCTGATCGAGGGGCTGCGGGTGCTCAACGCCTTCGGCGGCAAGGGCACTTACGCCGAGCGGTACCGCGCCGACTCGGCGAGCCTGCGCGAGCAGGGGTACCGGGTGGCGTCGCTGACGAGCTGGATCGGCGCGCTGGGCGCCGGATTGCCCGCTCTGTTCCTGGCCGCCGTCACCTGGCTGGGCGCCCGGCTGGCCGCCGAGGGGACGATCACGGTGGGCGAGCTGGTCGGGGTGTACGGGTACATCGCCATGCTGGTGGTGCCGGTCTCCTCCTTCATCGAGGGCAGCTTCCAGATCAGCCACGGCCTGGTCGCCGCCCGCCAGGTCACCCGCTTCCTCGCGCTGCGCGCCGGGGAGCGGCCCCCGCCCGCCGGGCCGGAGGTCGCGCCGGGGAGCCTGGTGGGGCTGGTCAGCGCCCGGCCCGAGGAGAGCGTGGCGCTGCTCGAAGAGCTGGGCGGGTTCGACACCACCTCCCTGATCGCCGGCCACGCCACCTCCCTGATCGCCGACCACGACGCCGCCCTGTTCGCGGGCACGCTGCGCGAGGTGCTCCAGGGCCGGGGCGAGGCGGACGACGAGGCCATCCACCGGGCCGTGCACGTCGCCGCGGCGCAGGACGTGGTCGCGGGGCTGCGCCACGGGCTCGACTCGATGATCGAGCCCGGCGGCCGCAACCTGTCGGGCGGCCAGCGCCAGCGCGTGCGCCTGGCCCGGGCGCTGCTGGCCCAGCCCGAGGTGCTGCTGGCCGTGGAGCCCACCTCCGCGCTGGACGCGCACACCGAGTCCCTCCTCGCGGGACGGCTCCGTACGGCCCGCGCCGGCCGTACCACGGTCGTGGCCACCACCTCGCCGCTGTTGCTCGCCGAGGCCGACCAGGTGCTGTTCATCGAGGACGGACGGGTGGCCGCCGCCGGCACCCACCGCGAGCTGATGGAGTCCACCCCGGCCTACCGATCGGTGCTGGCATGAACCGCGACCTGCCCGTCGCCGACCGCCGGCAGGTACGGCGGGCCGCCCTGCGCCTGGTCAGGCGCGACGTGCCGGGCTTCACCGCGACGCTGCTGCTCAACAGCCTCGCGGCTGCCGCGGCGCTGGTCAGCCCGTGGTTGCTGGGCCGCATCATCGACTCCATCAGCGCCGGAGGCACGGTCGACCTGCTCGCCGCGATCGCCGTGGGCGCGGCGGTGGCCCAGCTGGTCCTGTCCAGGTACGCCGAGAAGGTCGGCACTCGCTTCAGCGAGCGCGTCCAGGAGCACATCCGCGCCGAACTCCTGGACCGCGTGCTGGCCCTGCCCGCCGCCACGGTCGAGCACATCCGCACCGGCGACCTGACCGCCCGCGGCACGACCGACGTGGCCGTGGTCGGCCGGACCCTGCGCGACGCCGCCCCCGCGATCCTCGTCTCGAGCCTGCAGGCGCTCTTCCTGATCGTCGCCGTCTTCCTGGTCGACCCGGTCCTGGGCGGCTGCGGCCTGCTCGCGCTGGCCGGCATCGTGGCCGCCGCCCGCTGGTACCTTCGCCGCGCCCGCCCCGCCTACCTGGAGGAAGGCGCCGCCCGCTCCGAGCTGGCCGAGCACCTGGCCGCCAACGCCGCGGGCGCCCGCACCATCGAGGCCCTGGGCCTGCAGGCCAGGCGTACGCGGGCGGCGGACCGGGTGATCGAGCGCAGCCGGGCCGCCCAGTTGCGGACCCTCTTCCTGCGCAGCGTGCTCTGGCCCTCGGTGGAGGTCTCCTCGCTCCTGCCGCCCGTGCTGGTCCTGCTGCTCGGCGGGGTGCTCCTGGACCGCGGCCAGGTCACGCTGGGCGCGGTCGTCACCTGCGTGCTCTACCTGCGCCAGCTCGGCCAGCCGATCGAGACGATCCTGATCTGGCTGGAGCAGCTGCAGAGCAGCGGCGCGGCCTTCGCCAGGATCGAGGGCCTCGCGGCGCCGGTGCGGGCGGAGGCCGCCGCCGCGGCGCCGCAGGGCGACCGCATCGAGGCGCGCGGCGTGCACTTCGCCTACGAAGGCGGCGACGACGTGGTGACCGGCGTCGATCTGACCGTACGGCCCGGCGAGCGCCTGGCCGTCGTCGGACCCTCGGGAGCCGGCAAGTCCACCCTGGGCCGGCTGCTGGCCGGTATCGACCGCCCGCGCCTGGGCACGGTCACCGTCGGCTCGGCGCCCGTCGCCGGCCTTTCCCCTGCCCAGCTCCGCGAGCACGTCGTCCTGGTCACCCAGGAGCAGCACCTGTTCCTCGGCACCGTACGCGACAACCTGCTGCTCGCGGATCCGGCGGCCGGCGACGACCGCCTGGGCAAGGCGCTGGCGGCGGTCGGCGCGGACTGGGTCGCCTCGCTCGACGACGAGCTGGGGCCCCAGTCGTCCGGCGTCACCCTCGGCCCGGACCGGGTCCAGCAGCTCGCCCTGGCCAGGGTCATCCTGGCCGACCCGCACACCGTCATCCTCGACGAGGCCACCGCCATGCTCGACCCCCGCACGGCCAGGAGTGCCGAACGCTCGCTCGCCGCCGTCCTGGAGGGGCGGACCGTCATCGCGATCGCCCACCGCCTGCACACGGCCCGCGACGCCGACAGGGTGGTGGTCATGGACAACGGCCGGGTGGTGGAGGTCGGAGCCCACGACGAGCTGGTCGCGGCGGGCGGGGTGTACGAGGCGCTGTGGCGGTCGTGGCACGGCTCGCGGAGTGGCGACGCCGACCACGATGCTCCGGGGCGCTGACCGGTGCAGCCGGAAGACGGTCAGATCCGCCAGCGGTTCGGCCCCATAGGGTGGAGCTGGTCTCACAGGCCGATATTGGCCTTGGCGCCCATGTAGGCGCCCGCTCCGGGCCATCCCGCCCGCGCCAGCTCGACGAACCTGGGCGAGAAGCCGAGCCGCGGCAGGTCAGCGAGCGGCACGAACCGCACACCGCGGATCGGCGTGGTGTCGGCGCCTCCGGCGACCGCGCCCACCCGGCCGCCGGCGCGGGTGGCCTCGAATGTCATGTGGATCACGTGGGCAGCGCCCTCCGGCAGGTGGTCGCACACATACAGCAGCCGGCCGACCTCCACCTCGATGCCGGTGACTCTCACCGCGATCACCGTCGGCACCGTACCCGAGGAAGGACGCTGTGCGCGGGGAGACCGGGGTGGCGGAGCCAGGAAGCCGTAATCGCCGTCAGCCGAGACTTCCGGAGCGGACCGCGGCGGTGACGCCGCCGTCGACCAGCAGGTCGGTGCCCGAGATGAAGCTCGCGGCCGGGCTGAGCAGGAAGTCGGCGGCGGTGGCGATGTCGGCGGGGGTGCCGACGCGCCCCGCGTTGGAGGCGCCGATCATCGCCTGCATGGTCGCGCCGTGGTCGCTGCTCAGCTCGGCCTGGCCCATGGGGGTGGCGATGACGCCGGGGCTGATCGAGTTGACGCGGGCGCCCCTGGCTCCCCAGGTCCGGCTCGCGGCCTGCACGCGCAGCAGGTTGGCCTGCTTGGCGAAGCCGTAGGCGTGGCCGGGGCCGGCGAAGCTCGCCTCGGCCGCGATCGGCAGGGAGAGCAGGTCGTCGGCGGGGGTCGTGGCCAGCTCCCGGGCGTCCTGGGCGGTGAAGGGGGGCTGGAAGTGGCCGGCCATGCTGGCGATCACCAGCCCGGCACCGCCGGGCGCGACGACCTTGCCGAACTCCTCCAGCACCAGGGCGACCCCCAGCAGGTCGACCGCCAGGATGGCGGGCACCGGGGCCTGGACGGGGGAGAGCCCGGCGGTGTGCACCACGGTGCGGACTTCGCCCAGCGCGGCAGCCTGCTCGGCGAGCGCGGCCACCGACTCGCGGGAGGAGACGTCGACCGGTACGGGGGTCACCTCATAGCCCTCCTCCCGCAGCCCGGCGGTCACGGACTCCAGGAGCTCCTTGTTGAAGTCGGCGGCCAGGACGTGGGCTCCGAGGCCCTGGCGGCGGGCGATGGCCTGTCCCATCCCGCCGACGCCGATGATCACTACCACGTTCCGAGTCATGAAATTGTTCCTTATGGAGGGGCGTGCCGGTTGTGTTCGCGCGTTCCACCTTCTTACCGCCCCGCCGGATCACCCGGCGCCGGGGGTGCCGGGCGGATCTTGTAGTCCGGGGCTTCATGGTCGTAGCGTTCGCAGGCGATCGGTTTCTGCGACAAGAGGCAGAAATGGTGCCGGTCGCGGCGAACCGTGTCCCATGGAGATCCGATGATCCGCAATCCCGTCCTGCCCGGCTTTCATCCAGATCCGTCCATCCTGCGCGTGGGCGACGACTACTACGTGGCCACCTCGACGTTCGAGTGGTATCCGGGTGTACGCGTCCACCACTCGCGCGACCTGGTCGACTGGCGGCCCCTGGGCGGTCTCCTGACCGAGCGCAGGCTGCTCGACCTGTCCGGCGTGCCGGACTCGGGCGGCGTCTGGGCACCCGACCTGACCTATGCCGACGGCCTGTTCCACCTCGTGTACAGCGTGATGGACAACTACGCCCACGGCTACAAGGACGTCGCGAACTACCTGACCACCGCCCCCGCCATCGAAGGCCCCTGGTCGGACCCGATCAGGCTGCCGGGGCGGGGGTTCGACGCCGCGCTCTTCCACGACGACGACGGGTCCTCGTACCTGCTCAACATGATTTTCGACTCGCGCCCCGGGCGCGGGTTCGCCGGGATCGAGCTCCAGCCGCTCGGCGGCGGCAAGCCGCGGCTCATCCTGGAGAACCGGGCGTTGACCGAGGGGCCGCACCTCTACCGGATCGACGGCTGGTACTACCTGATGGTCGCGGAGGGCGGCACCGGCTACGACCATTGCGTCAGCGTGCTCAGGTCCCGCGACATCGAGGGGCCGTACGAGGCCGACCCCGAGGGGCCGATGCTCACCGCCCGCCACGATCCCGATCTGGAGCTGCAGAAGGCCGGGCACGGCTGCCTGGTCCAGACCCAGGGCGGTGAGTGGTATCTGGCTCACCTGGTCGCGCGGCCGTACACGCCGCGCGGGCGGTGCGTGCTGGGCAGGGAGAGCGCGATCCAGCGGGTCGAGTGGACCGGCGGGTGGCCGAGGGTGCCGGGAGGAGCCCCGGCGGTCGAGGTCCCCGCACCCGCCCAGACGGTCCCCGCACCCGCCCGGCCGCGGAGCCCGCGGAGTCCGCGGCAGGCGGAGTGGCTGGTGGAGGGGAGCGACTGGAGCACCCTGCGCCGCCCGGCGACGCCTGACTGGGTGAGGTTCGACGGTGGCAGGGTGACGATCGAGGGCGGCCAGTCCCCGTACGGCCTGCGCACCCCCAGCCTGGTCGCCCGCCGGGTCACCAGCACGCGCTGCGCCTTCGAGGCGAGCGTGAGCTTCGAGCCGGACAGCGTGCACCAGTCCGCCGGGATCACCGCCTACTACAACTCGCGCAACTGGTACCACCTCGCGCTCACCACCGACGGCCTGGTGCTGACCGGCAGCGACAGGGGCACCAGGACCGTGCACTACACGGGAGAGGCGGCGAGCCGGCTCGCGGTCGAGTTCGACGGCCCGGTCCTGCGCTTCTCCCGCGACGGTCAGGCCATCCCGGTGGAGCTGGACGCCACCATCCTGTCCGACGAGCACGCCGACGAGATCCTCGACGGCCAGATCCGGGCCTTCGGCTGCACCGGCGCGTTCGTCGGCCTGTGGGTGCAGGACCTGGCGGGCGAGGGCTGCCGGGCCACCTTCGACAACCCGGTGTACCGGACGGGGTGAGCTCAGGCCGGAGCCCCGGCCGCCGTCCACAGGTCCGCCCGCGAGGTCAGCACCGAGGCCGAGGTCAGCGTCCCCCGGCCCCGGTACGCCCGCATGATCCGCACATGAGCCGCCAGCCGTACGAAGCCCCGCAAGGCGGACTCGTCACGCCAGACCGAAACGGAGCCGATCCGGCGCTCCGCCAGGTCGCACCACAGCCACAGCCCGACCGCGCCGTCCAGGCCCGGCCACAGCCGGGCCAGCCGCCACCCGGCCAGCGCCGCCCTCGGCAGGTCCGCCAGCCGGTGCAGCTGGAAGTCCGTCCGGCTGACCAGCACGGGCGCGTCGCCGCGCGGGTGCGGCCCGGCGATCCAGCGCGATCTCATCATTTTCATGGCTGGACTCTAACAGAAATAAGACCGATCGGTCGCTCATAATTAATCAGGGCATGCGGGAGCCGCTTCGGAGGCGGTCGGCCGCTACGGGCAGGGCGCCTTGTACGGGCGGCCGGGGAGATACTGGGCCCATTCGGCCTGGGTGATCGCCGTGCCCGACGCTTCGCAGACGTTCGCGCTCGCCTGCTCCACGTTCACCCCCCAGAGCTGCGCGGCGAGCCCGGACGTGCTCGCCAGGACGCTCCCGTCCGCGCTGAACTCCAGGTCGCCCACCGGCTCGGAGCCGGCGAGCACGGCCCAGAGCGTGGGCCTGGCGCGGTCGGCGACGTTCCAGATCCTGATCGTCCGGTCCGCCGACCCGGTGGCCAGCGTGCGGCGGTCGGCGGAGAAGGCGACCCCGGTCACGTCCGACGCGTGCCCGGGCAACACGGCCAGCCGCTGCGGGCGCTCGGGCTTGGCGACGTCCCACAGCCGGGCCGTCCCGTCAGAGGAGGCCGTGGCCAGCGTCTTGCCGTCCGTGCTGAAGCGCAGGTCGAGCACCCCTCCGGCGTGTGCGGCGAAGTCGGACAGCCGGCGCGGCTCGGTGGGCTTCGTCACGTCCCAGAGCCGGACGGAGGCGGTGCCCGAGCCGGTCGCGAGCACGCGGCCGTCGGGGCTGAACACGGCCGGGCCGACCCGCTCGTCCGTCGCTCCCGCCGTCGCGACCTGCCGGGGGGTGGCGGGCGCGGCCACGTTCCAGAGCAGGGTCCTGCCGTCCTTGCCGGTCGTGACGACCATCCGGCCGTCGGGGCTGTAGGCGACGGAACGCACGCCGCCCGTGTGCCCCGTGAGCGTGCCCAGGAGCTTCGGGCTGGCGAGCTCGGCGAGATCCCACAGCCGGGCCGTGCCGTCGAGCGAGGCCGTGGCCAGGCGGCGGCCGTCGGGGCTGAAGCTCGCCGCCACGACGAGCCCGGTGTGCCCGCTCAGCGTGGACAGGGGCGTGCTCACCGCGGGGTCGGTGAGGTCCCACAGCTTGACGGTCTTGTCGTCGGAGGCGGTGGCGAGCGTGCGGCCGCTCTTGGCGATGGCGAGCCCGTTCACCAGCGCCGTGTGCCCGGCGAGCCGGGCGCGGGGGGCGACGCGGGCAGGGTTGGCGACGTTCCACAGCCGGGCCGTGCCGTCGGCGGCGGAGGTGGCGAGGTTCTGGCCGGTCGGGCTGAACGCCACCCCGGTGACGCCGTCGGGGAAGCCGGTCAGGGTGGCGGTGAGCTGGGCGGCGCGCGGGTCCTGGACGTCCCAGAGGCCCACGGTGCCGTCGGCGGATGCGCTGGCCAGGAAGTTGCCGTCGGGGCTGAACGCGACGCCGTCGACCTGGGCCCTGTGCCCGCGGGCGGTGCCGGCGAGCTTGGCGGCGGTGATGTCCCACACCTGGACCGCGCCCGTGGCGGCGGCCGTGGCGAGGTAGCGGCCGTTGGGGGCGAACGCCACGCTCCTGACGGCGCCCTCCTGCGAGGTCAGCACCGCCAGGCTGCTGGGCTGCGCCGGGGCGAGCACGTCGAGGAGCGCGAGGGTGCCGCCGGTGGAGGCGATCGCGAGGAAACGCCCGTCGGGGCTGAAGGCCGCCTTGGTCAGGCCGGTGGCCATCTTGACGACCGAGACCTGCTTGGGCTTGGCGGGGTCGGCGACGTTCCACAGCCGCACCGACTTGTCGGCGGAGGCGGTGGCCACGAGATCGCCCTTCGGGTTGAAGGCGACGGACGTGACCCGGTCGGTGTGCCCCTTGAGCGTGGCCACGCTCTTGGGGGCGGCGGTGTCGGAGACGTTCCACAGCCGCGCGGTCTCGTCCGCGGATGCGGTGGCCAGCACCTTGCCCGTGGGGTTGAACGTCGCCGCGGTCAGCCCCTTCGTGTGCCCCTTCGCCACGCCGAGGGCCTTCGGGCGAAGGGGGTCGGCGACGTTCCACAGCCGGGCGGTGGAGTCGGCGGAGGCGCTGGCGACGACGCGGCCGTCGGCGCGGTAGGCCACCCATTCGACGGGAGCGGTGTGCCCGAGCATGCGCGCCCCGATCGGGCGGGTGAGGCTGCCGAGCAGGGCCCCGCGCGACTCCGGGGTGGCCGACAGGCGGTAGGCGCTCAGCGCCAGCTGGGCGCCGAGCGAGGTGTCGGAGGCGCTGTTGGCGGCGGCGGCGACCTGGCGGGAGAGCGCCTGGTCGCGCTGCGCGGCCGCCTCGGTGGCCCGCCTGCTCGCGTCCCTGCTCTGGAGCAGCGCCACCACCCCGCCGGCCGCCGCCATGAGGAAGAGGACGGTGAGCGCGGCGAGCGCGGAGCGGGCGATGAGCGAGCGTCGGCGCTGCTTGCGCCTGGACGCGGTGAGGAAGTCGCGCTCCGTGTCCGTGCCGCCGGTGTCCGTGCCGCCCGTGTCCGTGCCGGCAGCCTGGGCCGCGGCCAGCCGGGCGTCGGCGTACAGGTAGGAGGACGGCTGACCCTGCTGCTGCCACGCCTCGGCGTCCTCGCGCAGGCGGCGGCGGACGAGCAGCCCGGCCCGGTCGGCGCCGATCCAGCTCGCGAGCCGCGGCCAGGCCGTGATGAGCGCCTCGTGGCTGATCTCGGCGACGTCGTGGTCGTCCACCGTGACGAGCCGGGCGCGGACGAACTCGCCCAGCACCTGCCGGGCGATGGACGGCGACGAAGGCAACAGCTCGGCGACCGGGACCCGCCTGCGCGAGCCCTCGCCCCGCTCGTCCACGCGGATGAGCCCCACCAGCAGCTCCCGCACGATCGGCTCGTACTCCTTGCCGAGCCGCCGCAGGCTCTCCTCCGCGCTCGTCGCCAGCGCCCGCGCGACGCCCCCCGCGGCCTGGTAGTCGGCGATCGTCAGCACGCCCTCCGCCTGCCGCTGCCACGTGGCCAGCAGGGCCTGGGAGAACAGCGGCAGCACGCCGCCCGCCCGCTCCAGCGATTCTTCCCCGGTGCGGACGTCTTCGAGTATCAGCTCGGTGAGCCCCGGCTCCAGGGACAGGCCGGCGCGCGAGGCCGGCCCCTCGATCGCCGAGCGCAGCCCCGGCTCCCGCATGGGCACGACGATCTCGGGATGCCGCATGGACTCCAGCAGCCCGGGATAGGCCGCGCAGCGCCCGAAGCAGTCGGCGCGGACGGCGATCACCACGGCCGCCGACCTGGACAGCTCGGCCAGCGCCGCCACGAACTGCCGCCTGGCCGGCTCGCTCTCGCAGGCGGTGAACAGCTCCTCGAACTGGTCGACCAGCACCAGCAACCGCCCGGGAGCGCTGGGCAGCGCCCGCCTGACCCCGCCGGGATCGGACTCGATGATCGCGCGCAGGCGCACCGGGTCGAGGCGGCCGAGGCGGGCCAGCTCTCGGGCGAGCGTGGTGAGGGGGTCGGCGCCGGGGACGAGCACGATGTGCTCGCCGGCCGCCTCGCCGCGCAGCGCGGGCAGCACCCCGGCGCGCAGCACCGACGACTTCCCGCACCCCGGCGAGCCGGTCACGATCAGCGGATCGCCGGGCGCGAACGCCTGCCGCACGCGCTTGGCCAGCCACTTGGTCAGGTCTTCGCGGCCGAAGAACAGCGCGGACTGCTCGGGCCCGTACGCCGCCAGGCCGAGGTAGGGGCCGGCCGCGTCGCCCGCGGGCCGGACCGGCGGGCCGGGGACGGGACTCGGTGCCGTGTACGCCGGATTGACCGCGAGCGGAGGCGGCTCGCCGAAACCGGCGGCCGCACGGCGGGGGCGGGGGAACCCCGAGCCGGGCAGCGAACGCGCCAGCCGCTCGTAGACGTGGTCGAGCGTGAACGACGGCGGCCCGCCCTGCTCGCCCTCGTTGAGCAGCCTGATCAGGGCCCCGCTGAGCGCCGTGTGCCGGACGCCGGGCAGCGCCCACGCGTTCTCGTCCTTGCTGGAGGAGGCGAGCACGTACGCCCCCCGCCACGTCGGCTCCAAGGAGCCCTCGGCGACCGGCCGCCCGCTCCCCTTGAAGCAGCAGTCCAGCACCACGACGGCGCGCTCGGCCCGCGACGTCGCCAGGATGTCGCGCACCACGGCGTACGGGAGCGCCTGGTAGCCCGGCACCCCCTGGGAGAGGTTCACGGTGGCGCGCGTGGCCAGGTGCAGCTCGTTGTCGGGGCTGAACACGGCGTGGCCCACGAAGTAGAACAGCAGGGCGGACGTGGCCTCCTGCGCCGCCTTGGCCAGCGCCTCGCCCAGGTTGGCCGGGGTCGCGGGGTCGAGCAGCGTCGTCAGGCCCGCCGGGCTGAGCCCCGCCCGCTCGACCAGGCACTGGCCGAGATCGGTGACGGTCGCCGGGACCGCGGGCACCTGCGGCAGGTTCGACGAGGGGCGATGCGCCCCCGTGCCGGCCACCAGGACCCTGGCGCCCTCCGAGGCCAGCAGCAGCGGTGGACCGTTCCACGGGGCCTGTCGTACGAGCCGGGTCTGCGTCGCAGAATCGTTCTCAGTCATCCGGCGCTCCACGGCAGGGGAGATCAATCGGCCACAGCGACATTGTCGGGCGAGGCGCCGTGCGCGGCGACAGCTTCGGCACGAAGGACGAGCCGGCTGATCCGGACGACCCCCCGATCGGCGCGTATCGCGTGCGGGAACAGCGGGCGAGCCCGCGTTTCCCGGTTGTTAGGGTACGCAGGTCTGCGCCCGCCGTCGAGAGGTGCGGGGAAGCGACCTACCAGTTCGCGGGCAGCCCGGGGGTGGTGGCGGGCAGCGCGTGGCCGGGCGGGTGGATGACGTACGTGACGCCGCCGCTGCTGGAGCTGCGCAGCCACACGTTCTCGAACGCGGCCCGCGGATAGACGTGCCGCACGGCGGCGTTGCTGGAGGAGGCCGGATCGTTGGCGATCACATCGCCCGTGGCGGTGAAGCCGACGATCGCCATCAGGTGGCCGTTCGTGCCGTACCCGGCGCCCGGCAGCTCGCTCTTCTTGAACGACTGCGAAGTGATGACCGGGATGCCCGCCTTGATCAGCGCCTCCAGCTCGGTCAGCGAGCGCAGCCGGGTGACGAAGCCGTCCATCCCGTAGCGCCCCGCGTAGGCGGTGTTGAACGGCCAGTTGCCCGCGCCCTCGTAGGCGTGGTCGTAGGTGTAGCGGGCGGCGTAGTCGACCTCGGGGTTCGGGTCGGCCGGGTCGACCCAGGAGGTGTCCTGGGCGCTCGGCCACTTGTCCCAGTAGCCGAGGATCATGGTGGTCGAGGTGGGGCTGCACCAGGCCTCGCCGCCGCCGTCCCACTCGGGGTAGTGGCCCTGGTGGACGTTCTGGGAGCGGCGCGGCACGGCCAGCTCCGTCCCCCACGCGCCGCCGCCCGGGCTGACCGGCACGGTCTTGCGCTCGGGCACGTTGGAGGCCATGACGCCGGACGTGCGCACGCGTGGCGTGATCGCCGAGCCCGGCGTGCGGTAGAGGGTCAGGCGCAGCTGGTAGGCGCTGACGGGCTTGCCCGCCGCCGCGACCAGCGTGTCCACGGCGACCGAGGCGTCCGCGTCGCCCTGGCCGGGCACCGAGGTGCGGCGGATGTCGCCTTCGGCGTACGCCCAGCGGCCGAGCGAATACCACGTGGTCAGGCCCTCCGCGTTCCTGGCGCGGGTCTCGATCTGCAGCCAGCTCCCCTGGGGGAGGTCCGCGGTCCAGGAGGCGATCAGCTCGGTGGCGGGGAACCCGATGGGCCGCTCGGGGCCGGTCCAGCGGGCGTACTCCCAGGTCTTGGTGCCGAGCGCGTCGGTGTAGGAGGTGGTGCCCGCGGCCGTGCCGAACGCCAGCCCGTCGCCGGGCGTCGTGCCCTCGGCCGTGCCCGCGGCGAAGTCGGCCCGCTGGAAGACCACGTCGGGGGTGGCGGCGGCCGGTTGGGTCTCGGCCGCCGCGGCCTGCGTGGAGATGGACGTGATGAGGAGGCCGCACAGGAAGACGATCAGCGCGCGCATGAACCCACCTTCTCGGAAGGCGCCGGATGCGCTGACATTAAGCAGTGCCAGCGGGTAAAGCATCGGGAAATCTACGTATCAGCCTGAATCACTGGATCCATGGCTTCTCATGGCATGAATCCGGATGGAATGGTGACTCGGGGAATGAACTGACCACAGGAAGTGAGCTATGAGGAAATATGTGATTTTGGGGGTGCAGGGGAGTGGCAAGGGCACCCAGAGCGCCATGCTCGCCGACGACCTCGACCTGGTGCACATCAGCGTGGGCGACATCTTCCGCTGGCACGTCAAGCGGCACACCAAGCTCGGCGCGCAGGTCCGCCGACTGGTCGCGGCGGGCGAGCTGGTGGGGGACGACCTGGTGGAGGACGTCGTCAGGGACCGGCTCCAGCTGCACGACTGGAATTACGGGTTCATCATCGACGGCTTCCCGCGCAACCGGCGTCAGGCGGAGTTCTTCCTGGAGAGCTACGACATCGACGGGGTGATCCATCTGGACCTGCCGGACGAGGAGGTCCGTCGGCGCGTCCTGGCGCGGCGGCTGTGCTCGCGGTGCGGCATGGACTACAACCTGATCGCCCACCGGCCGGAGACGGAGGGGCGGTGCGACGTGTGCGGCGGCGAGCTGGTCAGCCGGGAGGACGACAGCCCGGAGGTGCTCGCCAGGCGGCTGGAGGAGTATCACAGCAAGATCGACCCTGTGGTGGAGCTGTTCCGCCGCAAGGAGTACGTGATGACGATCGACGCGCGCGCCGACAAGGCCGCCGTCCAGCGGACGATCCGCACCCGCTTCAACCTCCCGCCGTATCTCCCGTCCCAGGAGGAGCCGGTACGTCTTTCCGGCTAGGGCGCGCGGCCGATCGGCTGCGCCGCCGGTACTCGGTGGGCGTCAGCCCGACCAGCGCACGGAAGCGGCGGGCGAAGTACGTCGGGTCGTCCCAGCCGACGGCGGCCCCGACCCGGGCGGCCGGCAGGGCCGAGTTCGCCAGCAACGTGGCGGCCCGCTCGGCCCGCAGCCGGGCCAGGAAACCCATCGGCGTCAGCCCGACGTAGCGGCCGAACAGCCGGCCGAGATAGGCGGGATCCAGGCTGACCGCCCGGGCGAGGTCCTCCAGCCGCCACGGGTGGGCGGGCTCCGCCTCCAGCCGGGCGACGGTGGCGGCGACGGCGGGGTGGATGGCGGGCTCGGGCGTCCTCCGCCCGGCGTCACGGCCGTCGGCGAGGACGCCGAGCACCGTGACCAGCCGGCCCAGCACCCGGCCCGGCCGGCTCCGATCGGCGCCGAGGTCCCGTTCGAGCAGGCCGATCTCGGCCACCGCCTCCTCGGCGGCGCCCGGATCGACGGTCATGACCGCCACGCCGTGCGTGCCGGAGGCCACCGGGTCGGTCCACAGCATCCGGCGCAGCATCGGGATGTCGTACAGCGCCGCCAGCTCGGCCCGCAGCGCGTGGGCGGACAGGCAGCAGTTGGCGACGGTCAGGCCGGCGCAGTCCCTGAACCCGTGCCAGGCGCCGGGGCGCAGCACGATGACCTGCCCCTGCCGCAGCGGGTGCTCGCCCCGGCTGGTCACGTGCCGGCCGCGCCCGGGGCCGATCACCGCGATCTCCAGGAAGTCGTGCGCGTGCGGCTCGATGTCGAGCTCCACCTGGTGGACGCCGCCCAGGACCGGGCCCCCGGCGAACAGCGCGTGCTCGTGCAGCGTGGCAGGCATGTCGGGATCGTACGACCACTCGCCGGAATCGGCCTAGCCCGGAGTGGCCCGTCACGACGACGCTTGCAGTATCCCAACCGCGAGAACTCTGGAGGCCAGAGATGACATCGACCACGACCGAGCCGTCCGGCAGCGACGTCGGCGCCGACGGCCGGGTGCCGGACGAGCTGGTGGCGGCGTACCGCGAATCCGGTTTCGTCCGAGTGCGTGGCGTCCTCGAACCCGGGCAGGTCGAGCGCTTCCGCGCCGGCGCCGAGGCGTTCCTGGAGGCGCACCGCGCGGAGAGCCTGGAGAAGGAAGGCGTCTTCAGCCAGCTGGTCAACGTCTGGCAACGCGACGGGACGCTGCGGGAGCTCACGTTCGACGCGCGGCTCGGCCGGATCGCCGAGCAGCTGGCCGGCTTCCCGCTGCGGCTCTGGCACGACCAGATGCTGGTGAAGGAGCCGTACAACAACGCCGCCACGGAGTTCCACCAGGACCGCCCCTACTGGCCGCACGAGGGGGACCGGCTCCCGCTGTCGGCGTGGATAGCGCTGGTCGACGTTCCGCCGGAGCGGGGGTGCATGACCTTCCTGCCCGGCACCCAGCACCGCCGCGGCCTGCGCCCGCAGGACCTGCACCACGAGGAGGATCTGTTCGAGACGGACCCGTCCCTGCGCTGGATCCCCCGCGTCACCGTGCCGCTGCGCGCCGGCGACTGCACCTTCCACAGCGGCTACACCGGGCACATGGCGCTGCCCAACCGCACAGGCGAGGCCCGCTTCGCGCACGTCGTCATCTACATGGACGAGGCGACCGGCTACAGCGGCGCGGAGCACGTCGTGACCGATCCGCTCGGGCTCGCCGCGGGCGACCGGCTGGACGGCGACACCTTCCCGCGTCCCTGGGCGTAGCGGGCGCCCGGGGCAAAGAGTCCGCCACGGCGGTGCATGGGTCCCGTTTGATCGCCGGTGCGCACGGCCCGGGTGCGAGGAAGATCGCATCGGGCCGAGCCGGCACGGAGCGTTCACGCGGGGGGAACGAGATGAGCATGCCCAGGATCGCGGCGATGATCGCGCTCGCCGCGCTGAGCGGCTGCGCCGCCCCGGCCGCCGGGTCCTCGGCGGCGCAGCCGCTCCGCCGCGTCCCCGCAGGCGCGCCCGTGCCCCGCAGCGCCGGCCTGCAGATCACCGCGAGCGTCACCCCCGACCCCATGATCGTCGGTGCCGAGTCCGTGTACGCGGTGACCGTCCTGAACACCGGCGACCAGGACGCCGAGAACGTGACGATCACCGACGTCCTCGACCCCGGCACCGCCGTCACCAGGCTCCCCGGCGACTGCTCCAGCGCGGGCCAGACCGTCACCTGCGGCGGGCCGGGCCTGACGATCGGCCCGGGGGACAGCGCGACGTACCGGATCCCCGTCACGACCGACCCCGGCCTGTCCGACGGCACGAACCTGCGCAACCGCGCGAGGGTCTCGGCCTCGGGCGTGCCGGCGGACTCCACGCAGCTCACCAGCCAGACCCGTACGCTGACCGACGTCGAGATCACCGAGACCGCCCCCGCCGTCGTGCGCCCGGACGCCACCATCACCTACACGCTGACCGTCACCAACCGCGGCCCCTCGCAGGCCGCGGACGTCACCGTCCAGGACGAGACCGGCGGCGGCCGGACCACCATCGCCGGCCGCCCGGCCGAGTGCCCCGGCGGCGGGCTCACCCTCACCTGCCCCCTCGGCACGCTCGCCCCCGACGAGAGCAGGGAGTTCGCCTTCACCGTCACGCCCGACGCCGTCGGCGTGATCGAGAACTGTGCCACCGTCGCCACCGCGAGCCGTGAGGAGAACACCGCGAACAACCGCTCCTGCGCGGCGACCGTCGTGGAGCCCGCCCGGTCACCGAGCCCGGCGCCCCCCAGCCCGGCCGCGCACCTGTCCACCTTCACCCCGGAACCCACGCCTGCCGAGCTCCCCACGCCGGCGCCCTCCGCGACCGCGACCGCCACCGCGAGCCCCACCGCGAGCCCGGAGCCGACGCCGGGCGAGGAGGCCGGCCCGGGCCCGGGGCTGGCCCCCGAGGAGCCGGGCCGGGGCCCGGAGCCGGATCCCGATGACGAGCGCGCGGTCCCCGGCCAGGCCGGGGACACCCTCCCCATGACCGGCGTCTCGGTCTGGCTCTTCGGGCTCGGCGTCGCCGTGCTCCTCGCGGTCGGCCTGCTCGTACGCTACTTCTCCCGCCGCGAACGGGCCGGCGGCCAGGGGAGGTCGGGCTCGCACGGCGCGGTGTAGTCCACGCCGGCCACGTCGAAGCCGTACAGGCGGCGGACCTCGCCACTGAACCAGCCGATGTCGGCCAGCTCGCCGATGCTGTCCGGGGTGGCCCGCCGCCACCGCTCGGTCACCTGCTCCTGGACGGACGCGTTCAGCTCCCACTCGTCGAGCCGGAGGCGGCCCTCCTCGTCCAGCCTGAGGTCCTGCGCCCCGGTGAGCTGGTCCCACAGGTCCACCGACTGTTCCACGGGAGACCGCATGGCCTCGCCGAGGACGCCGCGCAGCAGGCTCGTGTAGAGGGCGATTCCCGGGATCGCGGTGGACGCCTGCGTCACCGCCGCGCCGTTGACCGACGTCAGCGCCCGGCCGCCGGCCGGCTGGAGCTCGCCGTTCAGCTTGAGCGCCGTGTCCTCCAGGTGGGCCTTGGCCGCGCCGATGGTGCCCTGCCGGTAGATCCGCGAGGTGAGGTGCGAGCCGAGGTAGGACAGCGCCACCGTGGTGAACCCGGGCCGGAGCAGGCGGCGGCCGGCCAGGGCGGCGACCCACAGGGCCCAGTCCTCGCCGCCCATGACCTTGATCGTGTCGGCCTGCTCGGCGTCGGTGGCCGGGTCGATCCAGATGTCCTTCAGCGCCGGGACGTCGCCACTGAAGTCGAGGGTCTTGGTGCCGTAACCCTCCCCGACCGGCTTCAGCGCCGACTGGTGGGTCTCGCCGGAGACCGGGTCGGTCCGGCGCGGCGCGGCGACGCTGTAGATCAGGTAGTCGACGCCGCCGGGGAACCTCTCGCTGAGGAGGTCGAGCACCTGCTGCTTGGTGTCCTCCGTGAAGGCGTCGCCGTTGACGAAGGAGAAACCGCCGGCCGCCAGCTCGGCGGTGGCGATGGTGCGGTACCAGCCCGCGGTGGCCGTGCGCCGCTCGGTCGGCGGGCGTTCGAAGCACAGGCCGACGCCCTGGATCCCGTGCCCGCGCAGGCCGGCGACGGTGGCGGCCAGGCCGTAGCCGGCGCTGGAACCGATGATCAGGGCGGTCGGGCCCGCCCCGCCGGCCGCCGCCGGGGCGACCTGGTCGCGCATGTCCTGGACGATCCTGGCGCATCCGCCGGGGTGGGAGTCGAACAGGAGGAATCCGCGTCCTCGGGGGGCGATGATCCGTTCCGTCATCGTGTTCCTATCTGGTCGGGCTCGCGGGCGAGCCGGTGGCGGCTGCCCGGCCGATGTCCGATTCCTGCAAGACCGGGCAGGTCCTCACTTCCTACGGTGACGTGCATGACCATACTCACCGACCGGATCCTCAGTCCCGGGCAGGACGGATACGACGACGAGCGGCTCGGCATCAACCGGGCCGCCGAGTCCCGCCCCGCCCACGTGCTCGCCGCCACCACCGAGCAGGACGTGGCCGCCGCCGTGCGGCTGGCGGCCGAGCGTGACCTCCCCGTCGGCGTGCTGGCCTCGGGGCACGGCCCCTCGGTGCCGGCCGACGGCGCCGTGCTGGTCAACACCGGCCGCATGACCGGCGTCCGGGTCGATCCGGCCCGCCGCACCGCCTGGGTCGAGGCCGGCGCCCGCTGGAGCCGGGTGCTGGAGCACACCACGCCCCACGGGCTGGCCCCGCTCAACGGCTCCAGCCCGAACGTGGGCGCCGTCGGCTACCTGGTGGGCGGCGGCGCGGGCCTGCTCGGCCGCCGCTACGGCTTCGCCGCCGACCACGTGCGGCGGCTGCGGGTCGTCACGGCGGACGGCCAGGTCCGCGACGTCACGCCCGAGCGGCACCCCGACCTGTTCTGGGCGGTACGCGGCGGCAAGGACAACTTCGGCCTGGTCACCGCCATGGAGATCGACCTGTTCCCGGTCAGCCGCCTGTACGGCGGCGGCCTGTACTTCCCCGCCGAGGCCACGCCGAGCGTGCTGCGCGCCTACGCCGAGTGGACGCGACAGGCGCCGGAGGAGCTGGCCTCCTCGGTGCTGCTGGCCGCCAACCCCGACCTGCCCGGCATCCCTGAGCAGCTGCGGGGCCGGTTCGTGGCCCACGTCCGGATCGCCTACAGCGGCGCCCCCGAGGACGGCGCCGAGCTGGTGCGGCCGCTGCGCGAGCTCGGCCCGCGGCTGCTGGACACCGTACGGGACATGCCGTACGCCGAGGTCGGCAGCATCCACCACGAGCCCACGGGCGAGCCGTTCGTCGCCTACGACCGCAACGTGCTGCTGCGGCCGCTGGACGAGGACGGCGTGGACGCGCTCGTCTCGCTCGCGGGACCGCGAGCGGAGCCGCCGTTCATCGCCGAGCTGCGGCACTTCGAAGGGGCCTACGGCCGCGCACCGGAGCCGCCCAACTGCGTCGGCGGCCGGGACGCCGCGTTCTCGCTGTTCGTCGGGACGGACGCCGCGCCGGAGAGCCGGCGGCGCAGGGACGAGCTGTTCGGCCGCCTCCGCCCCTGGAGCACGGGCGGCGCGGTGCTGAACTTCATGGGCGTCGAGGACACCGGCGCCGACCGGGTGCGCGCCGCCTACGAGCCGGCCGACTTCGACCGGCTCAGGCGGATCAAGGCGGCCCACGATCCGGGGAACCTGTTCCGGGTCAACTTCAACATCCCGCCCCTGGCCTGACGGGCAGGCGCGTTCACCGGGCGTGGGGTGACATCCCGTCCCGGGTCCACGACCCCAGCACCAGCAGCGTCTTCGTCCCCGTCACGTTCCCCGCCCTGCGCAGCCGGTCGATGACCTGCTGGAGGTGCCCCAGGTCCCGCACCCGTACGTGGATCAGCGCGTCGGGGTCGCCGGCGATCGTGAACACCGCCTGCACCTCGGGCACCTCCGTAGCCGTGCGGACGATCTCCGCGACCGGCGTCGTCCCCGGGTAGCGCAGCTCGGTGAACGCCTCGATGCCCCACCCGAGCTTGGAATAGTCGATCTGCACGCTGAACCCGGTGATCACGCCGAGCTCCCGCAGCCGGTCCACCCGCCGCTTGACGGCCGCGACCGACAGCCCGACCAGCTCCGCCATCTCCGAGAACGTCCTGCGCCCGTCCTCGCGCAGCAGCCGCAGCACGTGGTGATCGATGTCGTCCACCTCGGCCATGTGAGAACCCCTCTCTCAGGCGCAAAGAACATCGGCTACGAAGCCCTGGCCCTCACATTGTTTGCATCTTTCGCCGCACAGTGCATCTAATACTTGCGCACAACCTACCCGCATTGCTGTGCTGGGGATCCCACGTACGAAGCCAGGAGGTCCGCGTGAGCGTGAGCGAGACTCCCGTCCCCGTGTCGCTCGACGACAAGTACACGGCCGCCGGCGGCCGCGTCCTCATCTCGGGCATCCAGGCACTGGTCCGCCTGACGCTCGAACAGCGCCGCCTCGACCAGGAGCGCGGCCTCGACACGAGGGTGTTCGTGTCCGGGTACCAGGGCTCGCCGCTCGGCGGCGTGGACCTGGAGATGGGCCGCGCGGGGAGGTTCCTGGAGCAGGCGGGCGTGGTGTTCCGGCCGGGCCTGAACGAGGAGCTCGCCGCCACCTCCGTCGCCGGGACCCAGCTCCTCGGCCAGGTGCCGGGCCGGCGCCACGACGGCGTGACCGGCTTCTGGTACGGCAAGAACCCCGGCCTCGACCGGGCCGCCGACGCCATCAGGCACGCGAACACCGCCGGCACCGCCGCGCTCGGCGGCGCGGTGGCCTGGATCGGCGACGACCCCGGCTGCAAGTCCTCCACCCTGCCCAGCTCCTGCGAGCCGATGTGCCAGAGCCTGTCGATGCCGCTGCTCGCGCCCGGCTCGGTCGGGGAGATCATCGAGTTCGGGCTGCACGCGGTCGCCATGTCCCGCGCCACCGGCCTCTGGGTCGGCCTGAAGATCGTCGCGGACATCGCCGACGCCTCCGCCACCGTGGACCTGGGCCCGCTGAGCGCGGGGATCCCGGCCCCGGAGCGCGAGCCCGGCGGCGCGGCCCCCGTCCTGCTCGGCCCCGCCGCGCTCGACGCCGAGCACGACCTGCTCACCCGCCGCCTCGACCTGGCCCGCGCGTACGCCCGCGCGAACGGCCTCAACCGGATCATGTCGGGCCGGGACCACACCGCCCTGGGCATCCTGGCCTCGGGCACCACGTACGCGGTGGTGCTGCGCGCGCTCGCCGACCTCGGCCTGGACGAGCCGGCGCTGGCCGAGCACGGGGTACGCCTGATCAGGCTCGCGATGCCGTTCCCGATCGCGTACGACGAGCTGGCCGCCATGACCGCCGACCTGGACCGGGTGCTGGTGGTCGAGGACAAGGTGCCGTTCCTGGAGGGGCAGCTCAAGCAGGCGCTCTACGGCGGCGAGCGCTCTCCGGCGGTCGTCGGCAGGGAGCTGCTGACCGCCCGCGGCACCCTCTCCGCCGAGGACGTGGCGAAGGCCGTGGCCACCTGCCTCGGCATCGAACGGCCCCGTCGCCCGCGCCGCCGCGGCCTGCTGCCGGTGGTGGCCGCGCGCACCCCGTACTTCTGCTCGGGCTGCCCGCACAACACCTCCACCCGCACGGCCGACGGCACCCTGGTCGGCGTCGGCATCGGCTGCCACGCCATGATCGCGCTGGACGGGCACGGACGCGGCACCCAGGTGGGCCTCACCCAGATGGGCGGCGAGGGGGCGCAGTGGATCGGGCTGTCGCCGTTCACCGATGACCGGCATTTCGTCCAGAACCTCGGCGACGGCACCTTCCACCACTCCGGCTCGCTGGCGATCAGGGCGGCGGTGGCGGCCGGGGTGACGATGACGTACAAGCTGCTCTACAACGACGCCGTCGCCATGACCGGCGGCCAGCGCGCCGAGGGCCGGCTGGACGTGCCCGCGCTCACCCGCGAGCTGGCCGTCGAGGGCGTGCGCCGGGTGGTGGTCACGACGCCGGAGCCGGAGACGTACCGGGGGGTGCGGCTGGCGGCGAACGCGTCCGTGCGGCACCGCGACGATCTCCCGGAGGTCGAGAAGGAGCTGGCGGGGATCGACGGGGTGACCGTGCTGATCCACGACGACCGGTGCGCGGCGGAGGAGCGGCGGCTGCGCAAGCGCGGCAAGCTGCCGACGCCGGTGCGGAAGGTCGTGGTCAACGAGCGGGTCTGCGAGGGCTGCGGCGACTGCGGCGACGTCTCCACGTGCCTGTCCGTCCAGCCGGTCGAGACCGAGTACGGCCGCAAGACCCGTATCCACCAGGCGTCCTGCAACTCGGACCTGAGCTGCCTCAAGGGCGACTGCCCGTCGTTCCTGCTGGTGGAGCCGGGCGAGAAGCGGGCGACGGGCGTCTATGCGCCGGGCGGGAAACCGGCACGTGGGGCCGCCGCGCAGGCCCTGGGATCGCTGGAGTCGTCCGAGCCACCCGAGTCGCCCGAGCCGGTGTCACGGCCTGGCGGATCAGGGGGAGAGGTGCTGGTCAGGATGCCCGGCATCGGCGGCACCGGCGTCGTCACCGTCTCGCAGATCCTGCAGATGGCCGCCCACCTCGACGGCCTGCACGCGGCCGGGCTGGAGCAGACCGGGCTCGCGCAGAAGGGCGGGCCGGTGGTCAGCGACGTGCGGATCTCGCCACGGCCGGTCAGCGGCTCCGTCCGCGCCTCGCAGGGCACCGTCGATGTGCTCATCGGGTTCGACCTGCTCGGGGCGGCGGCCGACGCCAACCTGGCCGCCGCCTCCCCCGAGCGCACCGTCGCCGTGCTGAACACCTCCGTCGTCCCCACCGCCGCCATGGTGACCGGCCGGGTGGCCGTGCCCGGGCACGCCGAGGCGGTGGCCCGCGTCGAGTCCGCCGCCAGGGACACCGTCTGCCTGGACGCACACGAGCTGGCCGAAGCGCTGTTCGGCGACCACATGCCGGCCAACCTGCTGCTGCTCGGCGCGGCCTACCAGCACGGCTGCCTGCCGGTCTCGGCCGCGTCCGTCGAGCGGGCCATCACCCTCAACAGGGCCGCCGTCGAGCAGAACCTCGCCGCCTTCCGCTGGGGCCGCGCCGCCGTGGCCGACCCGGAGCTCGTGCGCAAGGCCGTACTGCCCGCCGAGGAGCCCGAGCCCGAGGGGCTCGACGAGGTGGTGGCCGTCCGCGTCGCCGACCTGACCGGCTACCAGAACGCGGCCTACGCCCGTACGTACGCCGAGGACGTACGCGACGTGGCCGCCGTCGCGGCCGAGCGGGCGGGCGCGGCGGAAGGGGCCGCGATCGCCCTCGCCTACGCCCGCGGCCTGCACAAGCTCATGGCCTACAAGGACGAGTACGAGGTCGCCCGCCTGCATCTCGACCCGGCCGAGAAGGCGCGCAGGGAGCGCGAGTTCGGCCCGGACGCGGTCGTGTCCGTGCTGCTGCATCCGCCGGTGCTGCGCGCCATGGGCATGAAGCGCAAGATCGAGGTACGCCGCTCGGCCGGCGTCCTGTTCCGCGGGCTGCGGGCGGCCAGGGTGCTGCGCGGGACGGCGTTCGACGTGTTCGGCCGCGCGAAGGTACGCCGCGTCGAACGCGAGCTCGTCTCCGAGTACCGTGACCTGATGCGCGCCGCCCTGACCCGGCTCACCCCCGCGACCGCAGACGCCGTCGAGGAGATCGCGGGCCTGCCCGAGCTGATCCGCGGGTACGAGGACATCAAGCTCGCCCGGGTCGCCGAGTTCCGCGAGCGCGCCAGGACCGCCCTGACGCGGCTGGGCGAGCCCGCCGCACACCCCGCCTGAGCCAGGAGTGACCGTGACAGTCGACCGCCTGCTGCCCGACCAGGACGCCAAGGACCTCATCGAGCTGACCCGCGAGATCGCCGACAAGGAGCTCGCGCGCCGCGTGGATGAGCATGAGCGCGCCGAGACGTACCCGGACGGGCTGTTCGCCACGCTGGGGGCCGCGGGGCTGCTCGGGCTGCCGTACCCGGAGGAGCTCGGGGGCGGCGGGCAGCCGTACGAGGTGTATCTGCAGGTGATCGAGGAGCTGGCGATGCGGTGGGCCGCCGTCGCGGTGGCGACCAGCGTGCACACGCTCGCCTGTTTCCCCGTGGCCACCTACGGCACCGCCGAGCAGCGGGCGCGGTGGCTGCCCGACATGCTGGGCGGACGCCTGATCGGCGGCTACAGCCTGTCGGAGCCGCAGGCCGGGTCCGACGCGGGCGCGCTCACCTGCAAGGCGGAGCGGGTGGCGGACGGCTACCGGATCACCGGCAACAAGGCGTGGATCACGCACGGCGGCATCGCCGACTTCTACGCCCTGTTCGCCCGCACGGGGGAGGGCTCGCGCGGCATCTCCTGCTTCCTCGCGCCGGGGGCCGCCGACGGGCTGTCGTTCGGGCGGCCCGAGGAGAAGATGGGGCTGCACGCCGTACCGACGACCAGCGCGCACTGGGACGGCGCGATCCTGGAAGCCGACCGGCTGCTCGGGGAGGAGGGCCAGGGGCTCCAGATCGCCTTCAGCGCACTCGACTCCGGCCGGCTGGGCATCGCCGCCTGCGCCACGGGCCTCGCCCAGGCGGCCCTCGACGAGGCCGTGGCCTACGCGAAGGAGCGGCAGACGTTCGGCAAGAAGATCATCGACCACCAGGGCCTCGGGTTCCTGCTCGCCGACATGGCCGCGGGGGTGGACAGCGCGCGGGCGACCTACCTCGACGCGGCCCGGCGACGGGACGCGGGGCTGCCGTACAGCAGGCAGGCGAGCGTGGCCAAGCTGGTGGCGACCGATGTCGCGATGAAGGTCACGACTGATGCGGTGCAGGTGTTCGGGGGGTATGGGTATACGCGGGAGTTTCGGGTTGAGCGGTACATGCGCGAGGCCAAGATCATGCAAATCTTCGAGGGCACGAACCAGATCCAGCGGCTGGTGATCAGCAGGCACCTGGCCAAGTAGCCCCTGACCTGCAATAACCCCGCTTCCCTGTGCTGGGAGGCGGGGCTCTTTGTGTTGGGACTCGGCTCTAGATGATCACTGTTCCGTCCCTGTTCCGTGAGAGACCTCCCGTGGCCGGAACAGCCGGTCCTTGATGGCCCTGCGGGCGCGGTCGTAGGAGCCGGACATCATGCGGGCGTGGACGCGGAGGGTGAATCCGGTGCCGGGGTGGCCGATCAGGCCTCTGACAGCCGTCGCCGTTTGCCACGCCGCAACTGCTCACCCAGTGCTCTTAGCCTGCTCAGCTTGCGGTCCGTCGGATCGCCTGCGGCCGCTTCGAGCAGGTAAGACTTGAACAGGGCTTCCGTGTCGCTCGTCATGCAAAGCTGATCGAGCATTTCCTTGGGGGGAAGCGCCCCGGAACGTGTACCGGCATCGTCCGCAGAAGCGGCCGTCCCCTTCTCCGCCTCGTTCAGCAACTTTCCGACAGCCTGGTGTGACATACCCAGCAGGTAACCGATGTCGCGGTGAACGTAACCTCGTCGCGCCAGATCAGCGACCGTTGCTTGCGTCGCTTCAGCAGCCTTCTGTCTGACCAGGGTCGCCGCGAGGCGGGTAACCAGCGTGGCCTCCAGTTCTGTGGCCACTTCATCGTCGGCCACGGTCAGGTCGAAGTCGGCGTTCATCTCGAGGACGTCCACATCCAGCATGGTGACCACCAGGTCACGCGCCATCTCCTCGGCTTGCTCCAGGCGCTTCACCTGGGTGTGGTAGCTGCGCTTGAGGCCGGGTCCGGAGACGGTCAAAGCCCACCAGTCATCACTCCTACTGGCGGTGATGGTGTAAGTGTCGCGCTTGCTCACTGCTCCTCCTGCTCCTTCGCAACCTCAGCCAGGATGCTCTCCCAGTCCTCCAGGATTCCTTTCGCCGTGCGCTCATTGACCTCCGAGTGGCGAGGCACAGGCATCGCCTCCGAACCGGCATGCCACTTCGTGTGGTTGCCGCCTTCGGTTGAACGGACGGATACGCCATACTCCTTCGCGAGCTTGCGCATCCGCCGCTCTAGATCCCGCTTCCTCATCATCAGTGTAGGCTACCTAGGTTGCACACATTGAGGCAACTGAGGTTGCCTAAGCAGGACCCCTGCGCGCAGCGCTGTTGCCCCAATGCGTCCAAGATCGCTGACGTGTCCGAGGTGTATAGCCCCATGAGATGCCTGACGTTTCTGTCCACGACATGGTTGATGCGATCGAGATCGGATGCTCTGAAGACCAAGCGGACGGTGGGCGGCCTCGGCGCGAAGCGCACAGCATCGTTCCCGCTCATCGTCGGCCCCGCTCCGTCGCTGTTCCGTGAGGGCACGAACCAGATCCAGCGGTTGGTGATCAGCAGGCACCTGGCCAAGTAGGCCCTGACCGGCGAAAGCCCCGCCTGCCGGTTTCGCGGGGCGGGGTTCGCTGTTCCGTGAGTGGATGCTGAACGATCAGTGTCCCCTCGTCGGCGTGGTCACGGGGAAGTTGCTGCGGATCGTGCCGTCCGGGTCGTGGCGGCGCTTGATGTCGCGCAGGCGGGCCAGGGCGTCAGGGGTGAAGGCCATGGCCGCCGGCTCCTCCGGCTTGAGAAAGGTGTACGGCTTGCGTCCGCTGATCGCGGGTGCGAGGTCGTCGAGGAGTTGCCGCTGCCTGACCTGGATGGCCGAGGCGGCATCGGGGGTCGTCGGCACTCCGAACAGGTAGAGGGCGTACGGCTCGGTGAGGGGTCCGTGCGGGCTGTCGGAGGGGTGGGCCAAGGCGCCGCCGAGGTGCCGGATCTGCACGCTGAGCAGCGGGTCGATCGGTGTGGCCAGGAGGGCCTTGGCCGTGACGTCGTCCAGCGTGGTCAGCAGGTCGCCGTGCGACAGGCCGTGGCCGGGTGTGGTGGGTTCGGCGGTGATGGAGCCGAGGTCGGTGAGCGGCATGGCGGCGCGGCTGTCGGACAACGCTCCGCCGAGGCGCTCCAGCGGACGCAGGAAGGCGCGGCCCTCGGCCGGGGCGCCCAGATAGGTGGCGTCCACGGCGACCATGGGTGGGGCTGCGGGGAAGTTCAGCAGGTCGAACCAGAGGGTGAGCCGGTCGGGGGCTGTGTCGGTGATCTGCCGGTAGGCGTCCAGGACCTCGGCCGCCCGGTCGGCGGTCCACAGCAGCCGCCCGCCGTAGAGGGCGGGGGCGGGGTGCAGGCCGAATTCCAGCGCGGTGACCAGGGCGAAGTCGCCGCCTCCGCCGCGCAGGGCCCAGAACAGGTCGGGGTCGGAGCCCGTGGTCACCCGGGCCCGCTCTCCGTCGGCGCGGACGACCTCGAACGCGGTGACGCTGTCGGCGGCCCAGCCGTAGGCGCGGGAGAACCAGCTGAGCCCGCCGCCCAGCGTGTAGCCGGTCACGCTCACCTCGGGAGAGCTGCCGGGCAGCCCGGTCAGGCCGTGCCCGGCCGCGGCCCGCTGGACCTGGCCCCAGCGCACGCCCGCGCCGACCCGCGCGGTACGGGCCGAGGCATCCACGGACACCTGGTCCAGCCGGCCGGTGCGCAGCAGGATCGCGCCGTCCAGGTCACCGGTGGCGCCATGGCCGCTGGGCTGGGCCGACACCTTCAGGCCGCGGGGACGGGCGTACCGGACCAGGGTTGCGACGTCGGCGGCGTCAGCCGCCTCGACCACCGCGGGCACGCTCTGCTCGACGGCCAGGTTCCAGGGCCGGCGGGCCTGGTCGAAGCCGTCGTCCCCGGGCAGCAGGACCCGTCCTCGTACGAGGGTCCGCAGTTCGTTCAGGTTGGTCATCTTGGTCTCCTTGCGAGGTCAGGCGGTGATTTCGAGGGTTGCCCGCGCGGCAGGACAGGTGGGGCTGCGACGCACTCGGCCGGCAGCGCCGGGGCACGTCAACCGGCGAAGATGCGGGCGGGGTCGCCGGTGAACCAGGTGTTGTCGATGCGGACGCGGCGGATGACCCAGCGGTCCCCGTCCCGGACCAGGTCGACGTCGTAAGGGTTCTTCAGCAGGGCGAAGGTGCTGTGGTCGGCGGTGAGCAGGTGCTGGGCCTCCACCAGCGCGGTGAGGCGAGCGGTGTCTCCGCCGACGGCGATGCGCGCGTTGGCGACCTGGTGGGTGGTGTCCACCCGGCCGGTGAACATGCCCAGGATGACGGTGACGATCGTTTCCCGCCCGGTCATCAGCGGCGGCTTGCCTCCCCACTTGGCGGCCGCCGGGCGGAAGTCCAGCTCGGCGTCCGCGGCGAAGGAGGAGGCGAACAGCTCCTTGTCCTGCAGATCCTGGCCCAGGCCGAACCGGTACAGCGCGTCCATGATCTCCGCGCGGTCCCGCAGCTCTCGGACGACCGCTGCGCTGTCGGCGGACGGGGCGGACAGGGCATGTCCCTCGGTGACGTACATCGCGTACTCCCATGTCAGGTGGGGTGTTCGAGCTCCTCTACTCTCGGCGGGGGCATGGGTCGTATCAATGTGGGTCTGTGCAAGGATCGTGAAGTCTGGGTTAACGATGTGAGAGGCGCCATGCTGGAACGGCACGAGCTGGAGGCCTTCCTCACCCTGGCCGAGGAGCTGCATTTCGGCCGCACCGCCGAACGTCTGCGCGTCTCCACCGCCCGGGTCAGCCAGACCATCGCCAAGCTGGAGCGCCGGGTCGGGGTGCCGCTGTTCAATCGCACCAGCCGCCGGGTGGAGCTGTCCCCGGTGGGCCGGCAGCTCTATGAGGAGGTCCGGCCCGCCTGGTCCCGGATCGGCGCCGCGTTCGAGCGGGCGATCGACACCGGGCGTGGCTTCAGCGGCACGCTACGCGTCGCCTTCGTCGGCGCGGCGGCCGGGCAGCTGCTGGTCGGCGCGACCGAGCTGTTCCGGGAGCGTGAGCCCGGCTGTGACGTTCAGCTACGCGAGGCGCAGATAGCCGAGGTCTTCCCCTGGCTGAGCGACGGCGAGATCGACATCGGGCTGGCCACCTTCCCCGTGGATCAGCCCGGCATCGTCTCCGGGCCCGTGCTGGTGAGCGAGATACGCATGCTCGCCGTCCCCTCCCAGCATCCCTTCGCCCGCCGCACGTCGGTTTCCCTGGAGGACCTGGCCCGCGTGAAGGTGCTGCAGTTGCCGGACACCCTGCCGGACTCTCTGCGCGATGACCGCACACCCCGCACCACACCTGCCGGGCGGCCGATCGAGCGCGGCCCGGCGGCCGCGACGTTCAACGAGATGCTCACGCTCATCGGCGCCGGCCACGGTGTCTTCCCCGTCGGCGCGCAGAGCAGGCGCTACTACGCCCGCCCCGACGTCACCTACATCCCCTTCAGCGACGCACCGCCGCTGCGATGGGGCCTGCACTGGCGTGCGGACGGGGCCACCGCCCGCGTCCGCGCCTACAGCCAGGCCGCATACGACCTGGTAAGCGGCCGATCGTGACTGTGAGCGCCCCCGGACCCGCGTTCAGCGAATGCCGGCGCCCCGGAGCCGGTCACGGTTTCCAGGCCGCGTCACGGCTTCCAGGCAGGGTCTCGCCCGATGAGGCCGAGCAGGCGGTCGAACGGCGGGGCGTCGTCCGGCACCGCCACCGGCGGTCCGAACGCGCCGCGCTGCCGGCCCATCTCCACCATCTGGCCGGTGAAGTGCAGCGCCCGCGTGACGGCTGCCGGCTCCGGCTCGTACTCCTGATCGGTGGCCCTGGCCAGGTCCCAGCCGTGTACGACCATGTCGACGAGGTACATGTGGGCCAGCGTGGTCATCGGCAACCCCATGGCGGGGCTGGTCCCCTCCCACGCCTCGCTCCGGGACCAGGCGGCCAGCGTGCGCTCCGCGCGCTCCGGGAAGTCGCCGGCGTAGCGTCCGCGCTCGACGCCCGGCCCCTGGTGAGCCAGGGACTCGAACAGCTCCGCCACCCACTCCAGGTGGGTGAGCAGGCCCTCGACGTCGAACTCCGCGCACGGGGTCGGGAGGCCGAGCTGCTCCTGCCGTACCGTGCGCACCAACCGGGCGGTCCGTTCGGTGGCGCGCGTCATCAGCGGCATCATGTCTTCCATGGCAGCCATCGTGCCCCGTCCGCCGGAGGCGGGGCTTGTAGAAACGCGACAGCGCGGCTGGGTGGATCCGTACGCGGGGCTCGGCGCCTTCGATTTCTTCCGCCAGGCGCCATCGCCTGAAATTTCGGCGTACGTCGATCACTTCTGGGTCGTCACCTGGACGGACCTCGCCGAGCCGTACGAACAGCGCATCGTCTCCCACCCCACCGTGAACATGACGATCACCCGCGACTTCCACCGGCTCGCGGGAGTGATCAGGGGCGGGTTCTCCTACACGATGCGCGACAGCGGCCGCGTGCTCGGAACGCGCTTCCGCCCCGGCGGCTTCCGGCCGCTCCTCGGCGGCCCGGTGTCCGAGCTGACCGGCCGCTTCATCGAGATCAGCGACATGTACGGCGCAGCGGGCGCGGCCCTGGTCGAACAGGTCCTCGCCGAGCCCGACGCCCGGGCCGCCATTGCGCTCGTCGAGGCGTTCCTGCTGGGTCAGGGGCCGGAGCCGGACCCGGTCGCGGAAGAGGTCGCGGCGCTGGTGGCGATGGCGGAGAACGACGTGTCGGTGACCAGGGTCGACGAGCTGGCCGCCAGGTCGGGGCGGTCGGTGCGTTCGCTCCAGCGGCTGTTCCGGGACTATGTCGGCATCGGCCCCAAGTGGGTGATCCGCCGCTTCCGGTTGCACGAGGCCGCGGATCGGGTCTACCAGGGACTCGACCTCGCCACGCTGGCCGGCGAGCTCGGCTACACCGACCAGGCCCACCTGACCCGCGACTTCACCGCCGCTGTCGGCATGCCACCCGCCGCCTACGCCCGGCTCAGAAGCAGGGCCTGACCCCACGCTGGGGCTCAGCAGTGCTTGCTCAGGGACATACGCTTGATCAGGTCGAACAGGTCGGGGTCGAAGTGGCCCCGTGCGATCCACCGGTGGGTCTGCGTGTGGCTGGGCAGGTTCTTGACGAACTTGGTGCCGGTGCCCCCGTTCACCTGGATGTCGGCGAGCAGGCTGCCGCGGCTGTCCTTCAGGTGCGCCCACATCAGCCAGGCGTCGTCATCGTCGAGGCTGGAGACCGTGGCGTCCAGGCGCGCGGTGCCGTCGGAGTACAGGGTCCACGTCGCGCCGGGCTCGATCGTGCACGCGCCGGCCGACTGGTAGCCGCGCCAGATGAACGTCTTCTGTCCCGCCGAGGTCGCCGAGGCCGCCGAGGCCGGGAGCGCCAGTGCGGCGGCGAGGGTGCACGTCGCGGCGGCCACGCCGGCGATTCTGCCGAGCTTCTTCATGACACGTTCCTTTCGCGGGGCAGGTGGTCAGTGGGCGAGCTTGACGGAGGTGGGGATGCTCCACGGACCGCAGTCCGAGCCGAAGGTGGTCCGGTCGCAGCCCTGGACGATGTAGGCGAACGTGTTGACCTCGTGGCCGTTGGTGGTGGTGCCGACGCCGTCCTTGACGTACGGGGCCATCACGTACTGGCCGCTCCACGGGGTCAGCCGGCCCACCTGGACCTGGGTGGCCCTGCCGCCGTCCTTGCTCCAGCGGACGTTGAAGTAGTCCCAGTCACGGCCGAGGCCGCTCCACTTGAAGACGACGTTCTGGCCCTTCCGGTAGGCGCGGACCAGGGTGCCGTCACCGAGGTTCGGCGACCAGACGATCTTGCCGTTGGCGAAGCGCTGCCACGAGCCCCTCTTGTCCGGGTAGCCGAACTCCTTGGTGGCGGGGCAGCCGTACACGCTGGTCTCGCCCCCGTTCGAGCGCCACAGACCGCCGATGAGGCTGCCCGCGGGCGCCACGAGCGCGGGGTCGCACGCGCTGGCGGCGGAGGCGGCGGACGGTACGGCCAGGCAGACGGCGGCGGTCGCCACGGCGGCGGCGAGACCGGTGAGCGATCGGGTCACTGCAGAACTCATGGGGGGTGTCCCTTCAGAGGCTTTCGAGGCTTCCAGGTTGGGCACTCCTTGTGTACGGCAGGTCGCTTTCAGTTGGGCTTTCGCTGCTTGACGGCGGCTTGAGGCCGGCTTGCGGTCATCCGCCGGCCACCGCACCGATCCGCCGGAGGCACCGGCGTGGCGGGGAAGCGGCTCGCAGGCGGCTCATGCCGAATCCATAGCGCGGCCCCGTAGCGTGCCGCTCGCGCCGGGCGGCACTCGTCCGCTTTCGCCCGGGGGGTGCGGAGGGGGGTCGCGATGAGGCGTGGGATGACGGCGGCGGTGGAGAAGCTGCCGGAGGTCGCGGTGGTCTACTTCGCCGACCCGGGCTTTCGTGGTGCGCGAGGCCAGGCACAACGCCCGCGGGGGATGGGAGCTGGTGGTGGCCGGCCAGGGGGAGGAGTTCCACGTCAAGCTGACCGGTACAGGCGGGGAGAGGGTCAGGGAGGTGGG
>NZ_VCKX01000350.1 GCF_005889725.1 Nonomuraea zeae
CGGCAGCGTCGGGGGGGTATAAGAGACAAGCGTCGCGGGGGCGGCCGCGCTGGATCCCGAGCTGGCCGCGCTCGTCATCGAGCTGGCCGAGCAGCACGACCCGCTGACCGCGTACGAGTTCCTGTGTGAGCGCTATCTCGAGGCCCACTCCCGGCAGCTCTCCGTCACCCGCGACGACGTGGCCGAGCTGATGGTCCGGCTGGTGAGCGCCGGCGGCGCGACCGTGCTCGACCCGGCCTGCGGGGTCGGCACGCTGCTCCTGGCGCCCGCCGGGCCGGCCACCCGGACGGGCCCGCAGACGGGTGCCCAGCCACCCGCCCACGCAGGCGCCCAGCCGGCCCGCCAGGCGGCGCGGATGCTGGGGCAGGACCTCAGCGAGACCTCGGCCGCCATCACCGCCTCCCGGCTGCGCCTGCGCGGCCTCACGGCCGAGGTCGTGGCCGGCGACTCCATGCGCAACGACGGCTTCCCCGGCGAGAAGGCCGACGCCGTGGTGTGCGACCCGCCGTTCAACGAGCGCGCCTGGGGCTACGAGGAGCTGACCGGCGACCCGCGCTGGGAGTACGGCCTGCCGCCGCGCGGCGAGCCCGAGCTGGCCTGGGTGCAGCACTGCCTCACCCACGTCAAGCCGCGCGGCCTGGTCGCCATCCTCATGCCGCCCGCCGCGGCCAGCCGCAAGGCGGGCCGCCGTATCAGGGCCAACCTGCTGCGCGCCGGCGCCCTGCGGGCCGTCGTGGCGCTGCCGGGCTCGGACCTGTGGCTGCTGCGCCGCCCGTCGCCCGGCGAGCGCCCGCCGTCGGACGTGCTGATCATCGACGCCACGGCGGACCTGCCGTCGGTCGAGCCGGCCTGGCAGGCGTACCTGGAGGACCGTTCCGACCAGACCGTACGCATCATCGACCTGCTGGCCGACGAGGTCGACATGACCCCGGCCCGCCACCAGCGCCGCGACGACGTGGGCCGGGCCTTCGCCGAGGCCCGCGACCGGTTCCTGGCCGCCGCCGCGGTGCCGCCCGACCTCAAGGTTCTGGAGCAGCCGCTCGACCAGCCCGCCACCACGCTCGGCGACCTGATCAAGGAGGGCCTGGTGGCCACCTCGCAGGCCCCGCCCAAGATGGCGGCCGACGCCGGCGACGTGCCCGTGCTCACCTCCGACGACGTGCTCAACGGCACGCCGCCCTCCGGCTTCACCACCGTGCAGCAGGGCCTGGTCGCGATCCGGCCGGGCGACGTGGTGGCCTCCTACTCCAGCGTGCGCGTGATGGCCGACGGCGGCGCGGTGCTGGGCCCGCACCTGACCCTCTACCGGGTGGACGCCCGCCGGCTCGACCCCGATTTCCTGGCCGGCTTCCTGCGGGCCGCGGGCGGCCGGGTGACCACCGGCTCCAGCAGGTTCGACGTGCGCCGCACCCGCCTGCCCAGGCTGTCGCTCAAGGAGCAGAAGTCCTACGGCGAGGCATTCAGGCAGCTCGCCGTGCTCGAAGACGCCATCCGCGAGACCTCGACGCTGGGGCAGGCGCTGATCAGGCTGGGCCTCGACGGCCTGGCTGACGGCCACCTGCACCCGCAGTCCTGACGGTGTAGTTTTTCCGGAAAGGCTGCGTGGAGGGGCGAATGGTCATCGGCGACCGCTATGAGCTCGACGACCTTCCCCTGGGGCAAGGCGGCATGGGCGCGGTCTACGCGGGCCACGACCGTCACCTGGACCGCCGGGTCGCGGTCAAGCTGCTCAAGCTGCCCAGCGGGCCCGACCAGGAGCTGGAGCGCCGGTTCATCCGCGAGGCCCGCATCCTGGCCAGGCTGGAGCATCCCGGCGCCCCCGTGCTCTACGACTTCGGCACCTACGAGCAGCGCCTGTACCAGGTGATGCAGTTCATCGAGGGCGTCACGGTGGCCGACGTGGTCAGCGAGCACGGGCCGCTGCCCGTGCCGTGGGCGGCGGCGATCGCGGCCCAGGCGTGCGCCGTGCTGTCGGCGGCCCACGCCCTGTCGATCTGCCATCGCGACCTCAAGCCGACGAACCTCATGCTCTGCCCCGACGGCAGCATGAAGGTGCTCGACTTCGGGCTGGCCATGCTGCGTGACGCGGAGGTCACCACGTTCACCAGGATCGGGCAGATCCTGGGCACGCCGGCGTACATGGCGCCCGAGCAGATCCAGCACGGCGTCGCCGAGTCGCGCAGCGACCTGTACTCGCTCGGCTGCGTCCTGCACGAGATGCTGACCGGCCGCCAGCTCTTCACCGGCCCCACCGACTACGTGGTCTTCGAGAAGCAGGTCAAGGAGCGCCCGCCGGCCATCCCCGGCCTGCCCGGCGAGCTGAGCCGGCTGCTGGCCCAGCTGCTGGAGAAGAAGCCGGACGCCCGGCCCGCCGACGCCAACGAGCTGTACGAGCGGCTCGACCCGTTCGCCGTCGAGCTGCCCATGCTGCCCGGCTTCCTCGCCCAGGACCCCAGTCCGGGCCGCATGTACGCCAGGATGGCCGGCCGCGCCCTCAGCGCGTAACAACTTCCCCTTCCTGAACACGCTCTCTCGGATAACGTCGATCGTTATTTAACACCCGTTGACAGAGCGGTGTGAGCCCCGAGAATCTGTCGAGAGAGCGCTCTCTCACATCCCCCTAGCTCCCCCCAGGAGGGTTTCCATGACCCCTCGCATCCGGCGGCTCGGCCTGCCCCTGCTCACCGCGTCCCTACTCGCGCTGGCGACGGCGTGCGGCGGTGGAGGTGGCGGTGGCAACACGGCCACAGAGGCGAGCGCCAAGCCAGGAGAGAAGATCAAGCTGACCGTCGGCCTCTTCGGCGACTTCGGCTTCAAGCCCCTCTACGAGGAATACAAGAAGACCCACCCCAACATCGAGATCGTCGAGAACGTCACCCAGTTCAACGACCACCACAGCAACCTGGTCAAGCGGCTGGCCACGAACGCCGGCGCGGGGGACATCGAGGCCGTCGAGGTCGGGTACATCAGCACGTTCACCGCCCAGCCCGGCAAGTTCACGGACCTCAAGCAGTACGGCCTGGACAAGCGGCAGGCCGACTACCTCGACTGGAAGTGGCAGCAGGGCCTGAGCAAGGACGGCTCCCAGGTGCTCGGCCTCGGCACCGACGTGGGCGGCCTGGCCATGTGCTACCGCAAGGACCTGTTCAAGAAGGCCGGGCTGCCGACCGACCGGGCCGAGGTGGCCGCGCTCTGGCCGACCTGGGACCAGTACATCGCGACCGGCAAGAAGTTCGCCACGGCGAACGTGGCCGGCGCCAAGTTCGTGGACAGCCCCGGCGAGATCTTCCGCGCCATGGTCAACCAGGCGCCGATCGGCCTGTACGACGCCTCCGACAAGATCATCGTGGACACGAACCCCGAGGTGAAGAAGGCCTGGGACCTGTCGAACCAGCTCACCGCCGAGGGCCTGACCGCCAAGCTGGCCGCCTTCTCGCCGCCGTGGAACACCGGCTTCGCCAAGGGCTCGTTCGCCACGATCATCTGCCCGGCCTGGATGACCGGCTTCATCCAGGAGCAGGCCAAGGACGCGACCGGCAAGTGGGACATCGCGACCGTGCCCGGCGGCTCGGGCAACAGCGGCGGCTCGCACCTGATGGTGCCCAAGCAGAGCAAGCACCCCAAGGAGGCGGCCGAGCTGATCGACTTCCTCACCTCCAAGGACAACCAGGCCAAGGTGTTCAAGGAGGAGGGCACGTTCCCGTCGATCCCGGCGCTCTACGACGACCCGTCGATCCAGAACTTCACCAAGCCGTTCTTCGGCGACGCCCCCATCGGCAAGATCTACTCCGACGCCGCGAAGGCGCTCAAGCCGCAGCACCTCGGCCCCAAGGAGGCTGACGTGCGCACGGTCATCGGCAACGGGCTCGGCCGGGTCGAGCAGGGCAAGCAGACCCCGGACGAGGCGTGGACCCAGGTGCTCGAGGACGTCAAGAAGATCAAATGAGCACCCTTCCCATCGCGGTCACGCGACGGCGTAGGCGCAGCGTGCGGCACACCCTCGACGTGAGGGTGTCGCCGTACGCCTACGTGGCGCCGTTCTTCCTGCTGTTCTGCGCCTTCGGGCTGTTCCCGCTGGCCTACACGGCCTGGGTGAGCCTGCACGAGTGGACGCTGTTGTCGGAGACCCAGATGTTCATCGGGCTGGACAACTTCACCACGCTGCTGTCCGACGGATATTTCTGGAACGCGACGTTCAACACCCTGTCCATCGGCCTCATCTCGACCGTGCCGCAGCTCGCCCTGGCCATCTGGCTGGCGCACCTGCTCAACCGGCGGCTGCGGTTCCAGACGCTGTTCAGGGTGGCACTGCTGCTGCCGAACGTCACCAGCGTGGTGGCGGTGGTGGTGATCTTCAGCCAGCTCTTCGGCCGGGACTTCGGGATGATCAACTGGATCCTCTCGTGGCTCGGCGTCGGCAACATCGACTGGGCCGCGGGCACCGCGACCTCGCACATCGCCCTGTCGGTCATGATCATGTGGCGCTGGACCGGCTACAACGCGCTGATCTTCCTGGCCGCCATGCAGGCCGTGCCACGCGAGCTGTACGAGGCCGCCACGATCGACGGCGCGAGCAACTTCACCCAGCTACGCAAGATCACGATCCCGATGATCCGGCCGACGATCATCTTCGTGGTCATCGTCTCCACGATCGGCGCCATGCAGATCATCGCCGAGCCCATGCTGTTCGGGCAGAGCAGCGGGGGCGGCGGCGGCGTCGCGACCGGCGGGCCCGACCGGCAGTTCCAGACCCTGGCGCTGTTCGTCTACGAGCAGGGCTTCGCCAACTCCACGTTCGACTTCGGCTACGCCTCGGCCGCCTCCTGGCTGATGTTCGTGGCCGTGGTGATCGTCGCCGGGATCAACTTCCTGATCAGCCGCAGGGTGAAGGGCGGGCTGCTGTGAGGCTGCGTTATCTGACCCTGACCGCGGTGGCCTTCTTCTCGGCCTTCCCGCTCTACTACAGCGTCGTGGTGGCCTCCAGGCACAACTCGGCGCTGGCGGAGGTGCCGCCGCCGCTGCTGCCCGGCGGGAACTTCTTCGCCAACGTCTCCAGGGTCTTCGACACCGTCCCCTTCGGGCTGGCGCTGGTCAACTCGGTCATCGTGGCCGGCTCGATCTCCATCGCCGTGATGTTCTTCTCGACCCTGGCCGGCTTCGCCTTCGCCAAGCTGCGGTTCCGGGGCAGGAACGCCATGCTGGTGATCACCGTCGCGACCATGATGGTCCCCGCGCAGCTCGGCATCATCCCGCTCTACATGCTCATGGTGAAGCTGGAGTGGACCGGCACCAACTACGCGCTGATCGTGCCCGCGCTGGTCAACGCGTTCGGCGTGTTCTTCATGACCCAGTACCTGTCGCGCGCCCTGCCGAGCGAGCTGCTGGAGGCGGGGCGGGTGGACGGGTGCACGACGTGGGGGCTGTTCTGGCACGTGGTGCTGCCCACCGCGCGGCCCGCGGCGTCGGTGCTGGGCATGCTGACGTTCATGTCGGCCTGGAACGACTACTTCTGGCCGCTGGTCGTGCTGAACCCGGACAATCCGACGGTCCAGGTGGCCCTGTCGACGCTCGCCAGCGGGTACGTCAACGACTACGTGCTGGGCCTGGCCGGAACCGCGATCGGAACCCTGCCGCTCGTGGCCGTCTTCGCCCTGTTCGGCAAGCAAATCATCGGTGGAATCATGCAAGGAGCTGTTAAGGGATGATCTTTCCCGAGGACTTCGTCTGGGGTGCCGCGACGGCCTCCTACCAGATCGAGGGGGCGGTCAAGGAGGACGGGCGGGGCCAGTCGATCTGGGACACCTTCTCCCACACCCCCGGGAACGTGGCGGACGGCGACACCGGAGACGTGGCCTGCGACCACTACCACCGCTACAAGGACGACATCGGGCTGATGCGCGAGCTGGGGCTGGCGGCCTACCGGTTCTCGATCGCCTGGCCGCGCATCCAGCCCGACGGTGAAGGGTCGATCAACCCGCGCGGGCTGGCGTTCTACGACAAGCTCGTGGATGAGTTGCTTGCAGCCGAAATTTCGCCCTATGTCACGCTTTATCACTGGGACCTTCCCCAAGGGCTCGAAGACCGGGGCGGCTGGGCGAATCGCGACACGGCCTACCGGTTCGCCGACTACGCGCAGGCCGTGCACGAGCGCCTCGGAGACCGCGTCAGCGACTGGGCGACGCTGAACGAGCCGTGGGTGTCGGCGTTCCTCGGCTACGGCAACGGCGTGCACGCGCCGGGCCGCCGCGACCCGGCCTACGCCATGCGCTCCGCGCACCACCTGCTGCTCGGCCACGGGCTGGCCGCGCGGCGCCTGCGCGAGGGCGGCGCGCAGCGCATCATGCTGGTCGTCAACTCGGCGCCGGTGCTCACCCCCGCCCAGGTCAACGACCCGTCGGCGGTGCCGGACGAGGCGGACGCGGCCGTCGTCCACCGCATCCACGCGCTGCTGACCAGGCAGTTCCTCGACCCGGCGGTGTACGGCACGTACCCCGAGGAGGTCATCGAGGCGGCGGAGCGCAACGGCGGCACCGGCCACATCCAGGACGGCGACCTCGCCCTGATCAACGCGCCGATCGACCTGGTCGGCGTCAACTACTACAACCCGTGCGTGGTCGAGGCCGGCCCGGGACTGCCGGCCGACGCCGCGTGGCCGGGGTCCGAGGACGTCAAGTTCGCCACGGCGGACGCGCCGACGACCGCGATGGGCTGGCCGATCGTGCCCGACGGCCTGTCCAGGCTGCTCGTCCGGCTCTCCCAGGACTATCCGCAGGTCGGCCTCATGGTCACGGAGAACGGCGCGGCCTTCGACGACGTGCTGGAGCACGGCCGGGTGCACGACGCGCAGCGGGTCGCCTACCTGGACGGGCACCTGCGCGAGGTGTGGCGGGCCATCGAAGCGGGCGCCGACCTGCGCGGATATCTCGTCTGGTCGCTGCTCGACAACTTCGAGTGGGCGGAGGGCTACCGGCGGCGGTTCGGCATCGTCCATGTGGACTACGGGACACAAACCAGAGTGCCCAAGGACAGCGCGCTGTGGTACCGGGGCGTGATCGGCAGGAACGGCCTGTAGATTTTTTCCGTGCTCTCCCTCTTGGTGCAGTCATGAGACGCCCGACCCTCGAAGCGGTCGCCGCCCGCGCGGGGGTCTCGCGCGCCACCGCCTCCCGGGTCGTCAACGGCCAGACGACGGTGGCGCCACACATCCGCGATGCCGTGCAGCGCGCGATCGACGAGCTGGGCTACGTGCCCAACTCGGCGGCGCGCAGCCTGGTCACCCAGCGCACCGACTCCGTCGCCCTGGTCGTCAGCGAGCCCGGCACCCGGGTGTTCTCCGAGGACCCGATGTTCTCCACGGCGATCAGATCGGCGTCCATGGAGCTGGAGGCGGTGAACAAACAGGTCGTCCTGATGCTCGCGTCCTCCGCGAAGAGCCACGCGCGGGTGGAGCGTTACATCGCGGGCGGCCACGTGGACGGCGTCATGCTCATCTCCATGCACGGCGCCGACCCGCTGCCGGCCGCGCTGTCGCGCCTGCGCGTCCCCGTGGTCTCGTACGGGCGGCCCGCCGTGCCGGTGAACATCCCGTTCGTCGACAACGACAACGTGGGCGGCGCGGAGGCCGGGGTCAGGCACCTGGTGGAGACGGGCCGGCGCCGGATCGCCACCATCGCCGGCCCGCAGGACATGATCGCCGGCCAGGACCGGCTGGCCGGCTACCGCAACGTGCTGCGCGACTCCGACCGCCGCTCGATCGTCGCGGTCGGCGACTTCACGCGGGAGTCGGGCGCGGTGGCGATGCGCCAGCTCCTCGGCGACGACCCGGGGCTGGACGCGGTCTTCGTGGCCAACGACCTGATGGCGGTCGGTGCCCTGCAGTCGCTGCGCCAGGCCGGTCGCCGCGTCCCCGACGACGTGGCCGTGGTGGGCTTCGACGACATCGAGGCGGCGAAATACACCGAGCCGCCGCTCACGACGCTCAGGCATCCGGTGGCCGAGCAGGCGGCGGCCATGGTGGGGCTGCTGCTCAACCTGTTCGAGGGCGGCCCGACCGATCCGGTGATCATGCCGACGGAGCTCGTGATCCGGGAGTCGGCTTGACCTCCAGCCAGGCGGTGAGCGTGGCCGTCTCGGTGGCTCGGGAGCACGGCATCGCGGTGCGGGAGCCCGTCGTGCTCAACGACTCCTTCAACCTGCTGATCCATCTGCGGCCCGCGCCGATCGTGGCGCGGGTGCCCACCATCACCGCGCTCGGCCGGCCGCGGCCCGAGCAGGCGTTGCGGCGGGAGCTGGAGGTCGTGTCGTTCCTGCACGGCCTCGGCGCGCCCGTGGTGCCGCCGAGCGCGCTGCTGCCTGCCGGGCCGCACGTGCGCGACGGGGTGGCGGTGTCGTTCTGGACGCACGTCGCGCACGACCCGGCGTACGAGGTGACGCCGGACGCGGCCGGCAAGGCGCTCGCCGAGCTGCACGCGAGCCTGCGGGAGTTCCCCGGGGAGCTGCCCTATCTCGGGCCGGTGCTCGACGAGCCCGTGCGGCTGCTGGAGCTGCTCGACGGCGAGGTGGCGCCCGGCGCGCTGGCCCGGCTCAGGGACGCGCACGCGGACCTGGTCGCGCGGCTCGGCCCGGCTCCTCGCGGTGACGTGCGGGCCGTCCACGGTGACGCACATCCGGGCAACCTGCTCGCCACCCCTGCCGGGCTGCTGTGGAACGACTTCGAGGAGAGCATGGCCGCGCCCGTGGGCTGGGATCTGGCCTGCCTGCTGCGGACGACCCGGCTGGACGGGCGGGCGGCCGTACGCGCCTATGGGGCCGATCCCGGCGATCCGGAGCTGCGGACGTTCCTGGCGGCGCGCGGGCTGCAGGGGACGTTGTGGATGCTGGTCAGGGCGCTGCACCTCCCGTCGGAGGCCGCCGCCGCGCAGCGGGCGCTGGCGGCCTGGCTGCACGACCCGAGCGGCGCCACCCGCTGAGCCGGTGCCGTCAGACCCGGTAGACGCGCAGCTGGAGCGCCAGCGTCGTGTAGTAGCCGACCAGCGTGGTCAGCTCGAACAGGGCCCGCTCCCCCAGCACCGCGTATTCCTCGTCGTCCAGATCCCCCTTGGTCACCAGGGCGCGCGCCACGGCGACCACCGCGGCCTCCAGGGGGTCGGCGAGCGCCGGGGGCAAACCGTCGCGCAGGGCCTAAAGCTGCTCCTCCGTGACGCCCAGGTCGCGCGCGATCGGCTCGTGCGCGGCCTGCTCGAACGCGCTGTCCTGGTGGCCGGCGACCACCAGGATCGCCAGCTCGCGCGACCGGTCGGTCAGCGAGGAGCGGTAGCGGATGGCCGCCCCGAGCTCCTGCAGCGGGTCGCCGACCGGCGGGCTGAGCAGCATGGCGTTGAACGGGCCGGTCAGCCCGCCCTCCGGATCGACCATGAACCTGCCGCGCGGGCCGGACGTGATCTTCTCGTAGAGGGCGCGGGCCTCCGGTGAGAGCTGGTGCGGGGGCGTTCTGCGGAGCCTGGCCATCCCGCGATCGTAACGCTAGACCGGCACCACGCCGCCGCGCGGGCCGAGGAAGTATCCCCCGGACGCGTCGAGCACCTGGCCGGTGATCCAGTGAGAGTCCGCCCTGGTCAGCAGGGCCACCACGGCGGCGATGTCGTCGGGCCGGCCGATCCGGCCCAGCGCGGTGACCTCGGTGACACCGCGCTCCGCGCTGCCGTCGTGGTCCTCGCGGAGCCAGGCGTTCATGTCGGTCTCCGTGACGCCCGGGGAGACGGTGTTCACGGTGATGTTCCGGGGGCCGAGTATGGGCGCCAGGCTGAAGCCGAGGGTGTCGAGCGCGCCCTTGGTCATCGAGTAGACGAGATCGGGGAGCGCGATCCGGACGACGGCCGAGGAGATGTTGATGATCCGGCCGCCGTCGTTCATGAGCGGCAGGGCTCGCTCGATGACGAAGTACGGCGCGCGCACGTTCACCGCGAAGACCCGGTCGAACTGCTCCTCGCTCACCGTGCCCAGCACCCCGCCCAGGATGGCGGCGTTGTTCACCACGATGTCCAGGCGCTCGTCCCCGATCCCCGCGAACAGCTCGTCCACACCGTCCTCGAACGCCGCCCGCACCGCGTACGCCCGGCCACCCCCGCGCTCGATCTCCGCCACCGTCTCCTCGGCCAGCTCGTCGTTCCTGGCGTAGTGGACGATCACGCGGGCGCCGTCGGCGGCCAGGCGGACGGCGATGGCCCGCCCGATGCCGCGTGAAGCCCCTGTGACCAGCGCGGTCTTGCCTGCCAAGTCGGTCATCGCCTTGCTCCTCAGTCGTTGGAGCTCCATCGTGCGGTCCGGCCCCGGCCCTCGTCCAAGACCGCCTGTTATAGCTTTCTGCTATGGATGCCCATATCCGGGATCTGCGCTATTTCGTGGCGGTGGCGGAGGAGCTGAGTTTCACCCGGGCCGCCGCCGAGCGGCTGTTCATCTCGCAGCCCTCGCTGAGCAGGCAGATCAGGCAGCTGGAGCTGTCCATGCGGGCCAAGCTGTTCGAGCGCGACCGGCGCACGGTGGCCCTGACCGCGGCGGGGGCGGCGCTGCTGCCGCAGGCCCGGCGGATCATCGAGCAGTGGGAGGGAGCCCAGCGGGCGGTGGCCGCGGCGCGCGAGGACCGCATCCTGGTCGTCGGGTTCCAGACGCGGATCGGGCGTGGCCTCGTGCCCTCCATGGCCGGGGCGCTGCCCGGATGGGACCTGCGCTTCCGCCAGGTGCCGTGGAGCGACCCGAGCGTGGGGCTGGGCGACGGGCACGTGGACGTCGCCGTCGCCTGGCTGCCGGTGCCCGGGGGCGGCTATTCCTGGACGGTGGTGAGCACGGAGGAGCGGTGGGTGGCGCTGCCCGCCGGGCACCGGCTGGCCTCCCGGGCCGAGGTCGGGCTGGCCGACCTGGCCGCGGAGCCGTTCGTGGCGCTGCCGGTCTCCGCCGGGCCCATGCGGGACTTCTGGCTGGCCAACGACCAGCGGACGGCCCCGGCCGTGGTGGGGGCCGAGGCGGAGACGGCCGAGGAGGCGTTCGAGCTGGTCGCGTCGGGGCGGGCGGTGGTGCTGGTGTCGGCGGGGAACGCCGAGCTGTACCGGCGGGAGGACGTGGTCTGCCTGCCGGTCGCGGGCCTGCCGCCGAGCCGCCTGGCCGTCGTCTGGCGGCGCGAGGACCGGCGGCGGGCCGTGCGGGCGCTGGTGGCGGAGTTCGTGCGGTGCATGTGCGGGTGAGGTCAGTCCTCGTCCTCGCCGACGGCGGTGATCGTCTCCTGGACGGTGATGGAGAGGATCTCGTCCTCCTCGGGCGTCAGGACGCGGCCGTGGCGGAGCTCGGCGCGGACCGTGCGGACGATCATGCCGGCGGGCGGCTTGGTCGTGCGTTTACGCAGGTCCTGGTAGACGGTCCAGCCGAGGGCGGCGGCGCTGACGATCAGGGAGGCCAGGGAGACGGGGTCGAGGTACTGGTCGGGCTTGCGCTCCTGGGTCTCGTGCTCGTGCAGGGCCACTTCCACGTCGGTGATCAGGGACGGGCCGTGGTGCGGGGCGAGGCGGTGGGCCACGGTTCGGGCGGCCTCGGCTACCGGGTCGGTCATGAGGTGGGCTCCTCGTCGTCGGGTTGCTGGACGTAGTCGCGGATGGCGGGCGGGAGGGGGT
>NZ_VCKX01000351.1 GCF_005889725.1 Nonomuraea zeae
TCCAGGCGCATCCGGAACGGTTCCGCGGCCGGCGGCCCTACCCACCGGCACTACCGACCAACGTGTGGATCAACCAGCCACCCGCGGCCCCGAGACCGACACCTCACCACAAAGCACGCAAGTAGCCGCTGAGGCTCGGTAGCAATGTCGAAGGCGAAGAATGCGCAGGATGTCTTCTCCCGTGCGGCCAGATCCCGCACTGGTACGTCGATGCCGGGCTCGGCGCGTAGCCGGAAGCGGATGTCCTCGGCCTCTTCATCCGGTTGAGGAGGTGCTGGCCGAACAGGCGCTGGTGGGAGGTCAGCCCGCCTGAGCCCCAAACCCGCACCGAGTGGATCTTGAAATGATTTCGCCGGTAAACAGCATCGGGAGGTCGGTTTCGACTCAGTGTGGGGGCCTGCACCGCTGCGTCATGCCCTGGGCTGTACATGCGACGGCGAGCCGTCACCCACCCGATGGGCTGGTCATGCGTTCGCAGAGCCAGGCGAGTGCCAGGGGGTAGCGGTATTCGATGGCTTTGTGGCCGGCGTCGAACAGTTCGAAGTGCACCCGGTCAGCTGGCAGTCCGGTGGCGGTCACAGCCTGGTGGAAGGCTGTCGCGCCCAGGTCGAGGTACCATTCGTCGCTTGTGCCGGCGTCGATCCAGATGGCTTGCATGGAGGCCAGCGCCTCGGCGAACGTCGGGTGGGCCGCCATCCGGACGGGGTCCCACTGCAGCCAGCGTTGCCAGATGTCGGGTTTGATCGCGCCGTTGGTGTCGAAGGGGAGGTGGACGGTGCCGTCCTCGTCGGCTGAGTAGGCGGCGGCGTAGCCGTACATGCTGATGAGGTTGATGTTGGCGGGTTTGGTGCCGACGATTCTGCTGCGGAAGTCGGTGAGGAATTGGTCGATGGATCCGTTGTAGTGGTCGCGTAGGGTCCGGGTGAGGGAGCGGAATTCGAACTGGTAGCAGACTTCGAACAGGGCGTCGCCGGCGTGGGTGGCCAGTGCGCCGAAGAGGTCGGGGCGGAGCATGGGGGTGATCATCGCGCCGTAGCCGCCGCTGGACTTGCCGGTGATCGCTCGCTGGTTTCGGTGGGCGATGGTGCGGTAGTGGGCGTCCACCCAGGGGACGATCTCGTCGCAGAGGTAGGAGTGGTACCGTCCGGTGCCGGGTGAGTCGAGGAACTGGCTGCCTCCCAGGCTGGTCCAGGCGTCGACGTAGACGACGATCGCGGGCGGGGCGTCCCCGCGGGCGAACATCGCGTCCACCAACTCGGGGTACGGCTGCCGGAACGGCGTACGGTTGGCCCACATGGTGAGGTGGCCGCCATAGCCCTGGATGACGTAGACGACCGGGTAATGCCGTACGTGGTCGTTGTCGTAGCCGGGTGGCACGTACACCCACAGCGGACGCTGGGACGGATCGCCGAGGGGGTTGCCGCGCAGCAGCGCGCTGTCGACGGTGTGGTGGTCGATCCTTCCGGCCAGATCGAAAGCCCAGGGAAGCATGAGGAATCCTCCGAATTTCTCGGTGTGGCGAAATGCCCCGAGGCAGCACCTGAGGGCTGTGGCCCTCGTCCTACGGAACTCTCGCGACCATGCCGAAGACGCCGGGTTCGGCGAGGTCGGGGATGGGGTCGAAGTCGTCCTCGGGACGCCAGCCCTGGATGGGGACGATGCCGGGATCCAGGAGCTCCAAACCCTCCAGCCACGCGGCCATGTCTGCGCGGGTACGGCCGACGACGGCTCCCTGGCGGGTGCGGCCGTACAGCTCGCGGCCCTTCTCCGCCAGGTCCCCGGTCAACTCGCCGGGGTGGCCGTGGGAGATGGCCACGTGACTGCCGGACACCAAGGGGCGACGCAGTTCGGCGACGATGTGGGCCGCTTCCTTGTCGTCGGGGATGAAGTGCAGGATGGCCAGAAGCAGCACTCCTACCGGCTGGGTGAAATCCAGGTGGCCTTGGACCTCGGAGTGGTGAAGGAGGGCGGCCGGGTCGCGGATGTCGGCCGGGGCGACCACCGTGCCGGGGTTGTCGGCGAGCAGCGCACGGGCATGGACCAGCACCACGGGATCGTTGTCGACATAGACCACCCGTGAGCTCGGCTCCGCGCGCTGGGCCACCTGATGAACGTTCTCCTGCGTCGGCAACCCGGCGCCGATGTCGAGGAACTGGCGGACACCCGCGTCGACGAGGGCGCGTACGGCCCGGCTCAGGAAAGCTCGGTTGGCCCTGGCGTTCGTGCGCGCGTTCGGCACGGACTCGAGCACCGCTGCGGCGGCCTCGCGATCTGAGGCGAAGTGGTCCTTGCCGCCCAGCAGATAGTCATATATGCGCGCCGCGCTCGGCACGCTCGGGTCAACGCCCGGTAGGTCCATGGCCGAAGATTAATGATCGAGCTCCTTTGCTGACAATTTAACGAAAGGGCTGGACATCGGCCCTCGGCCGCCTGAGCGAGGTCTGCGCGCTCGCCGGGAGTCAGCCGTTCCGGCATGCGCAACATCTGCCGAAAGTAGAGGCGCTCGATCACAGAGCTTCTGCACTGGCCCGCCTGGCGACGCCGTCACCAGGCACAACTCCGCCATCGCCGCCGCCCGGGCAAGGACCAGCCATGATCCCAAAGTGTCACTGACTGGAGTACCAAGGCCTTCGAGAGCAGGGCGTCCGGCAATCGCGGACACGAAAAGACCTCGGAGTCGGCAGGCAGGAATTCGGCGAAAAACGGCGGTCCTCCCCCTCATCGACGGTAACGACCGCTGGCAGTGAGATCGTTCTGGGGCCTGCATGGGGTGGGACCAGCGGGATTCGCCTGTGAATGGTCCGCGTTGCCGGTACGCCATCGCCATCGCGCGTGGAGACCTCACCGATGAAGAATGGTCCTTGGCTGGGCCTCACCTGCCGTTGGGTGAGCGCGGCCCGATTCCGGAGTTTCGACAGCAGTTCAACGCGGTGAGGTGGCGGTTTCGGACGGGCAGTCCGTGACGGGATCTGCCCGCCGAGTACGGGTCGTGGTCCACCGCCTATGATCGGTTTCAGCTGGGGGCGAGGGCGGGCGACTTCGAGCGGCTGATGCACGCGATGATCGCAAAGGATGCTGCTCGCGGACAGGCCGATCTTCACCTAATTAGTCAGCGTGGACTCCACCACGGCCCGTGCCCACCGCCACGCCGCTGAGATGGTCCTGGACGGCGAGCTGGCGCAGAGTTGGACTCACCATCCGGGGCTAGGCAAGCTGATCACGCGTGGGATGCCGGGCGAAAGCCGTCTCTAGATCACCCGCCTGAAATTCGCCAGGTAGATCCGTATGATGCTGGTCATGGCGCATCCAGCGCCCGGCCGCGGTGGAGATCCGCTTATCCGAGGGTGAGCGGGCTCGGCCGATCGGCATGTCAGCGGAGTCGTCCAGGGTGGCAGTCCGGGCGAGGATCGCATTGGCGTATGCCGGCCGCGGATCAGCACTGCGCAGGTGGCGCGAGATCTGGGCCTTGCTGAGAGCACCGTGCGGAAGTGGCGTGCGGCGTTCGCCCGGGGCGGGCTGGAGGCGCTGGCCGACGACGCGCACGGGTCGGCCCAAGCTCTTGACGCCGTTCTTGCGGCTGCCCCAGTAGGTTCAGCCAGAAACGATCAGGTCCCGCAGGGACTGCCGGGACCGCGGCCGGCTGTGGCTGTCGACGAACCAGTCGTAGCGCCCCGCCGGATACTCCGCCAGCAGCCGGTCGGCCAGGTCAGTGTCGTAGCCGTCGCCCGCCTGGCGCAGGTGGAGCGAGGGCGGGTAGAAGCAGTCGCCCAGCAACAGCACGCCGGAGTCCGGGACGGCCACGACGGTCGAGTCCTCCGTGTGCCGCCCACCTACATGCCGCACCTCAACGCCGCCCGGCAAGCTGAGCCCGTCGTCGAACTCGGTGTGCGGCGGCACCACCGCGAAGCCCTCCCAGGAGGGCATCGCCCACGCGCGTCCCCGGAAGCTAGGCCCGAGCCTGGGGTTGGCCTCGACCTCGGCGCGCAGGTACCGATGGCTCCAGGGGCGCCGGGCCTCCGCCTCAAGGATGCGCGCGCCGACGCGGTGGCCGATGATCTCCACCTCCGGCCAGGCGCACGCGCCCCAGACGTGGTCCCAGTGGTGGTGGGTGTAGATCAGGCGCCGGGCGGCGGGGAGCCCGGCCGCCTCGATCGCCGCCTGGATCCGGCGCGCGGTCGACGGACTGTTTCCTGCGTCGACCACGATGCTGCCCGCGGGGTCAGAGATGACCGCGACGCCGCCCTGGATGTTGTCGGGGTCCTCATCATGGGGATACCACCAGACGCGACCACATAGATGTCGTAAAGCTTGACGCATCGAAAGTTTAAGCCCATCAGTAGAGATATGCCGTGGGTTCGCTTGGGCCTCCGGAGCCTCACGATCCCCTGGGCCAGGATAGGCCTTCAGAAATTCTGAAGGTCTATCGTCCTCCTCGATCGCCTGACATCACCGATGAAGACGAGGAGGCGTGGGTTGAGCCTGTCCGTCGTGCGAGACCTCTCAGGAAGCGCGTGCCAGTGGCCGGTTCGGAAGAGCTGGTCGAGTTCGAGACCGACGTGCTGGCCGAGGTCATGCTCGCATGCGCGGCACCTGGCCTGTCGGACGCCACGATCAGCTCCGAGGCGGTCCACATCGAGCAGGTCTTGGGCCTGGCTCGGCCGACCCGTTGTGGTCGATGAAACCGGTCGACGAGGCCGGACTGCTGGCGTTCATAGTGTGGTGGAGCTCAGCCCTAGCGGGCGATCATGGGCCCGAAGTTCTTGCCGTAGGCGAGGCCGACTGCGTAGGCCGCGGCCGGTGCCGCCAACCGCCCATACTTGGTCGGGTGCCGTGGCCGACACCGACGCCGCCCAGGCGGGCAGGCGCATGACCGTCCAGGCCCGCCCGTCCCAGTGCGCGGCGTGATCCCGGCCACCAGCCACACGTCGTCGGGCGCGAGGGCGGTGGCACCGGCCCGCTCGCCCGGGCTGATGTCCATGTCCGGCAGGAACCCGGCTCCAGCGCTCGCCGCCCCAGTGGTACGCGGTCAGAGCGGCGGCGGCGAAGATCCAGGCGTCGCGCAGCCGCGGCCTCGGGCCGTACGGACTGGGGAGGGTTTGGGGGTTGCCGCGGTGACGCTGGGGGGAGTGGCGGTTGGCGCGGGCGTACCTCGTGGGGCGGTGCGACGGAACACCGGCCGGGCGTGAGGTGCTCGGGCCGCTGTTCGCGACCTTCCTGTTCTGCAGTGAGCAGGCGCTGCTCACCTGCGCGATCATCGTCGTGCTGGCCACGCTCGCCGCACTGTTGTCGCCGGGGTGCGCAACCTGCGCGCCCCGGAGCCCGCGTCCGTCTCGGGCTGACGTGTCGCGTCCGGAAGCGCCGTCGGTCTCAGGCTGAGGCACGCCGGTCTCGGGCCGACCTGAAGTAGGCGTTGGCCCTGGGCTGGAACATCAGGGTCACCGCCCCCAGCACGGCCACCACGTGCAGGGTCCTGCTGGTCGCGAAGACCCACCACAGCGCGTCCGCCCCGGCGACGACCTCGGCGATCGAGCCCCCGTTCAGCAGCCATTGGACGGGCTCCATCACGAGCGAGAGCGTCCCAAGCACGCCCAGCGTCCCCGCGAGCGTCCAGCGCGCCCAATTCTGGCCGCGCCTCAGCCGCAGCGCCAGGAAGATCGCGCCCGCGAACACCGCCAGCCGGAACCCCACGCCCGGCAGCAGGTCTCCGAGCGCGGCGCCCTCGGCGAGCAGGCTGACGACCATGAGCACGGTCTCGAAAACCCCCGCCGCGATCGCCACCAGCCACAACGTCGCGGCGGTGTGGACGATCGGCGGCAGCTCGGCGGCGACAGCGCCCGCGTCGGCCTTCTTCACGGTGCTCACGGCGCCCTCCCTGGATGTACGGATCACCCTGGGAGTCTCCGCCGTCCGGCCTCTCCGATGCAGGCCTGCTGTCCCCCGGATGGCTGGTAGTGCACGCCCTACCAGACCTCTCCGCTGGTCCTGCCACTGCCCGGACTCGATCAACCGCTCGACGACCTGGAGGCGTTGGACGGCGGTGACCGCCAAGACGTCGGCGCCCGGCTCCAGGCGGATCGCGGTCCAGCAGGGTGGTCCGGGAGGTGCGGATCGACGCCAGCGCAGCCACGATCAAGTGCGGCCGGCCCGGAGTCATCCGGTGCTCGTTCGCGCCTCGGCGATAGGTGGGGCAGAACGACCCAGCTGCGCTCGGCCGCGCCGTCGTGTCCGTGCTGGTCCCACCACCGGACGCCGAGGACGACGACAGCGGTCGGGGCGGAGATGGCGGCCCTGCCGCCCGTCGCACTCGAACGTCACATAATGCGAACTGACAAGCCTCATCGGCCCTGCTGAGGACCCTGTGGCAGAGAACCGTCTCCACGCTGTCAGGGATTGACAGATGCTCGCCCGCCCACAGGCACGAGGCCCGATCCCGGCCGCGATCGTGGAATTCGATTGCGTCATGCGCGGCAGGTCGGCGTCATGGAACGCTCTGCCGCAGGAAGCACGTTATCGAGCCAGGGGAAGAGCACCGTCTTCGCCGGCGCCTGCCTCTGACCGATGTGCGATTGCTTGACTCGGGTCGCTAGACCTGGAAGAACTCCAGATGTCCGTACCCCTGCCAGCCCGCGGCATCCCCCGTGAGAACAGGCCAGCCGCGGTCGATGGCTAGGTAGGCGGTGTGGGCATGATGAAGCGGCACGTCCAGGGGACGGGGGGCGTGGCGAGCCTGGCGAACGACGCGAAAGATCTCTTGCCGGGTCAGGTTCTCGATGATGCAGGACCGGAATCCGAACAGCCACATGAGCTGCGCGGGATCGGGATCAGCGACGATCGCCGCCTGGGCGAACGTGGTGACGGGCAGAAGCAGTGCATGGCCGTCCTCTGTCAAGACTTCGAGAGCAGTCCGAGCGTCGGCGCCTTCCTCGCCGTCGGCCAGGAGTCGCAGGATGGCGGTGAGGTCGGCGACGTATCCGGCGATCAAGCGAAGCTGGCCTTCTTCTCCGCCGCGGCCCGCTGGGCGGCGTGCATCCGCTCGCGCATCTCCGTCTTACGGCGGTCGTAACCTTCGGGGTCGACGGCGCGGTCCTTGGCGGTGAGTCGGGCCAGCCGTTCACGGGAGGACCGATCGGCGTCTGCGCGCTCCTTCGCCAAACCCGCGAGGTAGCCGGAGACGGTGGTACCTTCCTTGTCGGCCATCTCCTTGACGAGGTCATACACCTCATCGGGCAGGCTCATGGAAAATTTCTGCGCCATACCTGCACCCTACCTGGCAGGAAACGGGTTGTCCGTAGGACAACGGGTGGCTGTTCGACGAGAACCTTGCTCGGATACCGCATCGACATCGGGGTGTGGTGCGCGCCAAGGAGCCGGGACGCGCCGGACGAGCACAAGCCTGGTGACGATGTCGTGCTCGCGCTCACCGTGGAGATCATCGGCTGAAGCACGTCCAGCGGGATGAGCTTGCAGACAGCGGCCGCCACAACATGGCGTACGAGGAGCATGCTCCGTGACGCCGGCCGTTGCCGTACCGAGCGTCGAGGAAGCTTGCGAAAGTTGCCGGCAAGGGCGGAAGAAGCTGACTCCAGCGAAGGACTACACCCGCCTTATGAATCAACGGTGCAGCTGGACGCCAAACGATAACCATGTCCGTTCAGATCGGCCCCCTCGCCCGCGACTTCTGCACCGAGCTCTTCACCTACAACTATGAGCACCGGCATTCCGGTATTGGCTTGCGCACCCCGGCCCCGGTCCATCTGGGCACCGCCGTTCAGGTTCGCGCCGAGCGCGTTCGAAGGCTCAGGCCGCCTGCGGCGCCCGACCCCGGCCGGTCCCGCCGCAAGCTCAACCCTCCCGTCTGCCAAAATCCGTTTGGATCAACGAACCCGTCAAGGAGGAACCCGCTCCGATACAGAGCACGTCGCCTGAAAGTCTCAAACGATGTAACAGTTACCGCTGCGCCAATGCGCCACCCGACTCAGCGGTCACGAACGACCAACGTGTAAAACACGCCTAAGAATGGCAGGTTTCATGTGCAGCAAACGGGGCCCTAGCGACGTCTTTTTCCTACGAAAGGCACGCCATGACGTGCACTTGCCCCAAGGAGAGAGAGTTCTGCATGAGTTCCCCTGCGTCGAATGTCGCGCGCCTGATACTGGCAGCGATGGCGGCGGGCGTGATTGTCGCCGCCATCGCACTGCCGGCGGTCGGAGGTGCCGGAGCGATCTTCGTCTCGGCGTCGCAGGAGCTGAGCATCAAGCCTGAGGCCCTCAAGGAGCCCCCGCTCGCGGAACGCACCACAGTGGTCGACGCCGACGGCAATGAGATCGCCCAGTTTTATGAGCAGTACCGCGAGTCGGTCACGCTCGACCAGGTAGCCACGATCATGAAGACGGCTGTCGTCTCGATTGAGGATTATCGCTTTTACGAGCACGGCGCCATAGATCTTGAGGGCACCCTCCGTGCTCTGGCCAAGAACGCCGCTTCCGGTGGCATCGCGCAGGGCGGCTCGTCGATCACCCAGCAGTACGTCAAGCAGGTGCTGCTCAACTCGGCCACCACCGACAAGGAGCGGAACGCGGCCCTGGAGGCCAGCTACGCGCGCAAGCTCAAGGAGCTGCGCCATGCGCTGGCGATGGAGGAGAAATACACCAAGGACCAGATCCTTGAGAAGTACCTCAACATCGCCTACTTCGGCGACCGCGCCAACGGGGTGGAAGCCGCGGCCAAGCGCTTCTTCGGCGTGAGTGCGTCCGAGCTGACGCTGTCGCAGGCCGCGACCCTGGCTGGTGCTGTGCAGAATCCGAACGCGACCGACCCCCACCTGGGCAAGGCGCAGCGCAAGCGGCTATTGAGCCGGCGCAACGTGGTCCTTGACCGGATGGCTGAGCTGAAGAAGATCACACCCGAGGAGGCCGCTGAGGCCAAGGCCAAGCCACTCGGCTATGTGGGCACCCCGTTGCCGGGTAACTGCGAGGCCAGCCCGTACCCGTACTTCTGCATCTATGTCCGCGACGAGATGCTGCGCAATCCGATCTTCGGCAAGACGGCCGAGGCCAGGAGCCAGTTCCTCACTCGGGGTGGCCTGGAAATCCGCACCACGCTGAACCCGAAGATGCAAAAGGCCGCCGACAATGCGATCAAGAAGTTCGTTCATCCCTCCGACAAGCCGGTGGCCAGCGAGGCCCTGCTCGAGCCGGGGACTGGCAAGATCAAGGCCATGGCCGCCAGCCGTAAGTATGGCAGCGACAGGCACAAGGGTGAGATGTCGTACAACGTCGTGGCCGATGTGGCGCACGGTGGCGGCGTCGGCTTCCAGGCCGGTTCAACGTTCAAAACGTTTACCCTGCTCACCGCGCTCGACCAGGGCATGAAGGTCAAGGACGGCTTCATGGTCGGCAGCGGCTACCGAGCTGCTGACTACTCTACGTTCAAGAACTGCAAGGGTGGAAACATCGGCGACCCTACCCACACGGTCACTAACGACGAGGGAAGGGGTGGCTTCAAGACGCTGGCCACGGGCACGTGGGACTCAGTCAACACCTTCTTTATGCAGCTGGAGCAGAAGGTCGGGCTCTGTAACGTCATCACCACCGCCAAGAAGCTGGGTATCAAGCGTTCCGACGGGCGCAATTTGCTGGAGTTCTCAACGTTCACCCTCGGCACCAATGAGATGGACCCGGTGACCGTCGCCAACGCCTACGCTGCTCTCGGCGCACGAGGAAAGTACTGCGCCCCCATGGCCATCACTTCCATCAAGGACCGCACCGGCAAGGTCACGAAGTACAAGCCCAAGTGCAGGCAGGCCATCGACTCCGAAGTGGCGGACGCCGCGGCGAGCATCCTGTCCGGCGTGTTCACCAAGGGCACCATGAGCAAGGTCGGTGGGATCGGCCGTCCAGCGGCAGGCAAGACGGGCACCACGGACAACCAGGCCACAGCCTGGTTCGCCGGCTTCACCCCCAACCTCGCCGGTGCGGTGAGCATTGGCGACCCGCGCGGTTCCCAAGAACACGGGCTCAACAACATCACGATCGGCGGGCGCCCCTACGCCTCGGTCTTCGGCGCATCCATTCCCGGGCCGATCTGGAAGAACACCATGATCAACGCCCTGAAGGGCACTGCGGCCATGAACTTCACTCCCGTCAACAACGCACGCTTCGGCGGCTGCTCGAGCTGCGCGCCAGTGCGACCGACGCCCGAGCGGGACACCGGCCCCAGTGCGGTCGATGACGCCGACGTGACTACGGAAGACCACGAAGGGGACCCCGATATCGGCTGGCAGTGAGGATGTGCCGGCATGGCGCCTGGCTTCTCGACGTTCCTCGCGCGAGTCGCCGAGCCGTCCGCCGATCTCCGCAGTGAAGCAGCTGAGCAGTTCATCCTCTGGTGCGGACCGGCTGCGCCAGGTCAGGGGAGACAATGAGGACCGTGATGCTGACGCCTCGGGGGAGACGGCGGCAAGCACTCAAAGTCACGCGGCATCCTGCGCGCGAACTTCGCCGCCCTGGCCTGAGCCGGCTCTCATCGCGTCTCCGATTCCGCCTCGTCGCGCCGCCCGAACAACAGGGCCAAGCGGCGTCGCATGATCAAAAGGATCAGAACCCTCCTGACCGCAGGAGCCGCGCCTACCGTTGACAGAGCAAGGACTTTGACGGCGATTTCCGGACTTTGCGGGGGGATGAGCTTGTGACGTTCTCAACGGTCGTGGCAGGCGGCTTCGTGATCGCCATCGTGTGCATCATCGTCTGGATGGTGGTCTCGCTCACCGCTCGTCGGCCCTCCATGCGGAGGGGATCAGGCAATCCCAGCATCCCGTTCATCAGCGGGACGAGCTGGCCCGACGGCAGCGGCGGCAGTGGCGGCGGCGACTGCAACAGCGGCTACTCGGGTGGCGACTCCGGCGGTGGCGGTAACTGACCGCCGCTGGGACGAGCATCGGCGCTGTCATCGCCAGTCGCCTGCATAGGAGAACGCTCCCCAGTCGCAATATTGGAAACCGTCCTGAGTCGCGGTCTGTGCCACTTTGAAGGCCCGCAGCCTGCTGTTCCCCTCGTGCAACTCGTGGTACAGCCGGGTGAAGAAGAAACCGGAGACCTCGTCGTCCACCGGCCACCGTGAACCTCCAGCAAGCCGACGGGATCAAGCCTGTGGATTCCTGCATCAGAGCCCCCGAGAGGAGCTCGTAAACGCATCAAGAGATACACCCCCACGTCCCTTCCTTTCGCGCGTTGCACCCGCGCGGCTCGGATACCACGATGGTCCCGTTCGCAAGTGTTTCGAGGTTCACGCAACTGCTGGCAGTGCGCAGGCTGGTGGTCGCAGTCGGCGAGCTGCTGAGAGTGGAGATCCTGCTGTTCGGGTCTGTCGAATCCGGCCATCAGGTCCTCAAGGTCGGCCGGGACGAACGTTCGTCTGAAGGGCCAGGGCGGCCTCGTTGTGGCGACACGTGAACAAGAGTTGATCTGGTTCGGCCAGGGGCGCGTGCACGGGGCGTGGACCATCACCCGCGTTCCGCAGCTAATCCGTGATCCAGGGCATGTTCGGGTCTGAACCCGCAGGTCAGCGCGTTCTGGCCTGGTGGAAACGGTGGAAAGCCCTAGTGACACGACTTCGCTGATAACCCCGTCACG
>NZ_VCKX01000352.1 GCF_005889725.1 Nonomuraea zeae
GTCGGCGCCTGCACTCGGCGCTCGGCTACCGGCCACCCCTGGAGGTTCTCAACGAGGCCCTTTCAACCCCAGCGGCCGCATAGGCTGCACTCATAACACGGCTGTCCGGAATCACCGTGGCCCCTCAAGGTTGAGCCGCTTCGCGTGGCGGTGCGCTGGCGGTCTCGCGTCGGCCGGCGAGGTAGACGGTGATCCCAAAGACGACAAGGGCTGCACACACCATGCCGATCGCCTGCGCGACGCCGGTAAAAGATGACTCCCCCCACCACGACCACACCGCTACAAAGAGAACGAGCCTCAGCACGACGGGGAGGAAGACGGAGGCGAGCAGCACGATGCTCCTGCGCCCCAGCGGGGATCCTGCGGCCATCCCGCAAACGAGTGCTGTCAGGCCGAGCGGAACCGACTCCCACCACAGGACCGTGTTGGCCGCCAACAGCCGTATGACTGTGGTGGCCCCGAGAAAGACGGCGAACCAGATCAGGATTCTGCGTCGGCCGACCAGTTGCACTCCGCGTAGTGGATGGGCGGTTCCCGTCAGCAGCACGGCCACGGCCACGTACGGGAGCAGGAGCAGCCCGAGAGGGAGAAGCTGGCTGAAACCCCAACCCCAGTCATACGTCGGGATGATCATGTCCGTGCCGAGCCAGATGGTCCACGCCCAAGCCAGGCCGGCCGCAATCCACCTGTGATCATGCCAGGCGAAGACCGTGACCGCGACGTAGACCAGCAGCCCGAGCGTCTGCTCGACGACATCGCCCGTCGACAGCACCCCTGGCTCCGGTCCTCGCTGGATGTACATCCCAATCTCCCGGACAACCACGGGGAACTGCTGGATCAGCAGGACCAGCGGTGCGAGGACGGCGGCGACGCGGGCGGCGTCGCGCCAGCACATCAGAGACTGCGGACTGATGGGCCGTCGTAAGCGAATGGCGGCCGCTCCACCGATCAGGTCGGCCACGTCCTGCGGATGCGGACGGCGGCGGCCAGGCTCTGCCGCCGCCATGAGCACGCCGAGCATTTCCTCCTCGTGCCTGGCTCGGTGATCGCGAGGGTAGAGGCGGAGAAGCCGGCGGTAGTGGCGTTCCAGCTCGCTCACGGGGTCCCCCCGATGTGGTGGGTACGCAGCCGGGTGACCGCCGTTCGGGCGTTGCGCTGCAGCCGCGCCGCCTCCGCGGCCAGACGCCGGCCGCCTTCCTCGGTGAGCCGGTAGTAGCGGCGAAGCCGCCCGTCGACGATCTCCTCCCGGTCTTCGGTGATCAACCCCTCGGCCTGCAGCCGGTCCAGGGCGGCGTACAGGGTGCCGGCCCTCAGCCGGATCTCACCGTGGGAAATCCGCTCGACGTCGACGATGATGCCGTAGCCATGTTGGGGCTCGTGTGCCAGCGAGGTCAGGATGAGGAACGAGGGCTCCTGCAAGGCGCGTAACGTAGACACGGGATCTTTATATACCGATAGTCGGCATATAGGAAGAGTGTAGAAGGTGACTTCAACGCCCCGGCGAAGCCGCGCAGCGGCGTCTCCACGCCAGCGTCATCCTGAAACAGCTCCACGCCGCCGCCGTCTAGAAGATCACTGAAGATCTTGTGATGTCCGCTGTGTTTCTGAGCGGGGGATGGACCACGTGGGCTGGCTAGGCCGGGCCGGGGGTCAATGTCCAGATGCCGTCGGTCCGGGTGAGCCCGAGGTTGATCAGGGTTCGCAGGTTGAGGGCTGCGGCGCGGGTGTGGAGCCAGGCGTTGTTCTCGATGGTGCCGATGTAGCGTAATCGTCGGTTGCCTCGGGCGACGATCCAGGCGACGGCGCGTTCAACGGGTGGTCGCCAGCGGCGGTAGTCGGCCTGCCAGTCTGGATCGGTGGCGGCCTGGCGGCGGGCGGCGGCCCGCAGGTCGTGCTGCGGGCGGATCTGGACGACGCGGCCGTTCTTGGCGGTGGTGCACTGGTGCCGCAGTGGACAGCCGTCGCAGAGGGTGCCGAAGATGGCGCGTTTCTTGTCGGTGTGGCCGGACAAGCAGGTGGCGTGCCCGGCTGGGCAGGTGACGACGCCGGCGGCGGTGTCGATGGTGAAGTCGTCCAGGTCGAACCCGCCGGGGACGGCCGGACGCAGGGGTGCGGGTTTGATCACGACACGGTGGCCGGCCAGGGTCAGCGCACCTCGGCAGGCTCCGCTGGAGTAGGCCGTATCAGCGAAGACCTCGACCGGGGCGCTCTCCTCGTCCAGCAGATCGAGGGCCAAGGCGCCTTCATGGTGCGCGGCGCCGGAGCCGGGCCGCAACGCGACCGCGGTGAACAGGCCGGTCTCAGGTTCGATGGCCAGATGGGCTTTGAAGCCGTCCTGGCGGTGCGTGCGGGTCTTGTGCACATGCCGGGACTCGGGATCGACAGTGGAGACCATCCGATCGGGGGCGGTGCGCTGAGCGATGCGCCAGCGCCCGTCACGGCCGTCGGAGTCTTTGGCCGGTTCCACGTCCTGGCCCGCTACCAGGGCCAAGATGCCTACCGCGTTCGCGGCTTTGTCGCCCAATGGCTGCTCGGGCAGATCGGCCAGCAACCGGATGGCATCACCGACCAGCGCGTCCACCAGCACCGCCCGGGCCTGCTCGTCGTTCCAGGCGATGCGCGGCTTACTCGGATCGGCATAGTCATGGGCGGTGCAGCAGATGGCTGCGACCTGGGCCGCGCCGGGGACCTCGCGGATCACCCGGCGGATCGCGGCGATCAATTGGGTGACGGTGTCCTGGGTGGCCACCGCGTCGTCCAGGACCGTGGAGTCCAGCGCCCGCCGTTGCCTGCCCTTCAACGCACCGGTCTCGGCAACCACCTCGCGGACCGCCTCGAAGATCCGATTCGGCCGGCTGGAGCGGGACAGCCGGCGCCGGAAATAGGTCAGCAGCGACGGATCGAAGGCCGTGTCCAGCAGTCCCAGCCCACAGGCTGCCTTCCGCCGCAGGTCACACGCAATTCCTGGACGGCGTCGAAGTCCGACAATCCAGACAGCGCCTGCAACACCATCGTGGCCGCCAGCACCTGCGGGGGCATACTCGGCCGCCCATTCCCGGACGGATACAGGTCCGCGAACAGCGCGGCGGGAACCAGCTCCTGGCGATGCTCGGCCAAGAACGCGAACACGCTCCCCGCAGGGATCAACTCCCGGCAGGTCTGCCACACATCCGGCCCGATCAGTTCCCCTCTCCACTCGCCCTGCATATCGACGAGTCTGACCCCTCACCCGCCGCACGACCAGAGCCCAACATCTTCAGCGACGTTCTAGCCCCAGTACGGCCTCGACGCTTTGATGCAGCGCCGCTCGGTCAACTTGGCCTACGTGAAAGAAGAGATCATCATCCTCTGACCTGCTGGAAGGGTCCCATAACCCTAGATAAGGAGAGACGTCGCCTCAGTCGTCACCTACTTCCTCAGCACGAGCGCAGGCTTCGTCACCGTCAGACCCTCTTTGTCTGCGGCGGCTCCAGCATCGCCCAGGCCCGGCTCTGAGCGATGGTCGCGACAACGTGGTGGAGCTGAGCGCTTGGCCTGCGGGATCCTGCTGTCGGGCGTGTCGCACGCCCGAGGCGATCTCACGGAGACGGCCCCTGGCAACCAAACAACATACGCCAAGGCTGACCAACGGGCCTGACAAGATCATAACGTCCTGGCCTGCGGGAAGAGCCGAAGAACCCAAGATAACTATGTCATCGCGGCCCAGGCGCTTCATCTCGTACACGGTCACGATGACCCGGCAGTGCGGGGCGTGCGCCTTGATCTGGCGGGCCAGCGCGAGCGCGGCCTCGAACTGCGGGCGCACCCGCACCCGGCTGCTGATCTTCTCAGCGAAGGTCTTCTCCCTTGGGATGCCGTGCGCGGCGAGCGCGTCCAACTGCGACTGCAGCTCCTGGGTGAGGGTGGAGCAGCGAGCATAACCGATGCGGATGTCGGCGCTCGCGCTGTCCGGCGCGACCGCCGGCGGAACAGGCGTGCCGGGCCGCCACGGCTGCCCGGGCCCGCGATCGGCCGGGGTGGACACGCGCAGCAGCTTGAGCCATTTCAAGATCGACTCGGCCTTCGTGCACTGGTTGCGATCTTGCTCTGGCAATGGACCGTTTATGAGAATCGCGCCGTCCTCATACAAGCGGGACACGTCACCACGCGGCCCCCTGCGAGTGGGGAAGATCAAGGAGCGGGGCGTGGCGGTGGACGGACCAGACCGGACTGGTAAGCGATGACGACGAGCTGGGCACGGTCGCGGGCCTGAAGCTTGGTCATGGCGCGCTGGATGTGGGTGCGGACGGTGAGCGTGCTGAGGACCAGGAACTCGGCGATCTCGTCGTTGGAGCGGCCTTCGGCGGCCAGGGTCATCACCTCACGTTCTCGTGGGGTGAGTGCGGCCAGCCGCTCGTCGGGCGCCGTAGGTGCCCCTGGTTCGGGGGTGGTGAGGAAGCGGGTGATGAGGGAGCGGGTGGCCGCGGGGGACAGCAGCGCGTCACCGGCGGCGATGGTGCGGATGCCGTCCAGGAGCGCTTCGGCTGAGACGTCCTTGCCGAGGAAGCCGCTGGCTCCCGCGCGTAGCGCCTGGGCGACGTACTCGTCGGTTTCGAAGGTGGTGAGGATCAGTACCCGGGTGGCGGCCAGGTCCGGTTCGGCGCAGATCATGGTGGTGGCGGCCAGGCCGTCGACGTGGGGCATGCGGATGTCCATCAGGACGATGTCGGGGCGGTGGGTCCTGGCCAGCGCCACGGCTTGGGCGCCATCGGCCGCTTCGCCGACCACCTCCATGTCGGGGTTGGCGTCGATGAGCATGCGGAAGGTCGCGCGCAACAGGGTCTGGTCGTCGGTGAGCAGGATGCGGATGGTCACAAGGGTCGTCCCGGGTCAGTGCCGGATGGGAAGTTCGGTGGTGACGGTGAAGCCGCCTTCGGGCCGGTGTCCCGCCTCGAAGTGGCCGCCCGCGGCGTGGGCGCGTTCGCGCATGCCGATGAGGCCGAAGCCGTGGCCGTTGGGGGCGGGCGCTGTCGGGCCGGTGTCGTTGGTGATCGTGATGGTCAGCCGGTCGCTGCCGTAGGCCAGCCGGACGCGGGCGGCGGGTGTGGCGGCGTGCCGGGTGACGTTGGTGAGCGCCTCCTGCACAATCCGGTAGGCGGTCAGATCCACGCCCGGCGACAGCGGCTGTTGCCGGCCCTCGATGGTGACGTCGACGTCGAGCCCGGCGGAGGTGAGTGTGGCGGTCAGGTCCGGCAGTTGGTGCAGGCCGGGGGCCGGTTCCAGGGGGGAGTCGGTGTCGCCTGCCTGGCGCAGCAGGCCGACGGTGGCCTTCAGCTCGCGCAGCGCTGAGGAGGTGGTGCCGGCCAGTTCGGTGAGCAGGTGCTGCGCCTGATCGGGGCTGGTGCGGGCCAGGTAGGTGGCGGTGCCGGCCTGGGCGTTGGCCAGGGCCAGGTGGTGGGCGACCACGTCGTGCAGTTCGCGGGCGATGCGCATGCGTTCCTCGGCGACGCGGTGGCGGGCCTCTTCCTCGCGGGTGCGTTCGGCGTGCTCGGCGCGGGCCTGGACGGCCTGCAGGTAGGCGTGCCGCAGGCGGGTCACCGAGCCGGCGACGACCGGCAGGATGAGGCAGAAGATGGGGTTGATGGTGGTCAGCGGCCATGGGTGGTCGAACCGGTCGCCGAACAGCGCCGTCGGGACGATCACCGCGGTGGCGGTCAGGCAGTAGCCGAGAGAGACCCTGCGCGGGACCCGTATGGCCAGTTCATAGAGCGCGGCCATGACGGGGGCCAGCAGCAGCGGGGTGAGCAGGTAGCCGACGCCGCCGGCGGCGGCGGCGCACACCGCGGTGACCACGACCACAATGCGGGGGTGGCTGCGGCGCCACAGCAGGGCCAGGGAGGCGGCGGCGGCCAGTGGGATGGCTGAGGCCCAGTCCAGGCCCTCGGCGTAGGGGCGGCTGGCGTAGAGGGAGAGCGGGCCGGAGGCGGCGCACAGCAGTGCGATGAGCGTCGCCTCGACGAGGCGGGGGTGGTCTGTGGCGTACTGACGCCAGTCGAGGGTCATCGCGTGCTCCGGTCGGTTGCTGTGTGCCCATGGTCGGTGACCTGGGGCTTCGATGCCAAACGGGGCCCGACCGCTGAGTGCGCGGACGGGCCCGCCCGGGCGGTGGCCGGTCAGCGGCGTACCGGCTCCAGGCCCGTCGTCGCAGCCGCAATCGAGTCGTCGGCCGGCTCGGCCGCCAGGGCGGCACCCTCCACGTCGACGCGGGGCAGGAGCCGCTCCAGCCAGCCGGGCAGCCACCAGGCCCGCTCGCCGAGCAGGGCCAGCACGGCGGGGACGAAGGCCAGCCGGACCACGATGGCATCGAACAGCACGGCGACGGCCAGGCTGAAACCGATCATCTTGATCATGGACAGGCTGGCGCCGACGAACCCGGAGAACACCGCCATCATGATCAGTGCGGCCGCCACGACGACCCGGGCGCTGTGCCGGAACCCGGTGACCACCGCCTGGCGTGGCTCGTCCCCGTGGATGTGGGCCTCCCGCATCCGCGAGACCAGGAACACCTCATAGTCCATGGCCAGGCCGAACGTGATGCCCACCACCATGATCGGCATCATGCTGATGATCGGGCCGGTCTGCTGCAGGCCGATCAGGCCGGCGCCCCAGCCCCACTGGAAGACCGCGACGACCGTGCCGAGCGAGGCGAGCACCGACAGCAGGAAGCCGACGGCGGCCTTGAGCGGCACCAGCAGCGAACGGAAGACCACCATCAGCAGCAGGAAGGCCAGGCCGAGGACAACGGCCAGATACGGGATCAGCGCGCCCTGCATCTTCTGCGCGACGTCGATGTTGACGGCCGTGGTGCCGGTGACCATGAACGTCGCCCCCGTCCCGGCCTCAGTCGCCGGCCGCTGCTCGCGGATGAGGTTGACCAGGTCCATGGTCTGCTGGCTGGTGGGGGCGGTGGACGGGGTGGCGGTGAACATCGCGGTGTCGCCGGCCGGGTTGAACCGGGCCTCGGAGACCGACACGATCCCCTCGGTGGCGTCGATCTTGCCGGCGATGGCCTGCACCGCCGTTGCGGGCTCGGCGGCGTTGCCGGCGTCCACCACGATGGTCAGCGGTCCGTTGAAGCCGGGGCCGAAGCCCTCGGCCAGTTCGTCATAGGCGCGGCGCTCGGTGGTCGCGGTGGATTTGGTCTCATCGCCCGGCATGCCCAGTTGCAGGTCCAGCATCGGCACGGCCAGCGCGCCCAGCCCGATGAGGGAGGCGACGAGCACGGGCACCGGGCGGCGCAGCACGAACCGGGCCCAGCGGGTCCCCGCGTTGCCGGTCGTGCCAGCGGTCGCCGCGTGAACGGTCGTGCTCTTGCGGATCCGGCGGGACAGGACGGCGTCGGGGAAGAAGCCGAGTAGCGCCGGGACCAGGGTCAAGGCGATGAGCACCGCGACCAGGACGGTCCCGGCGGCGCTCAGCCCCATCTTGGTCAGCGTCGGGACGCCGACCACCGACAGCCCGGCCAGGGCGATGACAACGGTGAGCCCGGCGAAGACCACCGCCGAGCCGGCGGTGCCCACCGCCAGGCCGGCCGCCTGCCGGGGCGCGTGCCCCCGGCCTCGCTCCTCGCGGTAGCGGGAGACCACGAACAGGGCGTAGTCGATGCCGACCGCCAGCCCCAGCATGGACGACAGGCTGCTGCTCGTCGTCGACAATCCGAGCGTGGCGCCGAGGGCCATGATCGCCACCATGCTGATGCCGACCCCGAGCACGGCGGTCAGCAACGGCAGCCCGGCGGCCACCATCGACCCGAACGTGATCAGCAGTACCAGCGCGGCGATCACGATGCCTGCCATCTCGCTGAGGCCGCCCGCCGCCGTGGGGGAGGCCAGCACGGACCCGGCGGCGTCCACCGTCAGGCCCGCGTTCCGGGCCTCGTCGACGGCCTGCTGCAGGTGGGTCTTGGTGTCGTCGGTGAGTTCTTTGGACGGCACCTTGTAGGTGATGCTCGCATACGCCGTGGAGGCGTCCTGGCTGACCGTGCCCGCCCGGAACGGGCTCACCGCGCCGGCGACCTGGCTGCTGCCCGCCGACGCCTCGGCCACCAGCTTCTCGATCACCGCCCGGTTGTCGGTGTCGGTGACCTTCTGCCCGTCGGGAGCGACGAAGACGATCTTGGCGGTGGCCCGGTCGGCGCTGTCGGAGGCGCCCGGGAAGCGCTGCCTCATCAGGTCATAGGCGTTCTGCGCCTCGATGCCCGGCATGGAGCCGGTATCGGGTGGAGGGTCGCCGGCGGTGGTCGAGGCGAACGCGACAGCGCCGAAGATCGCCAGCCAGACGATGGCGACGTACCAGCGTCGCCGGAAGGCCATACGGCCGAGTCGATAAAGGAAAGTAGCCACGGGACGGAGGTCTCCAGGTGTTGAGAGAGGTACCTCGCCAGGCTTCCGGGCGCCGGCCTGTCCCGTCGTCATGCGGTTGCTGGCACTTGGCCTACTGGAATCGCAGTACCCGCCGCCCCCAACCGCGCCGCGGCCGAACGTATGGCGGGGGAGTCTGTCACGTTCTCGCCGCCTGGCCGAGCCCGCCCGTCCGCAGGATCCCGGTGGCGACGGATCCGGGATTACGAGGTCCGAGACGCCTCAGCCGGACAAGCTGGGGTCGCAGCCGCCGCAGAGGCGCCCGCGGGGTGGGATTGGGCCGCCAGGCCGACGACGCCGCGGACGGTGGCGAAGGCGAACACGACCGCCAGGACGGCTCCAGCCGCACCGAAGCGGACGCCGTCACCCAGCAGCCACCACCCGATGGCGCAGGCGAGGACAGGGTTGACGACACTGACCATGGCCAAGGGGGCGGCCAGCCCGGCGCCACGGTAGGAGCGCTGGCTGAGGATCTGCCCGGCCAAGGACAGCCCTGCGACGATGCCGCCGGTCAGCAGCCACCTGCCGGTGAGCACGCGATCGGGCGCGTCGGCCAGGAGGGCCTTGGTCAACACTGATGCGGCCCCGAAGGCGATTCCCGCCGCTGCCGAGAGCAGCAGACTGCGCGCGAGCGGCGCGCCCACGTGCCGGGCGGTGAGCGCCAGCGTGCCGATCACCGCAACGACGCCGCCGGCCAGCCACAGCGCTGCGGAAGCAGATAGGGCGCCCGTCCCAGGAGCGGTGAGGATGAGCAGCCCGGCCAGAGCGGCGACGGTGAGCCACGCCTGCCCCCACGCGGCCCTGGCCACCCGGCCGCGCCGCCGCGCCGCGGCGATCGGCAAGGCGAAGACGAGCGTGAGCGCGCCCAGCGCCTGGACCACGCCGACGGCGCCAAACGGCAGCGCCGCCACATGCAGCCCGGCACCGGCCCCATTGAGCAGCAGCGGCACGGCCCAGCGACGCACACCCCGCCTCACCTCGGCGTAACGCTCCTGGACCACGGCGGCAACCGCATACGCGATCGAGGACAGCACGGACAACACGATCAGCCCTATCAGGTCACTCACCGCGCGGCCCCCCACCAGCAGCTCTCGGTGTCCGACAAGGCTCCGAGCCGACCGATTCGCCCGACGTCGGCCGCTGAGTGGCGGGAACTACCACCCCGCGTACCCGCCGCTCATGCCCGCCAGCATCCACAGCGCCGTCACGTGCAACCCGGCCCCGACACCGGCCAGCAGCAGCGGCACCAGCAGGCGGTGCACCCTCGCCGTCGCATCGGCGTCGTTCTTTCGCGCGCGAGCGGCCGCGACGTATCCGATCCCGGACAGCACAAAAAGAACGGTCACCGACACCAGATCACTCATCGCGGGCTCCGGGCCTGGCCGTCCGCAAGCTGCTCGACATGGACTCCAGGCTGTCTGACCCGACCGGCCATGTCGTCGTGCCAGTGCAGGCCGCGCTCCTACTGCCAGGGCAGTAGGAGCGCGGCCTTACGGCATGTTGAGAGGGAACATGCCGGGCCGCCGTCAATCCTCGTCGTCGGCGTCGTCGGCGTCAGGATCACGCAAGGCCCGCCGCCCGTCACCCAGCTGCGGACGCTGAAAAAAAATAGCGGCCGTGCACATTAATGTGTCGCCTGATAAACGGGCGAAGTCCTTCAACCCGCACGCCTTGGCAATCTCCCAGGTGTGCTCCAGCCGCGTCTTGTTCCGCTCGGTGTAACGCTTCACGCAGGACGGATCCTCGATCCCCAGCTGGGCGGCGACGACATCCAGGACCTCGTTAGGCACCTTCAGCGGATCAGCCAGAAAGCACCCCAGATAGCGAACGGTCACGAGCTGGAGAGCGAAACCGTACCTGATGTGCCGGCCACGATGTCCCTTGATCAGGGCCACGTCCACGTTGTCGAGAAAGAAGATCTTCTCCATCTCGGCCCGGGAGGGCGGAGCGTCGTAACGGCCGTACTTCGCCGCTTCTGAGCCGCTCAGGAAGTCGACAGGCATGTACGCGACGTATGACCCAACAGACACAGCGTCATCAGAGCAACACAGCCGGTACCAACCGCTACCTACCGTCACACAATGTAGATCAAAGTTGCGCTGCGAGATCGAACGGAATCCGGCGCGAGCTCATCTGAAAGAGGGAGATAGCAGGGGGCTCGCTGACCAGCGAGAACCCCGCTAACGCCGGATTCCGTTCCAAATCTCTCTAACCCTCGCCTCGGCGCCGCGTTCGCTCTCATAGAGCCGCTCCATCCGGGCGAACATGGCCAGCAGTGCGACGGTCGTCTCGGCTGCCGGACCGGGCAGGCTGGTGTCGATGAGGAGTGGGTCGGCAAGCGTGCGGAGTCCGATGCCCTGCTCAGTCAGCTCGTGAGCGAGGGGGAGGCACTCGTATGTGGTGCTACCCAGCCGGTCCAGAGTCTCCACGGTGATCCGGTGACCGGCGTGCGGTCGGACGTGCCGCAGCAGGTCCTCCCAGCCCTCGCGGCTGCCGCCGGTGCATCGCCGATCTGACCAGATCAGCCCCTCCGGCACGCCCGCAGCCTTCAGCGCCGCGACCTGCGTGATCAAATCTTGCCCGCTGGTCCTGAGACGGGCATAGCCGAAATCCATGTCATCTCACCCGCCCCAGCGGACGCCACGACCATACGGGTTCAGCATCCCCCTTGGACCAGCATCCGTCAGCGGGTGGCCATATCCGGACAGAACGTCGTGGCTCGTTGATCGACGGCTTTCGGGTGGCGGCTGTGCGTTCGATCAGGGTCATCAGGCTCGCGCCGGCGGTCGCACCGGGCCGACCGAAACGCTGGCCGTTGTGGCTTCCCCGGTCGGTCAGTGATGCCAAGCCCCCGGCGGGGCAGCGGCGGGCCGCGTGGTGGCGCCTGCCGAGATCACAGTGCTCAGGCCAGCGGGTGGTGCACCCACACGTTGGGTTCGGCGTAGACGGCGTGGTCGTGGGCGAGGCTGGCGTGAACGGGTGCGAGCGCGCCGGGCACGATGACCGGGCCGTCGGCGTCGAAGGGCAGGCCGGTCCAGTGCCGCCATTGGGCCAGTGATCCGGCTACGAGCATGGAGGTGGGGGCGATGCCGACGATGTGGCCGCCGGCGCGTACGTGGGTGCGCAGCCACGGGTCGTCGGGTAGCCCGTCGGTGGGGCGGGTGCGGGCGGCGTATTCGCTCATGGG